>MGQD01000128.1:703-1077 GCA_001797695.1 Deltaproteobacteria bacterium RBG_13_49_15 | reverse complement strand
CCGCTCCAATGACCGGTATAGGAAGAGATTGAAGTCGATTGATGACGGCCTGGCTTTTTTTCGCAAAGAATTTTGCCTTTAGGGGGTTTAACCTGGAGAGTTCCGGAATGTCGGCGCCGGCGACAAAAGCCTTTTCTCCGGCTCCGGTTAGGATCAAAACACGGACTTCCTCATCCTCTGAAATAATATCCAAGGCATTCGACAGCTCCCCGAGCAATTCACTATTCAGGGCGTTTAACACCTTCGGCCTGTTGAAGGTAATGACGGCAATCCCTGCTTCCACTTTAAAAAGTATGGTGTTGTAAGTCATCTTCTCTTCCTCCATAAATGGTCTATCTAGCCCCGGTGAAATGGGCTGCGCCCTTCGCTGCGCT
>MGQD01000128.1:0-646 GCA_001797695.1 Deltaproteobacteria bacterium RBG_13_49_15 | reverse complement strand
CATCCGCCTCCAGCGGATAAACTCTGGAACCCTGGAATCCTTGAACCCTTCTTTTAATCAGTATGGCGTCCCCGGAATTAATGCAACTCTCGAATATACTGCTCGATCCCTTTCACGATGGCATCGCACAGGCGATCCTGATATTGGGAATCCGTGAGCCGTTGGCATTCACGCGCATTGCTGATAAACGATGTCTCGACTAGAATGGCCGGCATCTGAGCACCCAGAAGCACATAAAACGGCGCTTGTTTGACCCCCTTGTCTTTAATCCGGCTGTAATGCCGGTTCATCTCTTCAACGAGCGAATGCTGAACATATCCGGCCATCCGGCTCGATTCGTTTACCTTTGAGTTATGCATCAGATCAAATAGAATCTTCTGCAGGTCGCTGATGTTCTTGGTTGAAGTAGCGTTTTCCCGGGCTGCCACCAGGATCGCTTCGTCGTCGGTCGCAAGGTTTAAATAATACGTCTCGATCCCGTATGCCCGGTGATCCCTCGAGGCATTGGTATGGATGGAAACGAACAGGTCGGCATTTTTCGTATTTGCGATCGCCGTCCGTTCCTCCAGCGTAAGATATCGATCCTCATCCCGGGTCAGGATTACCTCCAGATTCAGTTCTTGTTTGACTTTTTTAGCTAACCGTT
>MGQD01000127.1:2893-14218 GCA_001797695.1 Deltaproteobacteria bacterium RBG_13_49_15 | reverse complement strand
CCGCCTCCACTTTTACAGCGCATAGGTAGAGCCCTTTGTTCGTCTCTTTGATGGAGAGACGATTTAAGGGGATGCCGATCTTTTCAGCAAACTTTTGCGCCGCCACCGTTGGGTTTCCATTTTCATCGTAGGCGACTTTTTTCGGCGGTCCGATAATCTCCGTAGTCAGCGGTTCCTGTTTCTCCGCAACATGCTGAATTTCCACCGCCAGCCTTCGGGGAGTCCCGAAGGTGCTTGCACTTCCGTGTGAAATCCTTGCCGTATCAAGCCGTTGCAGCAGGTTTGAAGAGAGCGCCGTCAATGCGGGAGCGATATATCCGGCGGGGATCTCCTCGGTTCCAATCTCAAGAAGCAGCGTATTCATATTCACCTCGAAACGTATCCATATCTTTTAATGCAACTGATCATTGTTTCCGATTAAGCAACGGGAATCCCATGGCCTCCCTCTGTTTTAAATAAGCTTCAGCGCAGTTTCTTGCCAGATTCCGTATCCGGGCGATGTAGCCGGTTCTCTCGGTCACGCTGATGGCGCCTCTCGCATCCAGGAGGTTGAATGTGTGCGAGCACTTCAGGCAGTAATCATAAGCCGGAAGCACCAGTGGAAGCTTAATAAGCCGGACGGATTCCGCTTCATATAAATTAAACAGATTCAGCAAGGTGGTCACATCGGCCTGTTCGAAATTATACGTCGATCCTTCCACTTCCTGCTGATGATGAACATCCCCGTAGGTAACATGGGCGTTCCACTTCAAGTCATAAACACTGTTCACCCCCTGAAGGTACATGGTGATCCGCTCAAGGCCGTATGTCAGCTCGACGGAAATGGGGGCCAGTTCAATGCTTCCTGCCAGTTGAAAATACGTAAACTGGGTGATCTCCATTCCGTCAAGCCATACCTCCCATCCAAGTCCGGATGCTCCAAGAGTGGGGCTTTCCCAGTCGTCTTCAACAAATCGGATATCGTGCTCAAGGGTATCGATCCCCAGAGCTTTCAGGCTGTCGAGATACTGATTCTGGACGTTGTAAGGGGATGGTTTCAATATCACCTGATACTGATAATAGTGCTGAAGCCGGTTCGGATTCTCACCATAGCGACCGTCTTTGGGGCGCCTTGAAGGTTGCACATACGCCACATTCCAGGGCTCAGGTCCAAGAGATCGCAACAGGGTCGTCCAGTGAAAAGTCCCGGCCCCGACCTCCATATCGTAGGGTTGGGCGATCACACACCCTTTCTTCGCCCAGAACTGCTCCAGCGTTAAAATGACATCCTGAAAAAACATGTTCCTCTTTCCTTGTCGTTAGACGGTTATCGGCTTGATTATTAATTTAAAAAAAATTTTCATACCATCAAATCGGGCAGCCTACAATACTCCTTTCGAATCGATACCGACCTTCAACAATCGCGCGCCCCGCCTTCCGGACACGATGGATTCCCATTTTGGTTTGAGTGTTTCAATCTCTTTTTTTTCACCAACGGCCCAGATGCACCCTCCGCCTCCGGCGCCTGTAAATCGAGCTCCGCAGTTTTCGGATTCGGCGCATGCAACCAGTTTTCGGCCTGTCTCGTCCAATACCCGGGGTGTCATCCGGAGCCTCAAGGCCGTCTCGGCCGAAACCTGTTCGGCAGCTCTTTGATATTTATTTCCGGAAAGGGCCGTTTCGAATTCATGAGTCAGTGCAACTATTTCTTCCCATATCCCTCGATGCCTCCCTGAAACAAACTGCCGGATCCAGATGGAGTTCACCGACCTGGATTCATGCGGGATCCCGCAATAGGCCAACAGGAGGTGCCGTTCCAATTCCGCGCAGGACCGGTTCGAAACCAGCGGCACGCGCTGAAATGGTCCGTTCTTAAAATCCGAACGCCAATACCATGCGTTCACGCCTCCGAAAACCGCGGCAAGCTGGTCCTGAAGCCCGCACGGCACTCCGGCGACGCTCGCTTCGATGCCGTGCTCAAGAAGCGCAACCGAACGGCGTGATGCGGGGGGACCACCGGATTTTCTAAAGAGTCTGGTTAAGGC
This sequence comes from Deltaproteobacteria bacterium RBG_13_49_15, assembly GCA_001797695.1. Taxonomy (GTDB): domain Bacteria; phylum Desulfobacterota; class Desulfobacteria; order Desulfobacterales; family UBA2156; genus RBG-13-49-15. The sequence goes on along the minus strand of MGQD01000127.1, from coordinate 12,194 downwards.
CCAAATCAGGGCGACACCGGCGGATGACGAACCTCCCAGCGCGCTTCGGGGGGGAGACGACGATTCGATGACGATATGAATCCCCTGGATTCCAAAATATTCAGCGATTGCGAAAATCAGTCCCAACGGGTGATCGAAAGGCGCCTGTTGCGCTTCAAACGTCGCGCTTCTAAACCCTGCCGACGTCACTCTGATCTTTCCGGAATCGAACGGTAAAAGGGTTACCCGTGTCCGCAGATCGATGGCGATGTTCACGGTGCACGGGGACAGATGCCTAAGCGGATAATAAAACGTACTGATGTCGAGCGTCCCCCCCATATCGATCCGGCAGGGAGCTGAAGCTTCAATCGGTCCGGATTCGAGAATCCGTCTAATGGATTTTCCCGTCATATCATACCTGTCGTCGCAGTTGTTTGAGGACTCTAAGACTTTTAAGACTTTTCCCCAGATGATAGGGGATAAAGGCTTCAAGAAGCTCCTGAGCCTCCTGAATATTCGGACCTGAGAGCCGAGCCCTTGACGCCTTGCGAAGATCGGTTTTTCCCAGCCGCTGGAGCTGTTTTAAGGTTCCCTTTGAAAGATAGGTCACCCGCGCTTCGGGCGCCGGACACTTCTCACACACAACCCCGCCTTTTGCAACATGAAAAACCACTTTCGCCGACGTTACCTTTTCCAGATCGATATGACAGATCCGGCAAGCATCTAGGTTCGGCTGCAATCCGGCCAGGGTCAGGAAACGGATCTGGAAAAAGAGGGAGAGCGTCTCTTCCTGCATCCGGTCTTCGTCGAGCGCTTCCAGGGTACCTAATAACAATTCATATAACGCGGCCTGTTTTTCTCCTTCTTCGCTCCATTCCTTCACAAGCTCAGCCCAGTAGCCGGCATAAGCCATTTTTTGGATCTGCTCGCGGATCTTTAAAAACGGATGTTTTAAGCTGGCCTCCTGCAGAACGGGCATTCCTTTTTTCTGCCCACCCCGCAAGACCACCTCCAGAAAAGAAAAAGGCTCAAGGACCCCTGAAAACCGCCGGATGCTTTTTTTTGCCGACTTGGCGATGGCCGTAATTTTCCCTTTTTCCAACGTAAACAGGGTGACAATAAGATCAAAGTCTCCGAAATCCGCGCGATGCAAAACAATGGCGGGCGACGATACGGTGAGCATACGTTAAATTTTTAGAAGAGTCGCAGCGATTTGAAAATAGAAAAAGACGCTGATAATATCGGTGGCGGTGGTTACGAAAGGTCCTGTCGCAACAGCCGGATCAATTCGCACTCTGGCGAAAACCATCGGTAATAGAGCCCCCATTAGGGCCGCCACAGACATGGAGCACATGAGCGCCAGCCCGACAGATAATGCGAGGCCTCCCGTGCTGTATCTAAATTCCGCAACAAGACCCACGATCAGGCCATATATGATTCCCAAAATCACCCCTGTCGACAGTTCCTTCAATACGACTTTGAAAATATCCCGAATATTGATTCGGCCTGTGGCAAGGCCCCGCACTACAATTGTCGAGGATTGGGTCCCGACATTCCCTCCCATACCCGCTATGACAGGCATGAAGGCTACTAGGTACACCATCTGATTTAACAGTCCCGTATAATAGCCGATGATGAGGGAAGCGATGATCCCGCCGACACAACTGGCAAAAAGCCACGGCAAACGGATCCTGGTACTTTTCATGACGGACTTGGTCTCCACGAATTCCTCTCCGGCGCCTGCCATTTTGAGGATGTCTTCCGTCGCCTCTCTTCTAAACACATCGATGACGTCGTCCACCGTTACGATCCCCACGAGACGATGCCCCTCGTCCACAACCGGAACCGCAAGAATATCATACTGGGCAACCAGTTTGGCTACCTCCTCCTGGTCCACGCTTGTTTCGACCGAAACCACATCCGTTGTCATAAATTCTTTGAGAGGAGTCTCCGGGGGGACCAGCACTAATTGTCGGAGGGAGCTCACGCCCACCAACTTACCATACTCATCGACCACATACAGATAGAACGGCATTTCCGCTTCATGGTGTTCTTTCTGTATCTGTTCGATCGCTTCCTTGGCGGTCATGTCCTGTTTAAGAGCGATAAAATCAGTGACCATGATCCGTCCGGCAGTCTCGTCCTCATATTTGAGAAGGTCTTCGATCTCCTCAGCCCCCTCCCCTTTCATCTTCTTTAGAACGGCGTCGGACTTCTCTTCTGGAAGGCTGCTGAGCAGGCCTGCGACATCATCTTTAGGCAGGGCGTCGAATATCTTGACGATTTCATCCACGTCCATCCCTTCAAACAGGTCGACAAGGATGTCCTCATCGAGCTCCATCAACAGGGTCCCTTTTTTCTCGATGTCGTGGATTAGGTTAAGCAGTTTTCGCTGATTTGTACGGGAGAGGGAACGGAACGTTACAGCCAGATCCGTTGCGTGGGTTTTATTAACGATCTTCGCAAGATGGGTGGTCGCCCCCCGTCTTAAAAGCCGCTTAAGGCTGTCAGTCAGTATTTTGCTCCGATCATCTAACATAGGCGTCTTATTCCTGGTCAGGGGATTTTCATCCGGGTCACCTGTCCGGCTTTCCCTTCGATCGGGACGGGCTTGCCGTTGAGTTCCATTTCGACACCCCCGGCGTTTCCGATATGAACCTGAAATCCGGAAGAAGCCTTGAGGGTCAGGCGGTCTCCGGTTTTCAAATTGTATGATTTCGGATCCTGATCATCCGATCCGATTTCCAGCCAGGTGTTCGAAATCGCTCGGACGTTTAATAATAATTCCTCAGAGATGGGTTTTGCCGTATCTCCTTCAGCCGGCGCAGCAGGAGGTGTCTGTGTCGGCGCCTTCACATTATTGACTGCATCCGTAGAACGAGTTTCTTCCCTGGGATGTTCTTTGGGAATGGGTTTTTTACTTTGAAAAAGAGAAATTAATACGACCGATACCAGCACAATTCCGGCAAGCCCTAAAAGCGCAACTGCTATTCGGGGCCAGAACCGTTTCCGGTTCTCGTCCAAATCGGTTTCGGGAATGACCGGCTTTTCGATCTTTTCCAGACTTGAAACATAAAGCCGAATCGCTTCATCTCCGTCATCTCCTACGGCTTTTGCATACGCCCGGATAAAGCCTTTGACGTAAACCGCCTCCGGAAGGTGCTGGAGATCCTCATTTTCAAGTTGAATCAGTTTATGAAGGCCGACTTTGATTTCATTCGAGATATCCTCAAGTCGAATCCTTTTTGCCTCACGCGCTTCCCGAAGATATCTTCCAAAAGACATTTCTTTAGTTTCCGCAGGCATTTGCATTCCTTACGAATCAATGATTCGGATATAAGATTTTTTCCGCAATTCCTTAATCCATTCCCGATATCTTTTTTCCACTTCATCTCGAAAAAGCTTCTCCTCGATTTCGGGAGAAGCCTCCGTCAGCAATTTTCCGGGTTTATGAAGGATTTCTTCTATGTAAAAAATCTGATATCCCAAATCCGTGTCCAGAATTTCAGTAAATTCCTTAACCTTTTTCCCTTTGAGGGATTCCTGTACTTGAGTGGAAAGGTCATCGAAATCGAAGACTCCCAGTTCACCTCCTTCTTTAGCTGACATCATGGAGAATTCTCTTGCCAGATCTTCGAATCGCTCACCTTTTTCTAGCTTGTCTGCGACGTTTTTCATTCTCATGAGCACGGCCTTTTTCGCGTCGGCTCCGGCATTCTGAGATGCCTGCATGATAATATGACGAAGGTGATACCTTTTTTTGCCGCCGTACAATTCAGGATGCGCCTTGTGATACGATTCGACATCTTCTTTGGTGATCACGATTTTGGATTTGACCTGTCGATTGACCAGCTTTGTCCGGAGGATCTCATCTTTTAGCCGTTTCCGAAATTCGTCTTTTGATATTCCTTCCTTTTTTAACCCCTTTTCCAGTTCTTCTTCCGTGTAATAGTTCACCTCTTTAAACCGTTCAACCGCCTGATCAATCTCCTTCTCGCTCACCGAAATTTCCAGGCGCTTGATCTCCTGATCTGCAAGGGTTTGATCAATCAGTTGATTCATCATTTCCTGCCGAACTTTCAACAGCATCTCTTTTTCCTTATCGGATGAATAACCGAGAGATTTGATCCGGTCTTCATAGGGTTTCAGCACAAAGCTGAGATCAAAGAGGGAAATGATGTCGTCATTTACAACGGCAACGACCCGGTCGACGGTCTCGGCCAGGCAATTCGCCGGAACGATAAATGTCAATAAAACTATGAAACCGGATGGGATAAAAAGGCGGGCTATTCGGCGGAAATCTCGAATCGTCATCTGCAGGTCCATCCGATCAATTAAAACGGTATTGTGGATTATTGAAGATTCCAGCTACAAGCAGCGGGGAATCTTCGACCGCAAGGAATAATGTCTGTTTTTAAATTCGCTCGCTAACCCCGCCGCAAACAGCGGGGAATGATCTCGCTGTTTCGGTTCAGGTGGATCAAATTTTTTTTAACTAACATCTTTGCCGATTGCTTTCAATATGTTTCTCGTTTGAGACAACAACCCTTTTTGCCCGTTTCTGAATAACTTGATCTTCATGACGTGATCAGGAGAGAGTGAAAATCGTCCGGGATCCGACCTGATCATCTCAACAATTCGCGAACCGTCCTTCAGATGCGTCAATGAAAAATAGAGTACGAGAATGTCTCCGGCCAGGTCCAGCCGTCTGACGCCGGCCTTAACGGCCAAAATTTTCAACATGATCTTAAATACCAGATTCATCGATTCGCCCGGCATCGGGCCGAATCGGTCCATGAGTTCCGATTTGAAATCGGACACCTCTTTCAGATCGGTCATCCGGGAAAGACGACGATAGATGGAAAGTCTTTGATCGATGTCCGCTACATAGAATTCAGGAATAAATGCGCTTATCTCGATATTGATTTCCGGCTGTAACTCTTCCTGGACCGGCTCCCCCTTTAATTCGGAGACCGCTTGTTCCATCAGCTTGAGAAACATGTCATAACCCACCGCTGCAATATGTCCCGACTGGGAGGCGCCCAAAATAGTCCCTCCTCCGCGGATTTCGAGATCCCGCATGGCGATCTGGAATCCGCTCCCGAGGTCGCTGTATTCCATCAGGACCTTTAGCCTTTTTTTAGCATCCGGGGTCAAAGCGCTTTCCCTTGGAATGAATAAATAAGCGTAAGCCTGTTCATTGGATCGTCCCACCCGGCCTCGCAACTGATAAATTTGAGCCAGACCAAACCGGTCGGCCCGGTTGATGAGAATCGTATTCGCCGATGGAACATCCAAACCCGATTCGATAATAGCCGTGCAAACAAGCAAGTCGATTTTCTTCCTAAAAAATGAAATCATCACCTCTTCAAGTTCGGTTTCATTCAGCCGGCCGTGCGCCACACCGATTCCGGCTTCCGGTACCAATTCCTTCAAATGTCCGGCCATTTTCCAGATGCTGTGGATGTTGTTGTGAACAAAAAAAATTTGTCCGTTTCGTTTCAGCTCCCTTCGAATGGCGTCTGATACGACACTGTCGTCCATTTCGGAAACATAGGTAATGATGGGATGCCGCTCTTCAGGAGGAGTTGAAATCAGACTGATATCCCGGACTCCTGCAAGGGACATATGAAGGGTCCGAGGTATCGGGGTTGCGGTGAGGACAAGCACGTCGACGGTATTTTTTATCTTTTTCAGCTTTTCTTTGTGCTTGACGCCGAAACGCTGTTCTTCATCTACTATGAGCAACCCCAGATCTTTAAATGCAACATCCTTTTGAAGAAGACGGTGCGTTCCGATGATAATATCTGTTTTTCCGGCGGATAGATCCTCCAGGATCGACCGTTGCTCCTTATCCGAACGGAACCGGCTCAGACAGGCAACGGAGACCGGATATTTCTCAAACCGTTTCGAGAACGTCTCATAATGCTGCTCCGCGAGAATCGTCGTCGGGACCAGCATCGCTACCTGCTTACCGCCATTGACCGCCATGTATGCAGCCCTGAGGGCCACCTCCGTTTTACCATATCCTACATCCCCGCAGATGAGACGGTCCATGGACACGGGTTTTGCCATGTCATCAAACACCTCATCGATGACCCTTAACTGATCTTCCGTTTCTTCATACGGAAAAGCGGCTTCAAAATCCCTGAAGTATTTATCGGTCGGTTCAAAGGCATGTCCTTTCCTTACCTTCCGTTCCGCATAGAGGGCAAGCAATTCTCCGGCGATTTTTTCGGCCGATTTCTTGACACGCTCTTTGACCTTCTCCCAAGATTTGCCTCCCAGTTTATCAAGGGCCGGCGCCATCCCCTCGACCCCCAGATATTTCCTTACCACATTCATCCGTTCCACCGGAAGATAGAGCTTATCGTCGTCTTTATAGAGAATGAGAAGAAAATCGTTTGCCGCACCATCCACCTTCAGCTTTTCCAATCCGTCATACCTGCCGATGCCATGATCATCATGAACGATCAGATCTCCTTTATGGAGGTCTTCAAAGACGACCCGAACCGATTGCAGGAGGCGGCGGCGATGAATTGTTTTCCGGCGTTTTTCTCCAAAAACCTCATCCTCCGTCAGGATGGCCAGATGCTCATCCAACCAGACAAAGCCCTTGCTGAAATGCCCTGCACAGATAAAAATCCGTTTCTTACCCGTATCCGTTGAGGGAATATCCATTTTAAACGTATCGATGATTTCAACCGGGATGCGATACGGCTCCAGCAGCGATTCCAACCGCTTGGCCTGTGGATAAGTGCCGCAGGCAAAAAATACGGTGCATCCGGCATCGACCTGCCGGGTGATCCAATCGGCCAACGGGAGAAATAGCCGCTCATTTTCTTTCCGGTAGGCCAACTCCTGAGACAACGCATGATTTTCACCAATCCGAAAAAACCAAGTTCCGTTTTCACCTTCCGAACTTTCCGTTGATGCGGAAACCGGGAGCATTTCATATGACAGGTGCTTCCGCCTTCTCGAAATTGCCCATATCGTTTCCCAGTCGATGTACAGATCTTCCGGTTTTATGCAGAATTTCGCTTCGTTTCGAGCACTGATGTAATTCTTCAGGACTATCTCTCCGAACTCAGCCGCCGTCTTTTCAAGCGTGCCTGGCTCCGCCATGGCAATCAGGGTCTGTTCCGGCATGTAATCAAACAGCGTATCCGGGGATTCGTAGACCAGAGGGATCAGGCCTTCGATTTCCGGTGGTCTTTCCATCTGTTTGATGCATTGGATGAACTCCCGCAATTTGGTTACGGGGAGTTCCAGTTCAGCGCTTTGCGTTCGAATCTTCCCTAAAATCGATTCCATTCGATTCGATGAGATGATCGCTTCGCGGGCAGGCAGAATGACGGCTTCCGAAAGAGTATTCAATTTTCGCTGGCTCGCCGCTGAAAAAAATCGCAGGGAAGCGACCGTATCACCGGACAGTTCGATCCTCAGCGGGTCCGGATAAAGCGGAGAAAAAATATCCAGTATCCCTCCCCTTACGCTGAAATCTCCCGGCTCTTCAACGATGGCCGAACGAACATAACCTCCGGATATCAATTTTTGAATCAGACTGTCCCGGTCGATCTCCTCGTTCTCCATGATCAGTTCCGCATAGGCGGTGATTTCATCCTTTGGGATGATTTTCTGCAGCAGAGCCTCCAGGGAGACGACCAGAACCGGCGCCTCTCCGTTGATCATGCGATATAGCGTCCGTATTCTTGCCGCCGAAGTCTCGTTATGGAAGACGTTCGTTCGACCCGGGAAAATAGTGCAGGGAGGAAAATGCATCACCGTGATGTCTGTCCCGTTAAAAAAAAATTGAAGATCCAATGATAGCTTGTCGGCTTCTCCGACCGTGGATGTAACGGCGACGATTGGAAGGCGGTGTCTATGGTAAATTGAAAACGCCAGGTATGCAAAGGAAGGCCGCGTCAGCCCGACGCAGTCGATGGAACTCCTTCTGTTCGGAATAACATCAACAAGGGCCTTAAGAGAATATTTTTCTTGATTTTGTTTCATAAAGTAAGTAGCTTGATTCTCATCTTGGCCGGCGTAGCTCAGCAGGTAGAGCAGCTGATTCGTAATCAGCAGGTCGGCGGTTCGAGTCCGCCTGCCGGCTCCATGGAAAACAAAGGATTTTTCATAAACGAAAAATCTTTTGCTCTTTGATTAACGGACTGTCAATCCCGATGGCGCTAAATATCAGAAACAGAGTTTCAAGTTCAATCAATAATCAAGAAAAGACCGATATGGGCGCTTAAATTCTTGACAGCGCAATAATATCCGTATATTTTACCGGATCGTTAAATTTACGACTTCACCGTTTTTCCACAATTGCATAAATACGGGTTAAAGGGGTAACAAAAATATTTCCCATTCAATGGAAATCCAGGCGGGCAGATTATCGTCTTTCAGGTTCGATGAGGAGGAAACATGGCGTTGACGAAAAATGATATCGTTGCAAAGGTCCACGAACTCGGCTTTACCAAAAAGAAATCAGTGGAAACCATCGAATCGCTCCTTGACATCATCAAGCGCACGCTGGGAAAAGGAGAGGATGTATTGATTTCCGGATTCGGCAAATTCTGCGTCAAAAACAAAAAAGAACGCAGAGGACGAAATCCCGCCACCGGCAGTGATCTTACGTTGAGAGGGAGAAAAGTCGTAACGTTTAAATGCTCCGGAAAATTAAGGGATACGATAAATGATTAATAGCGATCCGGTCCCTTCGCATATCTTCATCAATTCAGAAAATACAACTCCTTAATCAAAGCGTCCTTTTTGGATACAAAATCGATCGTTGCAAGAGCGGAGAAATCCGTTCTATGCAACAATTTCGTATTCTTTTATTTTGGACAGTAATGACGGATGGCTGATTTCGAGGAGTTTAGCCGCTTTAGTGCGGTTTCCTCCGGATTCGATCAGTGCTCTTGTAATCATTTTTTTTTCAAGCACCTTCTGCGCTCGTTTAAGGGAAAACCCTTCCGGCAGAAAGGCTGAATCACCGTCATCGGACTTGGTTCCCAAATTATATGGAAAATGCTCAGCCTGAAGGATTTCCATTTCAGCCAATACAACCGCCCTCTCGATGACATTTTCCAACTCCCGGACGTTTCCCGGCCATTCGTGCTTTAGAAGAAGCGCCATCCCCTCCGAGGATATCCCACTGATATGTTTTTTAAAACCGGCAGAAAATTTATCGACGAAGTGCCGGCACAGCAGCGGAATGTCCTCCGGGCGGTCACGGAGAGGGGGCAGGTGAATCTGAAGCACATTGATCCGATAATATAAATCCTCACGAAATAAACCTTTGGTGATTTCATCTTCC
>MGQD01000127.1:2637-2719 GCA_001797695.1 Deltaproteobacteria bacterium RBG_13_49_15 | reverse complement strand
TGTAATTAGCAGCCTTTTCCGCAAGCGTAAACACATCCTGCATCTTGCTGCTCTTGGCCACCATATTGCCGAACCGATAGCT
>MGQD01000127.1:0-2539 GCA_001797695.1 Deltaproteobacteria bacterium RBG_13_49_15 | reverse complement strand
TTTTAAACGGTTTTGAAATATAATCATAAGCCCCCATCTTCATGGCTTCAAGAGCGGTATCGGTTGTGCCATAAGCCGACATCATAATCACGGTAATACTTCTGATCCGGTCTTGGACCGCATCAAGAAACGCCATTCCGCCCATATTGGGCATCTTCAGGTCGCACAAAATAAAATCATAGGCCTTTTCGCTCATCCGTTTTAGCCCATCGATTCCATCCGATGCCGAATCGACCTGGTATCCGCTTTTTTTAAGCATCGAAGAGAGCATGTGTCTCATGTTCTCTTCATCGTCGATAATCAACAATCTTTTTTCAGAACCTTTTTGATGATTCACCGGATTGATTTTCATCTTCTTCTTCCGAAATTGTGCGCCGCCGATGCGTTGCTTTTGCTGAATGAAGCGGGAGGATCACTTCCATCACAGTCCCCTTGCCGGCCTTGCTGTTCACCTTCATTTTTCCCCCTATCCCATCGATAATCATGAATGAAACCCAAAGGCCAAGCCCGGTCCCCTTACCCGGATCTTTTGTTGTAAAAAAAGGATCAAAGATCGTATCAATCAGCCCTTCCGCGATCCCCGCCCCATTGTCGATAACTGAGATTTTGATATTTGAAACCGTTTCCTTTTCCGTTTTTTTGATGATTTCATTTTCAGTTTTAACGATAATTTTTCCTTTTGAGGCATCTTTTTTTGAAATAATGGCATCGGCCGCATTGATGGACAGATTCACAAACACCTGCCGGAGTTGATCAGGGTCTGCACGAACGGTATCATTTTTTGCCAGCAGCTCCGGCTCAATGGCAATATGTGACATTAAAGGCTGAACCGCGAGCATGCCGACGATATTTCGGACAACCTCATTCGCCGAACAGATGCTTAAAGCCCCTTTCGACGGTCTTGAAAAATCAAGAAGCTGCCGGATAACGGCATTGATCCGGTCGACTTCGCCGGCGGCCCGAAGCGTGAATTCTTCCCGTTCTTCAAGGGATATATCCTGTTTCCCCAGCAGTTCCAAATAACCGCCGACGATTCCCAGAGGGTTTCCGATTTCATGTGCGATTCCTGAGGCCAAACGCCCTACGGAAGCGAGTTTTTCCGCCCGGATAACTTCTCGGTGCGCCATTTTTAATTCTTCATTGGCTTTCTCAAGAGAAGCGATAATGGATTTCAGCTTTTCCTTGTCATCGGAAATCCGCTTTACCATAGTGTTTAATGATTTCGACAATTGATTCAACTCATTATCTTCTTTCCGAACAGAAAACGGAATCTCTTCTTCGGTATATTCCTCCGCGCGTTTTGCCAGTCTGCGAACCGGCTCAAAATAAATTTTCGCGATCCGATAAAGACCGACACAGGATAAAATGGCTGCGTTAATAAGGATATAAATGATGATGCTCTTCTGGGAGTTCCTTAACGTCTGATACGTCTTTTCCAGGGGAAAAGCGACGCCTACGCTTCCAATAAGGAGTTCATTTCGAAAGAGCGGCTCGGATACGATCATACTTTGGGGCTGTTTCCAAAAAATACCCCAGGTTTCACCGAAAAACCGGATCGTTTTTTCGCCGGATTTCATTGCCGTTTCGGTAACCGTTTTAAGTTCTTGAGCCGATGGACAAAACAGTTCATTTAGGAATACGGGTGGATGCTGATGGTGAATTATCAAGGCGCACGAAAAACCGGCCTCAAGGAGCATCTGATCTAGCTTTTTTTTTCTTTCGACAGAGGGTCCGGTTTCGGTTTCGGGGAAAAAGTCGTCAAGAGAATACGATAAGGCTCGCACCATCAGGGACGCCCTGTCGGCTTCAGCGCTCACATGGCTTTTTTGTAAAATAATGATAAGAACAAAATCGGTGAGAGCCATGGCAAAAAGCATCAAAAGAAAAAGGTTGATGGCGGTAAGCGTTTTCAATCCGCGAAGCATCGTAACTCATGTCCCTTTTCTGACCGGCTTATACTGTCATATGATGTTCTTAACGGATAAACCGCTCCATTGCCGGAATACGCTTTTTTATCCGAAGTTATGCTATAAATCGGAATAAGGGTTGATTCAAGAAAATAAAAAACCCGGAATCCTGCTAAGGCAAGATCCCGGGTTCAAAAAGAATTCGGCAGCGTCCTACTCTCCCACACAGCTTCCCGTGTAGTACCATCGGCGCTAAAGAGCTTAACTTCCGTGTTCGGGATGGGAACGGGTGTTTCCTCTTCGCTATTGCCGCCGAAAGGGGTAATCGTATAAGCACATAGAAGCGTTTTGTATTGTTTTGTCAAAAGATGTGGCTAAGTCGCACGACCGATTAGTACCGGTGAGCTTAATCCATTACTGGACTTATACCTCCGGCCTATCAACCTCGTAGTCTCCGAGGGGTCTTCAGTTCTCCGTGTTTCCACGAAGAAGGGATATCTATTCTTGAGGTTGGTTTCCCGCTTAGATGCTTTCAGCGGTTATCCAGTCCGAACATAGCTACCCAGCGATGCCGCTGGCGCGACAACTGGAACACTATTGGTTCGTCCATTCCGGTCCTCTCGTACTAGGAA
>MGQD01000126.1:7272-7451 GCA_001797695.1 Deltaproteobacteria bacterium RBG_13_49_15 | reverse complement strand
GACTTCGCTCCCCAGGTGCTTCTGCTTGATGATAAGCAGATCGACGCCGTGCATCCTCGCTTTCTGTCGGATCTTTTCCGCTTTCTCCATATCCGTGGGGTAGACCGGACCGTCCATTCCGAATCGATTGAAAACCGACTCGGTTTCATCAATCAGAGCCTGGGCATCTTCCAGAGGCA
>MGQD01000126.1:3840-7250 GCA_001797695.1 Deltaproteobacteria bacterium RBG_13_49_15 | reverse complement strand
TCCGAGTTTGGGAATGAAGTTGAGCTTGCCGTCTGAAAAAAGTCCGGCGCCTCCGATTCCGGAGAGGATATGGCACGGTTTGCATTTGAGGCACGTCTTGGCCTCGGCTATCGGGCATTTCCGTTTCAACGGGCCCCTTCCCTTTTCGATCACCAGCACTTGAAGATCCGAATGCTCCAGGAGATGATACGCCGCGAAAAGACCGGCGGGGCCGGCTCCAACGATGATGACGTCATGGCGATCCGTTTTGCTTTCAGGCATATCTGCTTCCCTTTTTTAACCTAAAATGAGCGTTTTAAATAATGACAAATTCGGCAAACTCGACAATCGCTCAATTTAGGTTTAAAAAATACCGTTTTGAGAAAGGGAAAGCAATAAAAACCCTGATTCGGGCTTGATCGATACCGGTCTTTCTCCATTGACATTTGCCCTTCAATTGGAAGATAAATACAGGTTATGGAAGGGCAGGATTACTATCGCATTCTTGGAGTGGAAAAAACTTCGACCCGTGAGCAGATCAGGGATGCCTATCGGAAGCAGGCGTTTCAATATCATCCTGATCGGAATCAGGGGAATCCGGGCGCTTCGGAGAAGATGAAACAGGTCAATGAGGCCTATGCTGTTCTTTCAAATGCGAAAAAAAGGGCGGAATACGACACATTGAAAGACCAATTCGGATCCGCCGCCTATGATCGGTTCAAAGGGCGATATACGGAGCAGGATATTTTCACCGGTTCCGATATCGGTAAGATTTTCGAGGATATGGCCAGAGGTTTCGGCCTGCGGGGATTTGAGGATATTTTTAAGGAATTTTACGGCCCCGCTTTCAGGACCTTTCAGGTCAGGCGCCCCGGCTTTTTTGCAAAAGGGTTTGTTTTCTCCCCCTCGTTTAGCCGAAAGGAAAGGATCGATCAGGGCGGCTCTCCCGGTAAATTGGAGAAAATCGGCCGGTTTTTGCTTAACAAGATCGCCCCCTACGCATTTCCGGAACAAGGGAAAAACATCTGCGATGTCATCACGGTTCCCCTGTCACAGGTTGAAACAGGAGGACCGTATGCCTATTACCTGCGCCACAGAGATAAAAAACTGATCGTAAAGATCCCTCCCGGAATTAAAAACGGACAGGTGATCCGCCTTGCCGGAATGGGTGAAACCGGATCCGGAGGGGCCGGACCCGGGGACCTCCTGTTGAAGGTAAAAATCAAAAAACGGTTCGGCCAAAAGATCATGGAAAAATTGAAAGGAGGATAAGAATGAAAGATTGCATCTTTTGTAAAATCATCCAGGGAGATATTCCATGCATCAAGGTTTACGAAAATGATCGCGTGTTCGCTTTTATGGACATCAACCCGGTCGCCGACGGCCATACCCTGATCATCCCCAAAGCACATGCGGAAAACATCTTTGAAATCCCGGCAGATGACCTGGCCGCCATCCATGTGGCATCCAAAAGGATCGCGGATGGGATCCGAAAAGCGCTCAATACCACAGGGATTGCGTGCCTTCAACTTAACGGCAAAGGGGTCAACCAGATCGTCATGCATTACCATCTGCACCTTATTCCAAGAAGACCCGGAAGCCCGGAGCTCCCAATGACAAAGTGGGAACTTGTTTCAGGGAATATGACGCGCATCAAGGAGATCGGAGAAAAGATCGCTTCTGCCGTAAAATAAGGCATGCGCCGTGAATAACGAGAAATAAAACTCTTTGCTTTGTTCGGGGGCGCCTATGTCAGAGAACCATAAGGATAAAAGGGATTATGCCGGCTTTCTGTTTGTCGCCGTGATGATTCTCGCGATTGTCGGATCCGGCTATTATCTTATCAGAATCGCCGGCCCAGGAACCCTTTTTCGGTCGATCGAATCGGTTACCCGGCTCTTGGATGATCTCCCCTCGCTCGATTCTTTGCAAAGGAAAATCCCTTTCAAGGCCTACCGGACTCCTCCAAAGGAGGTCCTTAAAGATCGCCAGTTCGTCCGCCGGGGGTATGATTTATACATGCAAAATCATTTCGAACAGGCCATTGAACCATTCAACCAGGCCCTTTCAATAAATCCGAACAACCCGGAGGCGTACTACTGGAGAGGCCGCACGTGGATCAAAATGGAGAAAAACGATGCAGCTATCGATGATTTTAAAAAGGCGCTCGACCTTCGGCCCAACCACTCGGAATCCTGCGATAACCTGGGATGGCTTTATATGCGGAAAGGAGATTACGACAACAGCATCTCTTACCTGAATCGATCCATCGAGTTAAGCCCGGAAAATTCATGGGCTTACTACAACCGTGGTTTCGTTTATGACAAAAAAGGGGATATGGCCAAGGCCCTGTCGGATGCTGAAAAAGCCTGTCGGCTTGGCTTCGATAAAGGGTGTGAAATGCTCGAACGGCACCGGAAAACGGGGAAAAAGGGAAAATAAGCGGTAGAGATCCTTTCCAATCAACCGGATCGACATGGCTTAACAAAACGTCTTTCAGGAATTAAGGAGTTATTGCACCTGAACCGGCTGGCCGGAGCGCAGGCGTTCGTTTCCCCGAATAACCACCTGATCTCCCGGTTTTAATTCACCGCCGACGGCGACATTTCCATCATAATACCCCAGAATATCGACGATCGCCGGATACGCTTTCCCGTCATTTATCTTGTAGACGAGCCTTTCCTGCCCTGCGCTTACGACCGCATCCTTGGGCACTAGCATCGCTTCTCTCATGCCGGCAAGGTTGAAAACAACCGTCGCCTCCATACCGCTTCTAATCCGATGGTTGACATTATCGATACTCACCTTGACCGAAAAGGTCCTGGAATTCGGATCCCCTTGTGAAAGGATGGAGTATATTTTGCCTGAAACCGGCAGATTCGAAACGCTTCTTACCGTTACCAGGGTATTGTTTTTCGATGTGATCTGCACCAAGTAACGCTCCGGAACCGGGACGGAAATCAGGACCGTCTGAAGATCGATGAGGGTGACAACGGGATTTCCGATCCTCATCCATTCTCCGATCTGAGTGTGTTCCTTCACGATGAATCCTGAAAACGGGGCAACAATTTCCTGTTGGCGGATATCATGATCCAACAATTCGATTTCAGCTTCGCTGCGGGACAAGTCCTGCACAAGCGCGCGGTATGTGGCATCCGCTTCGTCGAATCTTTTTTGAGTAACCGCGTCGGTTTCTTTGAGTTTGCTGATACGCGCCAGTTCTTTTCGTGCATTTTCGATATTCACTCTGATCTTTTCACGTGCGGCGACTGCGGCTTTTTTGCGAAGCTCCAGTTCCCTGGCTTTCAGCCGGACCAGAAGGCTTCCCTTTTTCACGAAATCCCCTTCCTTGACCGGAAAATGCTCCACCAATCCTTCGCCCTCGCTTGCAACGGTGCTTGAAAGAATCGGTTCAACGGTCCCGATCAGAA
>MGQD01000126.1:1081-3786 GCA_001797695.1 Deltaproteobacteria bacterium RBG_13_49_15 | reverse complement strand
CCCGTCTTAATAAGCCTTTGGCTTATTAAAAGGCGGGGCTTGCGGGAAGCAGACCGGTCACCTTTAAAATTTATGGCTTCGTAAAAAGGATTGCCCGAAAAAGTTACAGTTGTTATATTGTAATACAAAAAAAATGCAAATCAAATAATGATCCTGAAAGGACAAGACAATGAAACTGGCCGTCAGCGGCAAAGGAGGAGTAGGCAAGACCACCTTCGCTGCACTTTTAATCCGGACTCTCAGTCGCGAAGGAAAACATGTCCTGGCCATTGATGCGGACCCGGACGCCAACCTGGCATCCGCCCTTGGTATTTCCGGCGCCGAAAAGATCACTCCCATATCCGAAATGAAAGAACTGATATTTGAGCGGACCGAAACGAAACCCGGATCCATCGGCGGTTATTTCAAGCTCAATCCAAAGGTGGACGACCTTCCGGATTCCTTATCCGTCAAATTTGAAAACATCAAGCTGATGCGCCTGGGGGGGATTAAGAAAGGGGGAGCCGGCTGCATCTGCCCCGAAAGCACCCTTTTGAAAGTCCTGGTATCTCATATCGTTTTGGCCAGAGATGAGGTTGTGGTTATGGATATGGAAGCCGGGATCGAACACCTGGGGAGGGCCACGGCCAAGGCGGTCGACAAACTCATCGTCGTCGTGGAACCCGGCCGCAGAAGCATCGATACTGCCGGACACATCAAAAAACTCGCATCCCAGATCGGTCTGACCAACCTTGCACTGGTGGGAAACAAAATCCGCAGTCCAAAGGATGAAAAATTCCTGCGCGATCACTTAAACGATTTTGAGTTCCTCGGGTTTCTCCCCTATGAGGATTTGCTCGTAGAGGCGGATGTGAGAGGGATTTCTCCATTTGACGTGGATTCAAACGCCAAGGGGATCGTCAAAAAGATGATTGCCGGCCTCTGATGTATAAAAAGAAACGATTCCTTCAGGGAAAGCGGAACGGCAACAGGCAAAAATCCTTTGTTTTGAGAATCAGGCCGGAAGCGGATGGGAAGCTCAAGCGGGTTTTTGCGGAAATCGGAATCCCGGAAAAACGGCCGTTTGAGCCCGATCCCTTTCAGGTTAGGGCCATTAACGCCATACGACGTTCGGACTGCCTTGTTACAGCGCCGACCGGCGCAGGAAAAACCTGGATCGCCCAGGAGACCATCGCACGATATTTCGAAAAAGGCGGCCGTTCCTGGTATGCCTCACCGCTGAAGGCTCTTAGCAACTCGAAATATCTGGAGTTTTCCCATCATTTCGGCTCAAACAACGTCGGCATCCTAACCGGCGACCGCAAAGAAAATGCCGATGCGCCCATCATTGTCGGCACCACCGAGATCCTGCGTAATCAGCTTTATGATGCAATGCACCGGGGGGAGTCCCTGGCTGCCGATGTCGTGGTTCTTGATGAAGCTCATTTCCTGGGAGATGAAGACAGAGGGGTGGTCTGGGAGGAGGTGATGATCTACCTTCCTTCGCGAATCCCTATCCTGATGCTTTCCGCTACAATCGGGAATGCAAAAGAAATCGCTCAATGGCTTTCTTCCATCCGCCGGAAAAAATGCGCGGTGATCGAAGAAACCAGGCGGCCGGTTCCTCTTTTTCCTCTTTTTTTTCACCCATCGGGCAAACTCTTTCCCCTCCTTACGGAATCAGGGCCAATAGGAAAAAAGAGACTTCATAATAAAGTTGCCGAATATGCCGGAAGCCGGAACCCACCTTTGCTTTCGCCGCCTTACCAGCTTCCTCCATTTGGCGCTATTCTGCGTGTGTTGAGAAAATTTGATCTGTTGCCGGCCATTTTCTTTTTAAAATCCCGCCATGACTGTGATCTGGCCCTTGACCGGTGTACAGACAACTCCATTGACGATCCGGAACAGAAGGAGGCGTTGGGAAAACAAATTGAAGCATTATCCGGCCAGAGCCCTCACATCGCCCGGCACCGTCAATTGGGGCATTTAAAGCTTAACGCGGTCGGATCCCATCACGGCGGCCAGCTTCCGGCCTGGAAGATCGTGATTGAACGATTGATGACCGAAGGGTTGCTGGATGCGGTCTTTGCCACCTCCACGGTTGCGGCCGGTGTTAATTTCCCGGCCAGGACGGTCGTTTTTCTCAACTCGGACCGGTTCAACGGAAGAGAATTCTTGCCCATGAACCCCACGGAATTTCACCAGATGACCGGAAGAGCCGGCAGAAGGGGCATGGACAACATCGGCTTTGCTACAGCCATTCCCGGAAAATTCATGGACCTCCGGCTGATCGCCAACCTGTTTGCATCGGAGCCGACCGATGTCGAAAGTCAAATTAAAATCAATTTTTCCATGGTGCTAAACCTTCTCTTATCCCATACGCCAAAGCAGGTGGAAGATCTTCTTGAAAAATCCTTTGCCAAGTTTCAGATGGCCATAGATAAAAAGATATCGCCCCTGGCGAAACGGTTCAACCTTCCGGACTATTACTTCAAGATGGACTTCAACCGCCACCTTGCGTTTTTAAGCAATAATGGATTCGTAACCGAAGCCGGAAAGCTCACTGAAGACGGCATCTGGACTTCACAGCTCAGGGTCGATCAACCGCTCTTGATTGCAGAAGGTCTGCGAAAAGGGCTTTTTCCTGAGGCTGATCCGCCCCTTCTGGCTGCGCTGATCGGCATGTTTGTTTTTGACGCGGAATCGGAAGGGAACATTGATTGGCA
>MGQD01000126.1:845-1071 GCA_001797695.1 Deltaproteobacteria bacterium RBG_13_49_15 | reverse complement strand
AAATCGTTCAAAAGGGGTATTGCGCAATTTACGGAAAATCTTGCTCCGTTTTCAAAGAACATGGCAAAAAACCGGTTCGGCGCCCCTGCTCTTCTGATGACGCCTGCCATGGCCGTCTATTTATGGACAACCGATATGTCCTGGGAAAATGTCCGGCTGAAAAGCGGACTGGCAGAAGGAGACCTGGCGATGCTGATCCTTCGAACCGTGGATAATCTAAGACATG
>MGQD01000126.1:0-750 GCA_001797695.1 Deltaproteobacteria bacterium RBG_13_49_15 | reverse complement strand
CTTCCCGTATCCCCCGATTAAACGCTTTCCCCGCCAAACGAGTTTAACACCAGTGTCATGGGGCGGTCCTCTTCGCTTTTTCCTGAAAACCGAATGGGTCCCGGTTTACGAAAATCGTCCGGCTCAGGGGTCGCCGCCAGCCATTTTTCGCGCAGCGCCTTGACAACCTGAAATGCCGGCGAATGGGTATCGACGACAGTCCTTTCCAGCACCAGTGAGAGTTTTCCTCCCCTTTCTTCCAGATGCATGAGAGGCGCAATCGGGATCCCGATCGGCTCCCACTGTGAAAAGCCTTTTTCCAGGTTTTTAATGGCTGCCATCTGCCCGGTGGCGCCGTTTGCGATAAGAGAAAATGCGGTCAGTCCCAGGTTGTATGTATAGGTGCAGTCAAACCTGGTGGGGTCGCTTCCGCGGCCGTTGTATCCGAAGAAGTGAAGCTGAGCTTTAAATTTGGGGATCGATTTTTCAAATATCTTTTTGATGGGGGACGGAACATCCTCGTTTCCCTGAACCACTTTCTCTTTTTCAAGGATCTGTTTGAGCGTTTTTTGGGAGATGATCGATTCTTTCATCAGCAGATACCGGTTTTCCCCAATATTGTTAAAAAGCACCGGGCCAATCCTGTCCGGATCAAGCCCTCCCCTTTCAAGCACCTTTCGAAAGTAGCTTTCCTCAATTCCGATTTTATAAGAACCTTTCTCCCTGAGGGTCTTCAGATAATCCTTGACCAGACCCATGAGCACCTTGTCG
>MGQD01000125.1:3942-4696 GCA_001797695.1 Deltaproteobacteria bacterium RBG_13_49_15 | reverse complement strand
GGTTTTGAAGTATCATGCTTGACTAAACGGTATGCGTCCTGTTGAATGGACTTCTGAAAAGATTTTTCAGAAAGTATTACAAAGAAAGGATTCTGCCGCACGGCGGCTTACTGAACCATTTTATCCAACGGACTTTGCCTGCGGCAAAGGCGCTGATTTTTGTGTTCGGGAAGACTGGAGGGGCTGCGAGGCCCCTTAGCATCCGGATTGGCCTTCATCGATGGCAGACAGATCTGAAATGGTATCAATATCAATAAATAATAGTTGATTATAAACACAAACCTCAAGTAATTCTTGATGGTTTGAGGCGATTATATCACGTGCGCCGACATCTCCGGAAAGGGTAGTCAGACGATCATACCAGCGGCTTGTGAGAATAACGGGATTTCCCCTCATACCCTGAAACACAGGGGCGCAGATACTTTTTTCGGAAGCCCAGAAACAGTTTAGCAGAAGGTTGATATATTCATTATTGACCATCGGCTGGTCGCCCAACAGGAACATGGCCGAAGGAAACTTTTTTTGAACTTTCCGAAGGCCGGCTTTTATGGAACTGCTCAACCCTGAGCGATACCGTCCATTAATGGCGACCAGAAGGCGAGGGTGGCGTATCTTTTCCGCCATTGCATCCAGAACGGTCTTGTAGCGGTATCCTAAAACCAGAACGACGGAGCCAAGCTCTGAATTTAATGCAGCATCCAGCACATGTTCGATGAGAAACTTCCCCTTAAACCGGATCAATGGCTTGAACTGT
>MGQD01000125.1:0-3668 GCA_001797695.1 Deltaproteobacteria bacterium RBG_13_49_15 | reverse complement strand
TGTCAAGTCGGGCATTTTGAAGCGAAGGGTTACTTTTTGCCGAAACAAAACCAAAAACCGATCTGGCCTGCCGGATCCAATCTGAACATTAATGTGGAACCGGCGCACACCTGCTGCGGCAATACGATATATAATGCATTCGTCAGACAGTTCGGGCCGAATAAAAGCGGGGGTTTTTTTGATCCCCGGAAAAATGATGAAATCGGCAAAATGGACGGATTGGGATACACGGTGATCCCTCCGTCGGGAACATTCCGCAACCTCATAAAGGATCTGGATTTTATTTTCGGGGAGCTCGGTTGCCGTTACATTCAGCTTCTTCCCATCTATCCCACGCCGACCACCTATGCCCGTATGGGGAGGTTTGGAAGCCCTTACGCTGCATTGAGCTTTACCGCAGTCGATCCCGCCCTCGCCGAGTTCGATGTCCAAGCGACCCCGCTTGAACAATTCATTGAACTCGTTGATGCGATCCATTTGAGAAGAGGAAGGGTTATCATCGATATCGCCATCAACCATACCGGATGGGCTGCCAATCTGCATGAAATGCATCCGGAATGGCTCTCCCGCGATGCGGAAGGAAGAATTGAGGTTCCCGGCGCATGGGGTGTGCGCTGGGAGGATTTGACAAAGTTGGATTACCGCCGGAAAGACCTTTGGACATACATGAGCCAGGTATTTTTAACCTGGTGTCGCCGGGGGGTGGACGGCTTTCGGTGCGATGCAGGTTACATGATACCGGTCGAAGCCTGGAAGTACATGATTTCCGTTGTCAGAGATCAATACCCCGACACCATTTTTTTCCTTGAGGGTCTGGGGGGGAAGGTTTCGGTGGCCAGGGATCTTTTAAATACGGCCAATTTCAACTGGGTCTATTCCGAACTCTTCCAAAATTATGATCGGAGGCAAATCGAAGGGTATCTCCCGGGAGCTATCGATATTGCAGAGAGCGACGGTCTCATGGTTCACTATGCTGAAACCCATGATAACAACCGTCTGGCCTCCCGCTCCATACGGTATGCAAAGATGCGGACGGCGCTTTGCGCCCTATTGTCCCACAGCGGCGGCTTCGGATTTACCAACGGCGTGGAATGGCATGCCTATGAAAAAATCATCGTGCACGAATCCCCTTCGCTCAATTGGGGATCTCCAGAAAACCAGGTTCGGGAAATCGCAACATTGTGTCGCCTCTTGAAAAACCATCCTTCCTTTTTTAACCAAACCCACCTGGAGTTGATTCAACGGGGAGACGGCAACAACATCGTTTTGCTCCGGCGCCATATTCCGTCCGGAAAAAGGGTATTGGTAGCAGCCAATCTGGATGATCACCGACAGAACCATGCGGAGTGGGAAATGGACAAGGCCCAAATGAAAGGGGATGTGTGGCTGGATCTGTTGACAGGGACGGAAATTAAAATAGAGCTTTCGGGCGGGATCGGATCGCTCTCCCTTTTGCCCGGACAAGTCCTGTGCCTTGCCGATGAACGGACCGATTTCACCTATGCTATGAAAAAAGAAGGTGAAATCAAAACCGAGCCGGAAAGGATTCTGGATCAGCGGTTGAGGGCCAAGGTCCTCGATCTGTTCCGGCACTACAAGGGGATATCGGATGCAGATGGGTTTTCTTTAAAAGATGCGGCCGAAAAATTACAAAAGGACCCCGAAGGGTTCTGCCGCAGCATAAGCCCTTCTGCTCTGGAATCCCGTGTTATCCGATGGGAATGGCCCCGCGACCTGCATAGGGAAGTAATGGTCCCCCCCGGACATTTTCTATTGGTTTTAGCTAAAAATGCGTTCCGGGCACAGATTTTCGGAAAAAACAGAGTGGTCGGCTGGGAGGAAAGCATTCCGGGGATTGAAGGGATTCATTTTGGATTGTTTTTACCTCAACCGGTTCCGGGACGGCATACGGCTTACTTCCTAAAGCTGGTGGTCTATCAGGGAAGCGGAAGTCAACATTCGGAAGCTCCGCTTCTTTATCTGTCCGGGGCGCATGAAGCCCGGTTGAAAAATATCTATCGAAAAGAGGATCTGGAAGACGCTCCCCTCTATTTTCTCGCCACCAACCATTTGGGCGGTACGCTCCAGCAGCCGGTCGATTGGGGGAGACTGGGGAGCCGTTATGACGCCATCCTTGCCGCCAACCCCAAACGCGAGCGGCCTTCCGACAGATGGATCATGCTGACGAGATGCCGGGCATGGGTTGTGCATGAAGACTACTCTCAGGAGATCAATTCAAGCTGCATGGAGTCGTTTTTCTTTGAGGATCACCGGCGGGGCATTTGGCGCTTTGAAATCCCGACCGGGCGCGGAAGAAAGGTCGCTGTTCGGATCGCTTTGTCGATGAGGGAAAACGAGCATGCTTCAGATATCTCCATTTTAAGGGAAAGCGCGGACGGCCGGACGAACATGCTGGAAGACCCGACTCCGGTTCGGGTGATCCTGCGCCCTGATCTGGAGAATCGAAATTTTCATGATGTCACAAAAGCGTATTTGGGTCCGGAACGGCACTGGAGAAACAGCACTGACGTGCTTCCTGAGGGGTTTTTTTTCAAGCCGGACGACCGTCATGAATTGCACATGACCCTTGATCGGGGCGATTACTTGCACGAACCAGAATGGCATTATATGGTCTACCTGGAGACTGATGCCCAGCGCGGGCAGGATCCGCACTCGGATCTCTTCAGCCCGGGATATTTTTCTACATTTCTCCGGGGAGGAGAAGAGGTTGTATTAACCGCAAGGATCACCGATCCCGGAGCAAAAAGGGAAAAAGAGACCAGAGATATTCCGGAAACACAAAAAAAAGCAGCATGCGCATCCGGTTCAAATGAAGAAGATGCAGCAGATGATCTTAAGCCGGCCATGATGCAGTTCATGTCGCAAAGAGACGGTTTTAAAACCGTTATTGCCGGATACCCATGGTTTTTGGACTGGGGAAGGGATTCCCTTATTTTTGCAAGAGGGCTTATCGCTGCAGGTGAGATGGAAGCGGCCCGCTCCGTCATCAAGCAATTCGGCCGGTTTGAAGAGAACGGGACCCTCCCGAATATGGTCGGAGAGAGCGGTCCGGGAAACCGGGATACATCGGATGCCCCCTTATGGTTTGTCAGGGTTTGCGAGGAAATGACCCTCGCCGAAGGGAACTGGAAGTTATTGAGTGAAAAGTGCGGCGGGAGAAGGATTAAGGAAGTTGTGTTTTCCATCATGGATGCCATGATCAGGGGGACGCCAAACGGCATCAAGGTGGATCCGGATTCAGGGTTGATCTTCAGTCCGGCTCATTTTACCTGGATGGATACCAATTTTCCTGCAGGAACTCCGAGGCAAGGATATCCGGTGGAAATTCAGGCACTATGGTATTCCGCCCTGAGATATTCAAGTGAATTCGCAACCGCTGAAATGAAAAAGAGATGGCGGGGGTTGGCTCAGAAGGTGAAAAAGTCGATTGCATCTCTCTATTTCCTTGAACAGAACGGGTACTTGTCGGACTGCCTTCATGCCCGCCCTGGAGAAATTGCCGCGAAAGCCGAAAAAGACGACGCCCTTCGGCCTAACCAATTGCTTGCCGTCACTCTTGGGGCCGTTCATAACATCGAATCCGCCAAACGGATCCTTTCCGCATGCCAGGAACTGCTTATCCCCGGAGCCATCCGAAGCCTTTCCAA
>MGQD01000124.1:17126-17382 GCA_001797695.1 Deltaproteobacteria bacterium RBG_13_49_15 | reverse complement strand
AGTTGCTGGGATTGAACTCTTCTTCAGGACTTCTTTATCTTGTGGCTTCGGGCCTGATCCGAAAACCGATCGGTGGATGACAACCTGATTAAATTTTTTTTGAACCGAAACAGCAAGCGCATTCTACGCTGCTTGCGTCGAGGGCTTTAAAAAGGTTAAAGATGAAGGCAGTGGTTCAACGCGTTAAGAGCTGTTCGGTTTGCGTAGAAAGCGAAACCGTCTCGCATATCGGCGCCGGTATGCTGGTCCTCCTCGG
>MGQD01000124.1:16841-17046 GCA_001797695.1 Deltaproteobacteria bacterium RBG_13_49_15 | reverse complement strand
GGGGAAAAATGAACCGGTCTCTTCTCAATACCTCCGGTCATATGATGGTGGTTTCTCAATTTACACTTGTCGGGGATTGCAGAAAAGGGAGGCGCCCTTCTTTTGTCGACGCCGCCAGGCCGGAAAAGGCGGAACCCTTATATGACTATTTCATACAGCGGGTCAAAGAGAAAGGAGTCACGGTTCAAACCGGTCGCTTCCAGGC
>MGQD01000124.1:15586-16776 GCA_001797695.1 Deltaproteobacteria bacterium RBG_13_49_15 | reverse complement strand
ACAAGCCTTGTTGCGCTTCATTACTTGAGGGAAGACCACCGTTTTATAACCGAATTTTACATGGATCGGAAAAACAACCTTAAGATTAAAGGGTACGGCGATCCGTTCCTGATCTCAGAAACCCTCCAAAAAATCGCCGGTGAACTGTGCGGAAAGGTGAACGCCGCCGAAGCCATTATTTTAGATGACTCCTATTTTTTAAAACCGATCGACATCCCGGGAGTCACCGATTCATTTGAACCCTATGATGCGCCGAATGGCGCCTTATGCGCCAATTTTAATACCGTCAGCTTTAAGCGCGAAAAGGGCGGATATGTGAGCGCGGAACCTCAAACCCCATTGCTCCCTTTTGTGCTCGACCGGATCCGCCATTTCAAATCAAAGGAAGGGAGGATTCTTCTTTCAAGCCGCCAGAACGAAACGACGATCTATTTCGGGAATCTCATGCAGTATTTTCTTTGGGAAAAAGGGGTTCGGACAAACGGGAAAATTGAATTGGGACGGGTTGATGAAACAAAGGACCGGTTGATCTTAAGATATATTTCCGAATTGAGCCTGAAGGACGTGATATCGGAACTTCTCAAATTTTCCAACAATTTTGTGGCCAATCAACTTCTACTGTCGGCAGGGGTTCGTGCACACGGAGCGCCGGGGACCCTTGAAAAAGGGATTGACGCTGCTTTGAGCTATTCCCGGCAAGTGCTCTGCACAGAGACGATAAGGATAGCGGAAGGCTCCGGTATATCGCGCGAAAATCGGATTTCCGCTTTGGATATGCATCGGGTGTTGAATCGCTTTAAACCCTATCGACTCCTCATGCCTGTTAATAACGGAGAATTCTATAAGACCGGAACCTTGAGCAATGTGAGCACACGGGTCGGCTATCTGGAACATCAACCGGACCAGGTCTTCTCATTTATCGTCTTTTTAAACACCCCCGGGAAAACTGCGGATGGGGTCATGAAAAAACTCCACGCACGCCTTCACTAATCGGATCCGCTCTTATTGTTTGTGATATGTGCGTAAGCGCTGTGATTATGAATGGATTCAAAGTTTTCCGCGCTCACGGAAAACCAGGTGATATTCGAGTCATCGAGTAATTTCTTGGCGATATCCCTTACGATATCCTCAACGAATTTTGCGTTGGAAAACCCTTTTTCAGTCACCTCTTTTTCATCCACCCGCTTTAA
>MGQD01000124.1:12258-15579 GCA_001797695.1 Deltaproteobacteria bacterium RBG_13_49_15 | reverse complement strand
TAAACATCACAGGACGAACACCCCTCAACCAGTTCGATCATGTCTTCCAGCCATATAAATTTTTTAAATCGTGTGGCAAGCTGAACTTCCCCGCGTTGGTTATGCGCCCCCATATCGCTGATTTCTTTTGAGCAGGGGCATACCGAACTGATCGGCACGATCACCTCCGAAATCAGATCCACTCTCCCGTTTGCGTCGCTTGATCCGATGATCCGGCAGGTATAATCCATAAGCCCCGGTGTTTTGCTCACCGGAGCTCTCTTTTCAATGAAATACGGAAACGTCATCTCGACATGGGCCGAAGCGGCATTCAGGTGTTCTTTCATCTTTTCGAGAGTAACCGAAAATGTGCGCAGGGATACTTCGGGGTGGAGGGTATGGAGGATCTCAACGAACCGGCTCATATGAGTTCCCCGGATTTTATGCGGGAGATCGACATACATGTTGATATTAGCAACGGTGGACTGAAATCCATCCCGACGGTCCCGCACCCGGATCGGATATCGCAGGTTTTTGATCCCTACTTTATTAATAGGTATATTCCGGTAATCCCGCTGATTCTGAATATCGATCATATGCATAATGCCGGCATAGAATTCTGATTCCCGGAGTTACTGCAGCAGAAACTCGTGTTTGACATGTTGCATGGCATTAAAAATATTTCCCTTGATTTTGCTGTTGGGCCGGTAGAGCTGGTTCAATAGATTCTTGATTTCCCGGCGTTTGGTGATGCCTGCCGTGGGGCAGGGATTGTTAAAAACCGGGAAATCGGCTTCTTTTGCAAATCGCCTGGTGATCTCCTCGTCAACAAAAGCCAAAGGCCGGATGAGTGTAAATTTTCCTTGAAAAAACGACTGATTGGGAATCATGGTGCTGATTTCACCAGCATAGCATATGTTCAGAAAAAGGGTTTCGATGATATCGTCTTTGGTGTGTCCGAGCGCCACTTTGTTGCAATTTAGTTTTTCCGCAATTTCAAAAATCCGTTTTCGCCGAAGTCGGGAACATAAAAAACAGGGATTCTCACGGTTTTCCGGGCTGTGACCGATGATTCCATGGTTCGTCATGTCCACGTAAAGCGGGATTCCGTTTTTCCGGCAATACACCTTCAGGTCCTCGCCGAACCCCCCCTTAAAACCCGGATCGACATAGACTGCTGTCAGCTCATAATGGATCGGAACGCGGCTTTGGCGTTCTTTAAGGACCCATAACAGAGAAAGGCTGTCTTTCCCTCCGGAAAGTGCGACTGCGATCCGATCCCCTTCGGAAATCATCCGATACCGATGAATCGCCATGCCGACATGCCGATTTAACCGTTTATATGCATTACTGTGTTTCGGCAAAGGGATTTCCCGAATCAATCACCTTTTTCTTTGACTTCGTCTTTCACGAGAACCTTTCCCGCTGCAATCTCCCGCAGGGCTACGACGATATCTTCGTTCTTTGGGGAACTGACCAGGTACTCGGACCCTTCACGGATTTGTCTCACCCGTTTTGCCGCCATGTGGACGAGCAGAAAACGGTTCTTTACCCTCTTCAAACAGTCTTCAACGGTAATTCGTGCCAAAAGGTAACCTCCATTATCTTCAGTGATCCATTCGGCTGATCTTTCGATCCAGCCGCAACCGGTTATCGAATTGCGATCAATTCGAAAAACCGTTTTCCCCCAGGGGTTTCTACAGTGATCTCGCTCCCGGGTTTTTTCCCGATAACCGCTTTGCCAAGCGGGCTGTATATGGAAATACGTCCTTCATTCACATTCGATTCATCCGGTCCCACAAGCTGGTATTCGATATTTTCACCTGTATCGGCGTTCTCCAGAAGAACCGTTGAGCCGAATACGGCTTTATCCGAGGCAAGTGCGCTCGGATAGATGATATCGGCATGCGATAATTTGTATCCGAGTTCATGGATCCGGTGTTCAATAAAGGCATGCCGCTCTTTCGCCGCTTCAAATTCGGCGTTCTCGGTTAAATCGCCATGCCCCCTGGCTTCTTCAATCGCCTCTATATTTTTCGGCCGCTCGACCGATTTGAGGTATTCGAGTTCTTTTTTTAAAGCATCATACCCGATTCGGGTTATCGGAATTCTATCCAATAATTATACTCCTATAAATATTCTTTTGCCAGAATTTCAGCAATTTGAACTGCATTGGTTGCCGCACCCTTACGGATGTTGTCGGCAACGATCCACATGTTGATCCCGTTCTTAACCGACTCATCCCTGCGGATTCGCCCGACAAGGGTCAAGTCCTGTCCGGCGGCATCAATGGCCAGCGGATAAAGATTTCGGGAAGGATCATCGACTACTTTGACACCCGGCGCTTTCTTTAATATTTCCCTTACCGTCTCCGGGGAGATCGGTTCCACTGTTTCGATATTGACGGATTCGCCATGTCCGAAGAAGACCGGAACCCGAACTGTGGTTGCGGTAACGGCAATTCCATCGTCCTCCATGATCTTCCGGGTTTCATGGACCATCTTCATCTCTTCCTTGGTATACCCGTTTTCCAAAAAAACATCGATATGGGGCAGACAATTGAATGCGATCCGGTGCGGATAAATTTCCCTTTTGTAGTCTAAAAAATTGATCATGGCACGGGTTTGATCAAAAAGCTCGTCGATCGCCTTTTTCCCTGTTCCTGATACGGATTGGTAGGTGGAAACCACGATCCGCTTGATCCTGAATTCCCTGTGGACCGGGTTTAGAGCAACCACCATTTGAATGGTGGAGCAATTCGGGTTTGCAATAATTCCTTTCCGTTTATAACCTGAAACCGCATGAGGATTCACCTCCGGAACCACTAAAGGGATATCCGGATCCATCCTCCAGGCGCTTGAATTATCAATGACGACACATCCATCCTTTGCCGCAAACGGGGAAAAATGAGTGCTGGTTCCACCCCCTGCGGAAAAAAGCGCGATATCGACTCCTTTAAAAGAGTCTTTCTGAAGTTCCTGTACGGGAATCTCGTCTCCCCTGAATTTCAGCGTTCTGCCGATGGAGCGGCTCGAGGCCAGCAGCTTGAGCGATCTTACCGGGAAGTTTCTCTCTTCCAGGGAAGAGATCATCTGATTCCCAACAGCTCCTGTGGCTCCTGCTACGGCGACATTGAACCTTTTCTCAGGCATGGGTTTTCACCTTTTAAATAACAAACTGATTGAGGTTTATATTTATCATGTCATATACATAACCGTCTTTCCCATACCGCATCCGGCAAAAAACGGTTTCTAAATGGTTACTTTGGTTGAATGGGAAGCGCTTCCTGATCGTCTTTATTAGGAGTTTCGAGCGGTTTTGATTTTAATTTCCAGTAGCGGC
>MGQD01000124.1:8508-12240 GCA_001797695.1 Deltaproteobacteria bacterium RBG_13_49_15 | reverse complement strand
CCCCAAGTTGAGTCGGTTAAACAAGAGGACCGTAACCGCATTCATGCCGGCTGCCGCAGGAATGGGGAGTCCGACGAAATAATCGCTGCTGATCGTACCGACCTGGGCGTTGAAACGGGCCAGGCGCAGCGCACCGCAGGCCAGAAACAGAAATGCGGCCAGCCAACCGAGTCTTCCGATCGGTTTTAAAGCCCACAGATACATCATTATCCCCGGAGCAAGGCCGAAGGTGATCAGGTCTGCCAGGGAATCATATTCAATCCCGAATTTACTGGAAGTATTTGTCGCCCTTGCAATTTTGCCGTCCAGGATATCGAACATCACTCCGATGATGATGGCTATGGCGGCCGCCACAAATTTTTGGTTGATGGACGCGATGGTGGCATAGAACCCGAACAGCAGGTTGAGCGATGTAAAGAGATTCGGCAGAATATACACTCCCCGGCGCCGCTTTGTCTTGTCTTTGTTGAATCGTCTTTTTCGTCTCATTTGATATGTCCTATGATAGATACTCCTGCACGAACCCGATCCCCCTTTTTTACCAAAATCTCGGAGTCTTCCGGGAGATATGTATCCACTCTTGAACCGAAGCAGATAATTCCGAACCGTTTCCCTTTTAACACGTTCTCCTCTTTTTTCACGTAGCAGATGATTCTGCGTGCAATCAGCCCGGCAACCTGAACCACACAGACCTTTTTCTGATTGGGCGTCTCAATAGAAAGGGCGTTATTTTCATTTTGATCCGATGCGTTGTTTTTGCTTGCCGGAAAAAATTTTCCCGGTGAATATCGGATCCCTGCAACCTTTCCATTGCATGGAATCCGGTTTACGTGAACATTAAAGACACTCATAAAAATGCTGATTTTCCGGCATGTTCCTGAAAACAATGGAGTTTCGTTCACCGTTTCAAGGGAAATGACCCTCCCATCAGCCGGCGCTACCACAAACCCTGGTCCATCCGGAACAATCCTCCTGGGGTCTCGAAAAAAAAATATGATGAAAGCGGTCCCCGCCACTGAGGTGATCATCAGCCATGTCGATCCAATCATCCCAAACAGCACGGATGCAAGCGCCGATAAAACAATCAATGGAAAACCGGCTTTTGCCACCTGGAATCTCATTTCGGTCATCTAATCGATATCACCGCCCCTTTTCATTTACTTATAAATTTATATAGTTATCATGGAAAAATATAAAAATCAAATTCTATCGCACCCAAATCCGATTTTTTCTTACCCCGGTCAGGTTCGGCTTTTTTCAGCATCCGCTTTACGGATATAACGGGGAACGAGAGCTTCGGGGGTTTCTGTTCGTCCGCTGCAAAAAGCCTCCATGCTCAAAAACGCCACCGACGAAGCCCTTATGGCATGCTGTCCCGGCGGAGCGAAAATCGCCAGTGGTCCTAGAATATCCCGGATGGCTTCCCGGTATCGAACCGCGCCTTCGCCTATCATATAACAGGGTTCTTCTATTCCGGTTAAGGCTCTTTCGGGAGAGAGAACCTGTTCGTCGATTTCTTTCTTTAACCCATTCCGGGCAAATCGATATCGGGCAATATAGACTTCGTTTTTTCTGGCATCCAGCATCGGACAAACAAGTCCGTTAAACGGGGGTGACTGGGATGCCAGCGCATCCAGAGTGGAAACTCCGACAACCGGCATGCCGGACGCCATGGCGAGCCCCTTAAGAGTGCTGATCCCGATTCTGAGCCCAGTAAAGCTGCCTGGGCCTCTGGTTACGGCAAATCCGTCGATGTCCGAAACCGAAAGGCCTGACAAGGAAAACGACTTGTGGATCATCTCCATCAATCGTTTCGAATGCGTTTCTTCACTTGTCGTGGATATTTCGCAAAGAAGGATATGGTTTCCGACAATGGCGACGCTGCAGCTTTTAGCGGCCGTATCAATGGCCAAGAGGTTCATAGGGCTTAATCCGACTTAAACGCCAGTGCCAGGACCTGATCCATATGTTGAACGCCCACGAACTTCATTTTTCGGATGAGATATCCGGGCATTTCAACCAGATCTTTTTTGTTTTTTTCAGGAATGATGATGGTTCGGATTCCGGCGCGCAATGCTCCCAGAGCTTTTTCCTTCAGACCCCCCACCGGCAGGACCCTTCCTAACAGGGTGATCTCCCCCGTCATTGCGATCTCTTTTTTCACCGGCTGGTTCTTAATAGCGCTGATCAGCGCCGCAGCCATCGCTATTCCGGCAGACGGACCATCTTTGGGAGTGGCGCCCGACGGAACGTGGATATGGATATCCAGATTTTCAAAAAAATTGTCTTCTGAGCCAAAAGCATTCAGGTTTTTTCGTGCATAGCTGACAGCGGCGCGCGCAGATTCCTGCATTACATCCCCGAGTTGCCCGGTAAGGATAAGCTCCCCTTTACCATGGATCAGAGTGGCCTCAACGTAAAGGATCTCTCCCCCAACCTGGGTCCAGGCAAGACCGGTTGCTAAACCGACCTGTTCGGTCTCCTCTTCAATCTCCTGAAAATATTTTGGAACGCCAAGGTATCGGGAAAGATTCCCTTTCGTAATGCGAAACGGCCCTTTTTCCCCTTCTGCGATCTTCCGGGCAACCTTGCGGCATATGTTTCCAAGTTCCCGTTCAAGGTTTCGAAGCCCTGCTTCCGACGTATATTCCCGAATGACCAGCGTTAATGCATTTCCGCTGATCGAAATGAAAGCCTCTACGAGCCCGTTTTCAGCAATCTGGCGTGGAATAAGGTGTTTCCTGGCAATGATTTTTTTCTCTTCCTCTGAATATCCGGAGAGGGTGATGACCTCCATTCGATCCAGCAGCGCCGGAGGAATCGTGTCGGTAATGTTGGCCGTAAGGATAAATACAACTTTTGAAAGATCAAAGGATAAGTTTAAATAATGATCACTAAATGAATGATTTTGTTCAGGATCTAAAGCTTCTAAGAGGGCAGATGACGGGTCTCCTCGAAAATCAGATCCCAGCTTGTCGATCTCATCCATCATAAAAACCGGATTATTGGCGCCGCATTGCTTAAGCCCCTGCAAAATCCTCCCTGGGAGTGCGCCGATATATGTGCGGCGGTGTCCTCGGATTTCAGCCTCATCCCGGACTCCACCTAAGGAGATCCGGATAAATTGACGTTTCATGGCCCGGGCAATAGATTGCCCCAAAGATGTTTTACCCACTCCCGGCGGCCCCACAAAACAAAGAATCGGGCCTTTCATTTTTGGGTTCAGCTTCCTTACACTTAAATATTCAAGGATGCGGTCTTTGATTTGTGTCAACCCGTAATGATCTTCGTCAAGGACTTTTTTTGAAAATTTAATGTCGATGACATCACGTGTGGCCTTGCTCCAAGGGATGTCGATAAGCCAGTCCAGATAGGTTCGCACCACCGAAGCTTCCGCTGAATCAGGATACATCTGTTCAAGCCGCTTGAGTTGTTTTTTGGCTTCCTTATCCGCATTTCGCGGCATTTTGGCCCGGCGGATTCTTTTCCTATAATCAGCGGTCTCTCTTGTTCTCTCGTCATCTTCTCCGAGCTCCTTATGGATCGCCCTGACCTGCTCTCTTAAAAAGTAATCCCGCTGTGATTTTGAAATTTCATCCTTTGCTTCTGACTGAATTTTCGCCTGCATGGCGGAAAGCTCAACTTCACGGGAAAGATAATCGTTTACTTTCTTAAGCCGTTCTATCGGATCGATCAGCTCAAGGACTACTTGAGACTCGCTTATTTTAAGCT
>MGQD01000124.1:6556-8489 GCA_001797695.1 Deltaproteobacteria bacterium RBG_13_49_15 | reverse complement strand
ATATTCGATGATCTTCCCCCTGATCAATCCCTGCACCAGAACTTTAACGCTTCCGTCCGGAAGTTTGAGCATTCTCAAAATCCTGCCGACGGTTCCCACAGAATAAAGGTCTTCGGATTTCGGGTTTTCAACCCCCGGATCTTTTTGGGTGGCCAGGAATAAAAAGCCATCCTTTGATACGGCCTCTTCAACCGCGATAACCGACTTTTCCCTCCCTACAAAAAGAGGAAGCACCATGTCGATAAAGATGACGATATCTCTGACCGGTAAAAGCGGCAAAGCAGTCGGGATTTCAGCATCTTTTCCATCTTCTTCAAGCAGACTGAGTAAATCGTCCTTATCGGTTTCCGCCATGGCATCTCCCAAATAAATCCAATTTGAACCCGCATTCCTCGTCCCGCCGCAGGGCGGGACTGTGGGGTTGGCGAGCGAATTTTGAATTGGACTAAAATTTATTACGATCGAAGATTCCCCGCTGGTTGCAGCGGGAAGCTTCAATTAGAACCCACCTATTATCTAAAGGATTATTATAAAACAACTTTTTTGAATAACAATATCAATCTTGATTTTTTAGAGCAACATCCCTATTGTCGCCTCGTTCCTTTTCCGGTTGGAAAAACGCTTTCACGGGAGTTCATGATGATCACTGATCCGTGGCTTGAGGCAGCACTTTTTATTTTCGGGCTTTGTATCGGAAGCTTCATGAACGTTTGTATCCACCGGATCCCGCGAAATGAATCGATTGTTCGTCCCGGTTCAAAGTGCCCGTCCTGCAATCATGCCATACGGTTTTCGGATAATATTCCTATCCTGAGCTACACCCTTCTAAAGGGGCATTGCCGCGATTGCGGTCATAAAATCTCCTTACGGTATCCGGTAGTTGAACTATTAGGGGGCTTGCTGTCCCTTTCCATATCAGCCAAATACCCTCTCTCTTTAGAATGGTTCATCTATTATGCGGTTTCGGCAGCCCTTGTCGTCATTGCATTTATCGATATCGACCATCGAATCATACCGGACCATCTGACCTTGCCCGGAATCGTCTTGGGATTCGGGGCTTCATTTATCTTGCCTGAACTCACCCCTCTGGATTCTCTTATCGGCGCCATTCTCGGAGGAAGTATTTTACTGTCGGTGGGGTTGCTGTATTATGCCGTTGCTAAACGGGAAGGGATGGGTGGAGGCGACATCAAGCTTCTAACCATGATCGGTGCTTTTTTAGGATGGAAAGGGGTTCTGTTTACCATCGTCGTTGCTTCTTTTGTCGGATCCGTCACCGGAGCAATCGTTATGCTGAAAAGCGATAAAGGGATGAAAACCGCCGTTCCTTTTGGACCGTTTCTATCGATCAGCGCCATCGCCTTCATCCATCTGGGTCCTGATTTGGTTTCATGGTATCTTAACCTGAACAGATATTGAAGCCAAAATTGATCTAAGGATAATGCAACGCTTTTCAGCTCAATTTAAACCGCTCACTTTAGGTGAAGCTAACATCAGGATAGCGGATAACATATGAAGATAGCCGTGATTTCGGACATCCACGGAAACATGGATGCGTTCCAGGCGGTTCTAACGGATATCGACTCAAACGGTTTGGACGCCGTCATCTCTCTGGGTGACATGATCGGATACGGCGCTCAGCCTGAAATCGTTCTTGCCGAAGTTCGCCGGCGCCGAATGCCGGCCCTCATGGGAAACCACGAACTGGCCGTAGTGGATCCAAGCTATATGAACTGGTTTAATGATCCGGCCCGTCAATCCCTGGAAAAATCGATAATCATGTTATCCCCTGACTCCATAGAATACGTCTCCGGATTAAAGCCGTTCCTGTTAATGGATGAATATTACTTTGTTCATGGATATCCGCCGAAATCCCCCCTGGTTTATCTGTTTCAAGTATCCGACGAAAATCTGGTTCAAACATTTCAGGAAA
>MGQD01000124.1:5813-6524 GCA_001797695.1 Deltaproteobacteria bacterium RBG_13_49_15 | reverse complement strand
TAAAGAGCGGGGCTTCCCGGTAAGGAAAATATCTATTTCAGATAGCTTCCCTTGACCCCGCCTTAATAAGCCTTAGGCTTATTAAAAGGCGGGGCTTGCGGAAAGCCGACCGGTCAAAGCGGTTTGCGGGATCTGAAGGGATCCGTATAAGGAACACCCCCCTTTACCTGATTGACCAACAGTGGTTTTTCAAGGCAGATTCTCAAAATCGTCTAAATCTTTATGTCGTCCACTCGATTTCTTATTAATCTTCAATTGTTTCAAACTAATGATATTTACTTCAATTCCATCTATTTCTTCAACCACCCTTTGTTTAAAGCACTCCTCAAAATTAACACCGGAAATTGTGGTTAGTATTTCAATCCGCATAGGAGCAATACCCATACGCACAATACTGTTCTTTTTAAGGAAGAGTTCTTTTGATAATTGAGGGGTATCAAAACCAAATTCCTTTAAAACTAAAACCATTTGTTCTGCATTTTTCGGATCGATCGCTATCCAAATATCCATATCATTTGTTGCTCGCGGATATCCATGATAACCAACTGCATATCCACCAATCAATAAGTATTGGATATTTTTACCCTTCAGTAAATTCAAGAACTCTTTGAAGTCTGGAGGTAGCACCATGTCCATAATTGATCCTTCTTAATACTTCGATATGTCGCATTCTTTCAATTGGATTCCTGACAAACCAATAATCCTTGTCAT
>MGQD01000124.1:4620-4772 GCA_001797695.1 Deltaproteobacteria bacterium RBG_13_49_15 | reverse complement strand
GTCCCTTTTTGCTCTTGCGGATAATGTCCGTGACCATCCGCTGGACCTCGTCCCCAGTGAGAGTGCCTTTGAAACCAGGCATGACCAACCCGAAGAACTTCCCCTCCAGGATGGTCTTCGCCATCTTATCGTCCCGCGTGCTGCGCAGCCAG
>MGQD01000124.1:3376-4573 GCA_001797695.1 Deltaproteobacteria bacterium RBG_13_49_15 | reverse complement strand
CGTCGATCAATCGGTCGTTGCATCTTTCCATACTCCTTCTCACTTTTCCTTCGGTCATTTTACGTTCTTCGGTCAACAAAAAGCTCAGCCGCCGCCTTTGGCGATCGGTTTGAGCGACAGGTTAGGGTTCGATCTAATTCACCCTTTGTATTTGATAAAAGTCCCCTGATTATACTCTTCAAAAGCGATTTGTAATTCTTCACGGGTGTTCATAACTATTGGACCATACCAAGCGACTGGTTCATCAATGGGCTTGCCCGAAATCATAAGAAATCTCACTTCATACTCCTCGGTAAAGACCATTATCTCGTCACCGTCATCGAAAAGAACAATCGTCCCGTCGGCGACAAACGGATCGCGCTCAATATCAAAATAGTTTAATCCTTCTACTTCGTAAGTAAAAGGATTTTTCTCCTTGCAGAAATATCCTTGGCCGTCGATTATATAAGCTAAGACTGTATGGCCTTGTTTGGTAGGGTGTCTGAATTCTGAATTTGCAGGAACAGTAACGTCGATATATTCAGGATCAATCACAATATCCTGAACCGGACCTTTTGTGCCGGATACTTCACCTGAAATGATCTTGATGGTCGTATTATTGGAAAGTTTGACCTCAGGTATCTGTTTTTTCGCTACGTCTCTATATCTGGGATTCATCATCTTTTGCTGAGACGGCAGATTTGCCCAGAGCTGAAACCCATACATTTTTCCGTTTTTATCGCCTTTTGGCATTTCCTGGTGGATGATCCCGCTTCCAGCGGTCATCCACTGAACATCCCCCGAGCTGATAATCCCTTTGTTTCCGAGGCTATCGCCGTGTTCTATGTCCCCTTGTAAAACATAGGTTATTGTTTCGATCCCGCGATGAGGATGCCAGGGGAAACCTTTTACATAGTGGGTTGGATTGTCAGAACGGAAGTCATCAAAGAGCAGAAAAGGATCGAACAAGGGCACTTCACTGAATCCAAAAACCCTTTTCAGGTGAACGCCAGCACCTTCAATAGTCGGCTTGCTCTTAAAAACTTTCCGGATTTTTCGAATTGTAGTCATGAAAGTACTCCTATTTTACGAAACCCTAACGATTTGCTCACCCGGTCCGGGCCGGTCTTTAGCTCGAACCGGGTGCAGCAAAATGTTATGATCTTCCTTTAAGCATTCGAAGAATATGCTTTGCCAATGAATCCTTGATTTCGTTAT
>MGQD01000124.1:0-2838 GCA_001797695.1 Deltaproteobacteria bacterium RBG_13_49_15 | reverse complement strand
CAGACTGAAGATTCAGCCAGAATTGTGCCTCAACTCCGAAATAACGTTCCAGCCTGAGTGCTGTGTCAGCGGTTATGCTCCTCTTGCCGTTTACTATCTCGCTTATTCTATTTGGAGGAACCACAATATCCCGCGACAATTGATTCATACTGATGCCCAAGGGTTCCATGAAATCTTCGCGTAAAATTTCACCGGGCGTGATGGGGTCAAGAAAACTTTTATTGATCATTTTTTCACCTCAATGATAATCGACGATAGCTACATTAAAGGCATTACCATCATGCCATTCGAAGCAGACTCGCCATTGTTTGTTGATGCTTATTGCATATTGTTTTTGTCTTTTGCCTTTCAAAGCGTGAAAAATATTTCCCGGATTTAACATCAACGCATTCAGGCTTGGTGCGGCATTGAGAACCATCAGCCGTTTTCGCGCTTGTCGCTCAAAGGACTGGAATCGGCGCACCCGCCTATCGTTGAACAGTTCTTCGGTGTCTTTGCAGGCAAAAGATTTTATCATATGTTTAAAGTATTATGGATTGCATAATATGTCAAGCGGAAAATCTTTAGGGCGCATAACGCCCGCATAACCGGCGGAGCGAAGTGGAAGGCGAGCCGCAGGCGAGAGCGACTGAAAGGAGCGGCCAACCCGGAGTGCAAAGCTATAAGCCGACCTGTCTGCGTGCAACGCACAGGCAGGCGAACAGAAATGGCATACAAGGCTCAGTTTCCGGGCAAGTCAGCACAACATGACAAAGCCCGGGGTTCAAGGAGACTTGCCTGCCTTAGGCAGGTCGGGTAGTCGCCAAAGGCGACCAAGAATGCAGCGGTTGTGTAGCGACAGATCACGTCTGAGGTCTGTCCGGCTCTCGGGCGCACCATGCGAAAGCGCTTTTTGTGGCAACATGCAGGGTGACCGGACAGAAGTCAGCAGCGGCCAAAGCAGGTGTTGGAAGTCGCCACTGGCGGTATGGCGATTGGAAACGAGCCGTGACCCACAATGTGAAGGATATCACGGAGGCCTCATCCCACTGAAGGGCCAAACATGAAGCGACAGCGGCACTCACCTTGAGCTCTGATATGCCATGAACCAGAATGGGCGAGCAATAAATCAGGCGCCTTAAGGTAATCTGTGCTCCTGGAGATCAACAGCAGTTGCCGTCAACTTTTCAAAGAACTGCCGTGGTATCTTTAACCCGGCTACGGCCCGGTATCTTCGTGAACCGCCAAGTGCGCTTGCCTGCCGCAGGCAGGGACCCGCATGCTAGGTGGTGTGGAGAGGGGGAGAGAAAGACTCCCCCTTACCCGATTAGCCGATAGCTTCTATTTCTTGAGCTACATCACAAACATGCTGAGATCAGTCCCCTTGTACGCCCTTGGCTATGCGATCGCCGATTTCCTTATCGATGTTGCGCCAGTATTCGAACGCACGCTCCAGGACCGGTTCGGACACGCCCCCCTTCAAGTGCCCCACCACGTTGGACACCAGCCGGGCGCGCTGGGCATCATCCATCACTTCACGCACCAATGTGCCGGCCTGGCCAAAATCGTCATCGTCTTTGCGCAGGGTATAGGCGGCACGCATGAACTCGCCGCTGGCACTCCAAATAGCCTGTTCGGGATAGCGCTCGGGGTCGGCCTTGGGGCCGCCTTTGGAGTTCGGCTTATACACGGGATCGGAGACGTTCTCCATCCGCATCGCACCGCCCTTGCTGTAGCTGTGCACAGGAGATTTCGGCCGGTTGACCGGGATCTGTTTGTAGTTGACGCCCAGGCGTGCCCGATGGGCATCGGAGTAGGAAATCAGGCGGGCGAGCAACATCCTGTCGGGGCTGGGGCCGATACCCGGCACAAGGTTGTTCGGCTCGAAGGCCGCCTGCTCGATTTCCGTGTGGAAGTCGGTGGGGTTGCGAGTGAGCGTCAAGCGCCCCACCTCGTGGATCGGGTAGTCGCTATGGGGCCAGACCTTGGTCAAGTCGAAGGGATTGTGGCGATAGTTCTCGGCCTCGGCAAAGGGCATGACCTGAACCTTCAGCGTCCAGGCGGGGTAATCACCCCGCTTGATCGCATCGGCAAGATCACGGCGGTGGTAATCAGCGTCCTCGCCGGCGATACGGTCAGCCTCCTCCTGGGTGAGGAAGTCGATGCCCTGGTCGGTCTTGAAATGGTACTTGACCCAGAAACGTTCGCCTTTGGCGTTGACCCACATGTAGGTATGGCTCGTATAGCCGTTCATGTGCCGATAGCTTTTGGGGACGCCGCGATCGCTCATCAGGATGGTGACCTGATGGGCGGATTCAGGACACAAGGTCCAGAAGTCCCACTGCATGTCGTTGTCACGCAGTCCGTTATCCGCACGGCGCTTCTGCGAATGAATGAAATCTTGAAACTTCATGGGATCGCGGATGAAGAAGACTGGAGTGTTGTTCCCCACCATGTCGTAGTTGCCCTCGGTGGTGTAAAACTTGAGCGCAAAGCCGCGCACGTCCCGCCATGTGTCGGGACTGCCGCTCTCACCGGCCACCGTGGAGAACCGTGCCAGCACGTCGGTCTTCGTGCCGGGTTGGAACACGGCCGCCTTTGTGTAGGCGCTGACGTCCCGGGTCACCTCGAAGTGTCCGAAAGCCCCCGAGCCCTTAGCATGGGGCTGGCGGTCCGGAATCATCTCCCGGTTGAAATTGGCCATCTGCTCGACGAGGTAGTGATCCTGAAGCAAAATGGGACCGTCCGGCCCGACAGTTAGAGAAAACTCGTCGCTGGATACAGGGATTCCCGCATCATTGGTTGTGGGTTTACGATCGTTGTCTTTCATAACAATACCTCCTTTTCATTATTGGACTG
>MGQD01000123.1:3825-6015 GCA_001797695.1 Deltaproteobacteria bacterium RBG_13_49_15 | reverse complement strand
GCAAGGGGGACCGCCCGCCCTAAGGCTTTAAACAAGCCCCGCAGATATCGCCGCTGAATCATCGTGTTGATCTTTTGTCACGCCGCACGTGAAATCAGGCGCGGCGCAGCCGGGGAAAGAAAACTGATTGTAATACACCCTTCATTATACAACCTAAACATAAAATCATAGGATCGGAGTTTTTTTTAGAATTGTTTCTGCGTATCTTTAGAGTTTAGAGAGGATAACTCTTCAGGGGGATCGTCCATCGATATTTCTCGAAAAAGATGATCGTTATATAGAGCTTGGCCGGTTTGGCGTCCAGTTTTTCTTTGAACCTCCGAGCCGGCTTGTTGAGATAATCCGTGATACTGATGATCCTGTCCCGCCCCATCTTTTTCAGAATCCGATAAAACTCAACTCTCAGATAGGGGGCCAGATTTTTGCCCCGATAAGCGTTCAATGTCCGGGCGTGCGAGAGATAGGCTTCATTCCCGCGCAGCTTGAACTTGATATAATTGCAATCGCATTCCCGCACGTTTCCCCACATATAGGAGATGATCTCATCATGATGCTTGATTCCAATGCCGATGCATCCCCTGGAAAGCCTTTTTCTTAAGGCTTCCTCTGTTTCCATCGATTCCGGATTGGCCGTAATAGCTTTTAGATCTTCGGGACCGAGAAAGATGGTTTCGCAAGGTTCCAGGCTAGGCTTTAGATTCTTCTGGCTTTCGTTTGACAGGCCTTCTTGATAAAGAAAAAAAGGAACGATATTCAGGACGGTCCTCGATTTTTCATACAAATGGCGAAGGAATGGATTCCGGTTGACCGTTCGTTTCAGCGCAAAAAGAATGTTCATGGTTTATTCAGCATTGTATTCGCGGCTGCAACCTCTCATTCCACTCTGGATCGGGGCCGACCGCGGCCGACGAAACACTCAGCCGCTTCATCTTTTTAGAGGATTACCAAAGCCCTAATCGGCAGGAAATATATATCTGGATTAAAAGTCATGTCAAGTTCAAAGGATGTGGTATTCCACATCTAAACTATTGCCTATAGGAAAGTCATGCCTTATGGCGTAACATCAAACAATTGAAATCGAGATAACGGACGGTGCGCTCAGAATCCCCGGGTAGGTCTAAAAGTATCAGAAATCGTCCCATTGCTTCCTTTCCCACACTCTATCTGATCCTGGTCAGTAACAAAACTAGCGGCCTTTTCATGATATAATCAAAAAAAACATGAAAAAGACATGGACCCTGGCAAATAAATTCCTAAGCGTATGGATATTAGCCACTTGTTTTTTCTCGCAAGAAACTTTCTCTATGGACATTCATTGGAATGCACGTCCATTGATTTTAGGGCAGAGTCAGATGGTGCCTTATCCTCAGTATGGGATCGATCTTAGGAACAGGAAAATCAGGAGATCGAAAACAATGGCGGCAACTTTGGTTTCTGGGGTCCCGCCTTACCTTTGGAGACATGGATCCGGGCCGACGGCCGTGGGAATGATCTTGGGTTATTATGATTCGCACGGCTACCCGAGCCTGATCCCGGGAGAATCCATCAATCAGGGAGAAAATGTCAATCTGGCGATCGCCTCGAACGAGCATTATGCGGATTATTGCCTCCCGCTAGATTCTCAACCAGTCTTGCTGAAGGATAAATCCGAAATTCCCCTCGGAGATGAGCATCCGGATAATTGTATTGCCGATCACATGAAAACGTCGCAGAGCTATCACCGCAACTATTATGGCTGGACCTGGAGCGTTGGTATCGGGCCGGGGTTTGAAGACTACGTCAATAAGATGGGCCGATATACGGCCTTTGCTGCGACTTATCTCTTTGTTGATTTTTCTTGGGAAG
This sequence comes from Deltaproteobacteria bacterium RBG_13_49_15, assembly GCA_001797695.1. Lineage (GTDB taxonomy): Bacteria > Desulfobacterota > Desulfobacteria > Desulfobacterales > UBA2156 > RBG-13-49-15. The sequence continues at coordinate 4,170 of MGQD01000123.1, read as the reverse complement.
AATTGATATATGAGATCGACAACAATAGGCCCATGGCGGCTCTCGTCGATATTGATGGAGATAACGTGGCCGACCATTTCATCACCATCATCGGATATAAATCGGACGGGGGCCTGAACTATTACGGTTGTTTTAACACCTGGGATAAAGATATCCATTGGTATCCCTATCAGGATATTGATTATGGAAAGGCGTGGGGAGTGTTCTGTTTATACAGTTTCAGACTGTTTGCGGGTCTTTTCCCCCCAATAAACGTCAAGTTGCAGCAACTCGAGAATGATTTCATTTTCTTTAAGGAAATGATCAACCGGATCAGCTTGGAAGCGGACGATAGAAATCAAGGGA
>MGQD01000123.1:2463-3793 GCA_001797695.1 Deltaproteobacteria bacterium RBG_13_49_15 | reverse complement strand
AAGGAAGCCACGGACGAAGACTTCGTCTTGGCGGCAGAGTTGGATGAAAACCAACCAGTTTTTGAGGACAGGGGATTGAGAAAGACCGATACCTATATCTACAGAATCATTGCGGTGGATGTAAAAACCGCAAGAGAAAGCATGGCCGTCGAGATTTCAAATTGAGAGCAAAAACGAGAAAGAGCATATTCCTGGCCCTGTTGCTGTTGGCCTGCGGGGATCTATTCGCCTTTGAGATTTCCGCGGGGATTCTCTATGGGCCAAGGTCCGTTAATGACCGGGAAATCAAGAAGACTTATGGAAAGGGAATGGTTTTTTCCCCCTACCTGTCCATAGGCGTAATGTATGGAATTTTCTTAGGAATAGGATACGAGGGCGGGTATTCCAGGACCGCCTCGTTGGGCTTGTATCAAGAAAAGGGCACCTTGAAGATGGAGGGATACGAGATTTTTATCGGATATCAACTGAAAGCTAAGTATGTGTCACCTTATATCAAACTCGGCTATAATTATTACACTTATCGACAGACGGTCGAGTCTCCTTTTCTTGAAATATTTAAGGTCGATGACCATAAGTCGACCGTAAGCTTCGGCGGCGGTTTGAAGACTCATTTGCTCAAATTTCTGTACCTGGCTTTTGAAGCCCGATACGTTCCTCTCAAAGTGAAGCCCTATGATATTGAGGTTGATCTGGGGGGAATCAGGTATCTCGGTGGAATAGGCTTCACCCTTTAATTTTTCCGTCCTGCTTTCATTGCATCTCAAGCCACGGGGCATCGTATAAAGAGCGCCATGAAAGCCTTAGTCGTTAACGCAAAAAGCCCTCCGGCATTAGCCGTCATCAGATCACTGGGAAGAAAAAACGTAGAGGTTACCGGCGCATCTGACTCAAAAAATGATTTCCCTCTATATTCTAGATACTGCAAAAATAAGATCCTTCTCAGGACAGTTCCCGAGGATATTGAAAACCGGATCGATGAGCTCTATGAGATCATAAAGAATCATAACTACGACGTTTTTTTGCCTGTCATGAACGAAAAATCGTTGATGGCTTTAGCAAAGCGTAAAGACGATTTCGAAAAGTATACAAGGCTTCCCATTCCTTCTTTTAGCCAGTTTAGCGTTCTCAGTAACAAGGCTGAGGTTGCCAAAATGTTGTCTGCGAACAAGCTTCCGGCCCCAAAATCCTATTTCCTTGAAGCCGATGATGCCCTGGAGACGGTAAAAAGGGAGGCGGCATTTCCCGTGCTGATCAAATCCCATCGAGGAGAGGGCGCAGAAGGGGTCAGGATGGTTTCCGATCCCGGAGGTTTATCCGCAGCCTATCAGGC
>MGQD01000123.1:1270-2281 GCA_001797695.1 Deltaproteobacteria bacterium RBG_13_49_15 | reverse complement strand
AAAATGGCCCTTCTGGGCGACATCGAGACAGATTTCTCATACCGCGAGGGAATTAAATGCCGGCACCTGCTCTATGCGGATACCCTGCATTTAGTCAGTGTTTTAAGGGGGGAAAAGAGCTTAAAATACAATCTGGGAAAAATCCGTACGGTTCTTAACTTCTTGAAGTTCTGGGAGGATGATTCCTATTTTATTCTATCCATATCGGATCTGCGTCCGGCGTTAAAAAAAATATTCGCCTGGTCCACGGTTTCAGACTTTCTTCGAATCCTCAACAGGCGAAGTTCCAGGGACTGAAATTTTTCCTAACCTGGCGTGTCTCATTTTCCTTTTGAATCTCGATTCGTCCGTTAAAGCCTGTTCCCCCGGACGATCTTCAAGAAAGATCATACGCTACCAGGATCTGATTGTCCCCGTGGAATGCCAGATGAAAATCGGAATATTTTTCTCTTTGCCCCCGGAGAATTCCTGAGGGATATCATCCGTTATTTATACGCTGTGAGAGGGCCTTATTTCACGGCAACGCCGTATGCATTCCGCCATAACTTTGGCCAGGGCTTGAACATGGGGCTGTTTGAGCATCGTGAAATGTCCCCCGGGAAAGTTATACACCTCGAGCTCCCCCGAGATAATTCTTTTCCATGGTTCCATCACATCCCAATGGATGTATTTTGGCCGATCCGACACCGTGAAAATGGCCACCTTCCCTGGATAGGGAACGGGACGATACAAGGTCATCGCTTTGTAACTGATTTCTAAAGGATCGGAGGTAGCAGCCATATTGAGAGAACTGAAACGACGCCATGGCTTGAAACGTGCAATCTTCAAAGGGATTTGAGCGGCGCTCTGCAGAAAATACCTGCAGCGCCCTTTCCAATTCATAACACGCAAATTTTCAAGATGAAGATGGATTCGGTGCCCCATGGAAGAATTACGCCTCGTCCCCGGCGGATAGGTATCGATCAGGCCGACCAGATCCACACGTTCGCCCGCCTTGGTGAGCTGATGAGC
>MGQD01000123.1:951-1264 GCA_001797695.1 Deltaproteobacteria bacterium RBG_13_49_15 | reverse complement strand
AAAAGCCACGATCCCGCCGTAGGAATAGCCAGCCAGACAGTAGGGGCCCGAAGGCTGGACCTTTTTCAGTTCTGAAAGGAGTTCGGCCGCAACGTCTTCCACAGGTTTGGCATATTTCGTAACTCTGTTAAAACCCGCAATTTCCAGGCCATAAACGGGTTGATCCATATCGATGGCCATGGCCAGGTCTCTCAGAGGTAAGACATCGCCTCCTGCACCCGGCAGAAGAAACAATGGTGGCGAAGCCGCACCTGGCTTCAACTCGACAAGGGGATTGATCCGATATTTGTCGGGATTCCGGAGAACTTGTGCG
>MGQD01000123.1:624-945 GCA_001797695.1 Deltaproteobacteria bacterium RBG_13_49_15 | reverse complement strand
TGAACAGTTCCGTATTCCATCAGCATATTCAAGGGGCATAGCCTGCCAAAGCGGCGTTCGACTTCGGAAAACAGCGCGCTGGCCGTTAGAGAGTCTCCGCCAAGATCAAAAAAATCATCCTGAACGCTGACGATATCCAGGGAGAAGACTTTTTTCCAGATTTCGAGCAGCCGCTTTTCAACGTCATCCGAAGGCAGGTCAAAGTCGGACAACTCCTGTCTCTTACCCGGCTCGGGCAGGGCCCGGAAATCCACTTTGCCGTTGAGATTGGTAGGTATCTTCTCCAGAAAAACAAAATATGTCGGCACCATATATTCCGGC
>MGQD01000123.1:0-607 GCA_001797695.1 Deltaproteobacteria bacterium RBG_13_49_15 | reverse complement strand
ACCACGGACTTGGGCGGCGGTCAGCCCGTCCTTTTCCCGCGGGACGATATAAGACGTCAGCTGCAATTGAGCGGGATTGTGCCGCGCCGGGCGAGGCGCCACCACCGCATCCTTAACAGCGGGCATTTGGCAGAGCACGTTTTCAATTTCTGCTCTGTCCACTCGATAGCCCCGGATTTTAATCTGTGAATCCCTGCGGCCGAGGTACTCCAGCGCGCCCTCGGCCCGAAGGCATCCAAGATCTCCTGTGAAGTAAGTCCGGAGGTCCGTGTCGCCGGGATCGAGGACAAAGGTCCTGCGCGTCAGGTCCGGCCTATTCCAATAACCGTCGATCAAATAGCGGCTGCGCACGGCGATTTCACCACTCTCGCCGGCAGGAACTTCGTTTCCACTTTCATCGAACAGCAAAATCTGTTTGTCAATCGCGGCAAACCCGAGCGGGAGATTTCCGTCCTGGATGTCTGAATCCTGGGCAAAAGACTGAAGCGAAATCAGCCCTGCCTCCGTGGAAGCCAGCGAGTAAACGAGTACCGACTTGGGCGCGAAAATCCCTCTCCATGTCTGAGCGTCTTTGGCCAAAAGTGGTTCGCCGCCGGTAACCATCAAT
>MGQD01000122.1:10334-12202 GCA_001797695.1 Deltaproteobacteria bacterium RBG_13_49_15 | reverse complement strand
GGTCAAAGGGAAATCTCCTGAGATTTTAATGGATGAGATAAACCAAAAAATGAATGCGGGTGCACAGTTTTTCATAACGCCCCCATTGTTCGAACTGTCGGCGATCAACGCTTTTCTAAAACAGGTGGATCTTAAAAACATAAAAATCATTCCCGCGGTTTTGTTGCTGAAATCCGTCGGTATGGCCCGGTATATCCAACGAAATGTTGAAACCATCTTTATACCCGAAGCGTTGATCGATCGAATTCAAAAATCTCCGGAAAAAGTGCGCGAATGTATTCAGATCGCATCGGAAATGGTCATCACGCTCAAACAAGAAGGCTTCAGCGGAGTCCTCCTATCAACACTCGGATGGGAAGACAAAATTTCGGATATCCTTGATGGAATGAAAGGATGAAAACGATGCTGAGGGAAAGCGAAATAAAAACCGATCAGCCCCCAAATGATCTGTCGGCGGATCTTGTCGGCGCAGTCGCAATTGTCGGCGGCGGCATTGCAGGCATGCAGGCAGCCCTGGATCTGGCGAATTCCGGTTACTATGTGTATCTTCTTGAAAAATCACCCGCCGTCGGCGGAACCATGGTTCAGTTGGATAAAACCTTTCCGACTCATGATTGCGCCATGTGAATTGTTGCACCGAAACTGGTCGAGGTCGGCCGGCATTTGATTCTCCCCTTCTGGAAGAATTTTATCATCATTCAAGCAATCCCAATGTCGTAACCGGCCTCGAATTCGAACGGATACTCAGCACCTCGGGCCCCACTTCCGGTGATCTGGTGCGGCTATCCGATAAAAAAGAGCCACGAAAAATCGCCTGGCTCCAGTGCATCGGATCCAGAGATACCAACCGTTGCGGAAACGGTTACTGCTCGGCAGTCTGTTGCATGTACGCCATTAAAGAAGCGAAAATTGCCAAGGAGCACGCCCACGGCAATCTGGAATGTGTCATCTTCAATATGGATATTCGAACGTTTGCCAAAGATTATGAGCAGTACTATCGGCGGTCTGAAACAGAAGACGGCATCCGTTTTGTGAAATCACGGATCCATGCCATTGATGAAGCCGGAGAAGACAAAAGTCTGCGGATCCGATATGTGGCCGAGTCCGGCGACCTAAGAGAAGAAGTGTTTGACATAGTGGTTTTGTCGGTGGGTCTCGCGATACCGCACTCTACCGTCGAATTGGCCCGTCGTTTGGACATAAACCTCGACCGTTACAACTTTGCTTCAACCAAGACATTTATGCCGGTTGAGACTTCCAGGCCCGGCATCTTTGCATGCGGAGTATTTCAGGGCCCCAAAGATATTCCAAGCTCCATAACCGAAGCCAGTGCTGCCGCCTGCGCAGCCGGCGTTTGCCTGGCGCCGGTCCGTGGAACACTAACCCAGTCCGTAAAAATGCCTGATGAAATTGATGTTGCAAATCAACAGCCGCGTATCGGCGTATTTGTATGCAGCTGCGGAATCAACATTGCCGGCGTGGTGAACGTCAAAGCGGTTTCGGATTATGCTGCAAAACTCCCTAATGTCGTCTTCACGGCAAACAACCTGTTCTCATGCTCTCAGGATTCTCAGAAATTAATGAGGGAGATGATCAGAGAACACCGGCTCAATCGGGTGGTTGTGGCGGCCTGCAGCCCAAAGACCCACGAAGGGATTTTCATGGACAATTTGGAAGAATGTGGCCTCAACAAGTATCTCTTTGAGATGGCCAATATCCGTAATCAAAACTCCTGGGTACACTTCCAAAACCCTGAGGCTGCCACTGAAAAAGCAAAAGAACTGGTACATATGGCTGTCGCGCGGGCGGCCACCCTTCATCCTTTGCTTGAAAAGCAGATACCCGTCATTCAGCGGGCATTAGTGATA
>MGQD01000122.1:3885-10286 GCA_001797695.1 Deltaproteobacteria bacterium RBG_13_49_15 | reverse complement strand
GGATATGAGGCCGTGGTGGTGGAAAAGGAAAAGAGGTTGGGAGGTCTGGCAAACCGTCTCACGAGCACCATCGACGGCTCAAACGTGCGTGCCTATTTGGAATCCTTGATTAAAAAAGTATCCTTCCATCCTAAAATTCAAGTCCTGACAAATTCACTTATTGTGGGTTTTTCAGGATTTAAGGGCAATTTTACTACCGAACTTCTGGTTGGACCGGGCATGTATGAAAGAAAAATTGATCACGGTGCCGTTATTTTAGCCACCGGCGCCACCGAATACCAGCCTAAAGAATATTTATATGGCCGGCACTCCAGGATCATGACCCAGATAGAATTGGCAGAATTGCTGGAAAATAGCGGCGCGGACGATCTAAACAGGGTTGTGATGATTCAGTGTGTCGGCTCCAGAAACGAAGAAAATCCGAATTGTTCCAGAGTCTGTTGTCAGACAGCCGTTAAAAATGCGCTTCACATCAAGAGACTTCGACCTGAAGCAGATATTTGCATTCTTCACCGCGATATCAGAACCTACGGGCTTTTGGAGGATTACTACACAAAGGCCAGGCAGAGCGGCATCTACTTCATCCGGTATGATCCTGATGATCCGCCGATCGTCGAGTCGCCGGAAGATGCCCTTGCCGTGACGTTTAAAGATCATGATCTGGGTTATCGGATCCGCAAGGATTGCGACGCTGTTGTGCTGAGCGCCGGCATGGTCGCGCAGGACACGGAAGAATTGGCTTCCATCATCAAGCTTGACCGTAATTCGGAAGGATTTTTTATGGAAGCCCATGTCAAATTGAGGCCGGTGGATATGGCCACTGAAGGGATCTTTGTTTGCGGAACAGCGCACGGCCCGAAGCTTTTATCAGAGACCATTGCCCAGGCCTATGCCGCTGCATCCAGGGCGACCGCCTTGCTTTCCCGGTCTCATTTGACGTTGTCCGCCGTAACAGCCAAGGTCGAACCTGAAAAATGTGCCGCTTGTTTAATCTGTTTGCGATCATGTCCATACCATGTGCCGAAAATCAATTCAGATGGTGTCAGCGAAATCGACCCGGCCCTTTGTCACGGGTGCGGGGTTTGCGCCGCCGAATGTCCGGCCAAGGCTATTCAGTTGAGCTGGTATGATGATGACCAATTGCTATGCAAGGTCGAGGCGTTGCTGGAAGGAGTGGTGTGATGGAGAATTTCGAACCGATCATCATTTCATTTTGCTGCTATTTTTGAGGTTATAGCGCGGCAGACCTGGCAGGTTCCATGCGATTGAAATATCCGGCAAACATCAAAATTGTTCGGGTGCCATGCACCGGGAAGGTGGACATACTCCATATCCTGAGATCATTTGAAAAAGGCGCCGACGGAGTTTACGTGGTCGGATGTCTGGAAGGAGACTGTCATCATCACAGCGGGAATCTGAGAGCCCGTAAACGGGTGGAGCAGTCCCAAAAAATCCTGGAGGCCATCGGTATCGGGGGGAATAGGGTGCAGATGTACAATCTTTCTTCCTCCGAAGGTGCTCGTTTTGCCCGGATTGCAGGGGAGATGGTTGATAAAATCATCAAGTTGGGACCAAACCCCATTAAAAAGGCCAAACAAGCGACGGGAGCTTCCGGGTGTTAAGTTTTAGCAATCGGGGCTTCAGCTTTCGAATTTGGTTTTAGCCGCCGCTTTCGTGTGAAACTATACAAGGGATAACCGGATTATTAAAAAAGAGGGGATTTGACGTATGATTGTCGCCGATAAAAAACCGATCGAGGAGATTATAGAGGAAGTCAAAGACAAGCATACAATTTTTATTGTGGGCTGCAACGAATGTGTCACGGTTTGTGAGGCGGGAGGAAAGAAAGAAGTCGGCATTCTCGCTTCAGCGCTTCGAATCTATTTTCTGAAGGAAGGCAAGGAGGTGAAGATAGATGAAATGACACTGCAACGACAGTGTGATCACGAATATCTCGAAGAGATTCGAAACGTCATCGATAAATATGATGCCGTTGTCTCTTTGGCATGCGGGGTCGGCGTGCAATTCATGGCTGAAAAATACCATTCCATTCCGGTTTATCCGGGAGTGAATACCTGTTTTATGGGCGTAACCGAAAAGCGGGGCCTTTGGGCCGAACGGTGCCAAGGGTGTGGGCAATGCATTTTAGCCCACACCGGAGGCATCTGCCCGATCTCGCGCTGTGCCAAGCGAATTCTCAACGGGCCTTGCGGCGGCTCCTCCAACGGGCATTGTGAAATCCGCAAGGAGCTTGACTGCGGGTGGCAACTGATAATTGATCGCCTCAAAGCGCTGGGAAGGCTTGACGAATATGAAAAAATATATCCCATAAAAAATTGGTCCTTCGAAAGATCGGGAGGACCGCGACAAGTTGTCAGGAAGGACGTGCAGGAATGAAAGTGAAAACGCCGAGCAAACTTGAAAAGATTCTTGCCTCCGGCTGCCTTGCCGTTACTTCCGAGTGCGGGCCTCCGCGGGGTAGCGACCCGGAAATGATCACCAGGAAGGCTAATTTAATAAAAAGCCACGTGGATGCCATCAATATAACAGACAACCAGACGTCGGTAACGCGGTTGTGCAGCTTAGCTGCCTGTATCCACCTTAAACTCATGGGCCTCGAACCGGTGCTGCAGATGGTTACTCGTGACCGAAATCGTATTGCTCTGCAAAGCGACATTCTTGGAGCAGCTTCATTTGACATTCACAACATCCTCTGCCTTTCCGGAGATCATCAGAGTTTTGGAGATTGCCCCCAGGGACAGAATGTCTATGATATTGATTCCATGCAGTTGATTCAAACCGTCAGGTACATGCGCGACGAAGGTAAATTTCTCGGAGGCGATAACCTCCATCGCTCCCCGCAAATGTTTGTCGGAGCTGCAGCCAACCCTTTTGCCGACCCTTTTGAAATCCGCGTTCCGCGTCTGGCCAAGAAAGTGGCGGCCGGAGCCGAATTTATTCAAACACAATGCATCTATAATCTCGATAAGTTCGAACTCTGGATGAAAATGGCTTGTGATCGAGGGCTTCATGAAAAAGTTCATATTTTGGCCGGTTTAACGCCATTAAAATCTGCCGGCATGGCCCGTTATATGAAAAACCGGGTCCCGGGTATGGATGTTCCCGACGAAGTAGTAAAGCGGATAGCAGGGACCCCCAAAGAAAAACAGCCCGAAGAAGGGATTAAGATCTGCATTGAATCCATTGAGCGGCTCAAAAAGGTGGAAGGGGTTCATGGGTTTCACATTATGGCCATCGAGTGGGAGGAAATGGTCCCTGAGATTGTGGAAAAGGGAGGCCTTTATCCGAGGCCGAAGGTGGAATGATGCTTAATATCGATATGAAATATCTTTTTAGGAGGTAAATTATGAAAGAGAAAAAAAGAATCTTGGTAGTGGATGATGAACCTGATTTTTGTTCCATTGTTCAGGGGCAGTTGGAAAAGGAAAATTTCGAAGTTGAACTGGCTTACAATGGCGTCGAGGGTTTGGAGAAAGTGCGCGCAAATCCGCCGGATGCAGTCATATTGGATGTCATGATGCCGGAAATGGATGGGTATAAGATGTGCAAGGTGCTCAAGGCTGATGAAAATTATCGCGATATCCCGGTCATTCTGTTAACCGCCGTAGCATCACATGTCATAACCACCCGTTACTCCCATGCGGACGGAATGAGCACGGAGGCCGACGACTATATAGACAAACCGGCATCCGCAGAGGCGATCATCCGGAGCGTCAAGAGGCTTTTGAGCGACTAGCCCTTCAATTCGAAATTTACTTGTGAATCAAAGCGCTCAAAAAGCAGGCAATTCCTGCTTTAATCATCAGCATTAGGTAACGGCATGATGTTTCTAGTCAGTCTTTATTTCGCAATATTCATTTTCCTTGTCGGCGTGATTTACAAGATATCTGGCTGGTTCCGCTACAGCCTTGATTCAGCGGACGACGAGATCGGTGCAAGAAAAAGACTTGTTGCAGCCGTTAAGGGAATTTTCTTGACGGTATTTAGTAAAAAAATCGTAATCATTATCAAAGTATTTGTTCTTGATGGGCTCTTGCAGGTCAGAGTGCTGAGGGAAAATTTTTCCCGGTGGTTAATGCACATGCTCATATTTTGGGGATTTTTACTTCTGGTGCTCATGCATGCCCTTGAAAGCCTCATTCCTAAACATCTGTTCACAGACTATTATTCCACAGTCAACCCTTTCCTTTTTCTGAGAGATTTTTTTGCGTTTTTGGCGGCCACCGGCATTGGAATTGCCGCGTTTCGGCGGTTCATACTTAAAGTCCCCCGGATGTCCACCAACGCCATGGACTACTATGCCATATCTATTGTGGCATTCATTTTGATTTCCGGCATTTTTCTGGAAGGATTCAAAATCACCTCTTACACGGCATTCATGCAAATGCAGGAAGATTATGCCGGCCTGGAAAACGAAGATGAGATTCAGGCGCTTGAAACCTATTGGGTGCGCAATTATGGACTGGTTTCTCCGAATGTTAAAGGATCCTTTCAAGAAAATGTCCTTTCTTTAGGAGAAGATCTTCATGCCGGTAATTGTGCTGAGTGTCATTCCCGACCGCAAGCGGCCTTTGCCGGATATGCCGTCAGCAAGATGATATACCCGGTAGCTCTCGGGCTGGATAGGGCCGGCGCCGGGACTTTTTTGTGGTATATTCATTTTCTGTTATGTTTTGTCGGTTTGGCCTATCTTCCTTTCAGTAAAATGTTTCATATCTTTACCGGTCCCTTAAGCCTCATGGTCAACTCTGTTATGGATCGCAAGCGATCGGATCCGGCCAATATCGCCACTCGCCAGATGATGGAACTGGACGCCTGCACCCATTGCGGAACATGCAGCCTTCGATGTTCGGTCGGGATTGCTTTTGAAGAATTATCCAATGTGAATATCCTTCCTTCAGAAAAATTGAGAGCCATTAAGTCGCTGGCAGCCGATAAGAAATTGAGCGCTAAAGAACTCAGAACTCTGCTTGAGGGGCTTTACCTTTGTACCAATTGCCTCCGCTGTACCGTGGTTTGCCCCGTAGGCATCAATTTACAGGAATTGTGGTTTAAAGTCAGGGAATCATTGCTGCAAAAAGGTTTTCCGGAAGTTCTGATGCTTTCCCCACTATCTCTCTATCGCGGATTAAACTGCGATCAACTCTCGGAAGACCGGTACCAAAACCCCTTGCAGCGGATTAAAAAAGCCGTCGCGGAAGAATTCAGACTAACCAATATCCGGGACAATACCTTAACCCATGTCCACATGAGTCAGGGGCTTAAAAAAAAGTTGGGACTGTCAGCTCAAGGGAATACATTTTCTTATTGCTTTAATTGTAAAACCTGCACTTTATCTTGCCCGGTTGTAAAAAATTTTAATAATCCGCGCGATGCCCTGGGATTGGAACCCCATCATATTATTCATGCAACCGTGCTGGGCCTTGGTGATCTGATTTTTAGCTCGAAAATGTTATGGGCCTGTCTGGGATGCTATCAGTGCCAGGAAGATTGCCCCCAAGGGGTTCGAGTGACGGATGTTTTTTATGAGTTAAAGAATCTTGCGATTCGGGAGTTCCGAGAAAAAACACATCCATCCTAAATAGGGAAAAGATTATGCCGTTTGCTATGTTTCGGTGTTGCCCGACATCCATTTTTCTTAAACACTATGAATCTTCAACCGATGCGGTTTTGCAAAAGCTCGGCATTGAATTTATTGACCTGAAGGATTTCAACTGCTGCGGATATCCACTGAAGAATATCAACTTTAGAGCCTTTGTTTTGTGTTCAGCCAGAAATCTGTCTTTGGCTGAAACACGGGGGGTTGATATTGTGACTCTTTGCAGTTGTTGTTACGGCACCCTGAAGCAGGTGCAAGAGATTTTGAAAAAAGATCTCTTATTAAACGAAGAAACAAATGCGATCCTTAAAAAAGAAGGTCTGGTTTTCACCGGATCCGTCAGGATAAGACATCTTCTTGAGGTATTGTATCATGATTTGGGACCGGAGAAAATTGAGGCTCGTTTGGTTCACAGATTTAAGGGGCTTAATGTTGCCGTTCAGTATGGTTGTCATTTATTGCGTCCTAAAGAGATAATGCAAAACGGCAAAATGGCTGCACCATCGGCTTTCGACCGGCTGGTGGAAATTACAGGCGCCAGGATAGTAAACTGGTCGAATAAATTCGATTGTTGCGGTTCTCCAATGTGGGGCATCTACGATGATCTCTCAATGGATTTGACTGAAAGTAAAATTAAGAAAGCCAAAATATCCGGGGCTGATTTCATCTGTGCATCCTGCGTATATTGTCAACTTCAATTCGATCGGGTCCAGCAATTTATTCTTTCGAAACGAAGCGCGAACGGCAACCTTCCCTCGATCCTTTTTCCACAGCTTTTAGG
>MGQD01000122.1:3658-3794 GCA_001797695.1 Deltaproteobacteria bacterium RBG_13_49_15 | reverse complement strand
AATGAAGGTCTATTGCATTTTAAGCGACGACCGTGCCTATCGGTCAAAATCACCATCCATGTTTACCAGGGTATTGAAACATCTCGGCATCAACGGCGCCTATGTCCCCTTTATGGTAAAATCGGATAACCTCGGG
>MGQD01000122.1:0-3498 GCA_001797695.1 Deltaproteobacteria bacterium RBG_13_49_15 | reverse complement strand
CGGCGGTGAAGCTGTACCGCTTAACACTCTCATGGATAAACCTCCGGCGGTTGAGCTTATCGTCAATGCGACCTCTGTCTCAAGCCCCGAGGAATCACCGGAACTGGCTTCAATCGTAGAAAAGCTCAAAGTCCCGGGTTGTCAGCTCTTGCTGGATCTCAATTATGGCCGGGCTCATAATTTTTGGCATGAGATGGCCCTTCGCAATCATATTCGCTTCATGGATGGCCTATCGCCGCTTGCCTATCAGGCCAGAAGAACATTTGCGTTGTGGACAGGCCTTCAGGTTCCTCCGGAAGAATTTGTAAAAGCCCTTAATGGGGAAATGGAGCAGTAAGAAATTACCTGCCTTCGGCGGGAATCTCGCCCGGTAACAGCACTGTGAAAACAGATCCCTTGCCGGGTGCGCTTTCGACACTGATGAACCCCCCCATGGAATCCAGAAGTCCCTTAACAATCGGGAGCCCCAATCCGGTACCGGTAATAAACCTCGTTTTCTCATCCTTCACCCGGTAGAACCGTTCAAAAATCTTTTCCAGATGTTTATCGGCAATTCCAAATCCATTATCTATTACTTTAACTCGCAAATTTATTCCGGCCAGGTCAACCACGATTTTTATTTCTCCACCTTCCTGAGTGTAGTTAATGGCATTGGTAATTAAGTTTCCGAATATGCTTTCTAAGGCAATCGGGTCGGCAGTCAGCAAGGGTAGCGGTCCTTTTGGAAATTCCAAATTAAGAGACTGGCCTTTTCCATCTGCCTGCGGTTTCAGAAAATCAACGATGTTTTTCAATTGTTCGTCGAACCGAACCGGTTCCGGCGCCCTACAGATAAGCCCTTCTTCAATTCGAGACAGATCAAGCAAATCTCCGATAAGTGAAATCAGCCCCCGGGTTTTTTCTTTTGCCCGGGACAAGATGCGCTGCTCCTGGGCGCTTCCTTCACCAATCAATTCCTGAAGTACGACCGCCAATTGTTCATGGATGGTTGAAAGAGGCGATCGAAGTTCGTGGGAAACTTTGGCCACGAATTCTGATTTAAGCCGATCCAGCACTTTCATGGTTGTTATGTCCACAAAATTTACCACTGCGCCCAGGCATTCTTTTTTTTCCCCCAGGACCGGCTTAGCTCTTGCCAGGAGATATTTTTGAGCGGATAGAGCAAGCTCATAATCGGGAATATCTTCGTAATCCACGTATTTTCCTTGCGAAGTCTCCATAACCAGTTTACAAAGATCCTTATCCGGCAAATAGTCTCCTATCGGATTACCGGGATTCAGATCCGGGTCCAGTCCCATGAGCTGTTTGAATGCCGGGTTCATTAAAACAACTTGTCCTTTGGCGTTGGTCACCAGAACGCCGTCCGGCAGGGATTCAACAATTGTATGGATTCGGCTTTTTTCCGTATCCAAATCCGATAGGGTTCTTTTTCTATCCTCCTCCAGTTTTTTGGTTTCGCGGGTAAGCCGAATTTTTTCCGACGCTCGATTGACAATAATCCGCAACTGGTCCGGCTCGAATGGCTTTGAAATAAAATCATAAGCACCCTGCTTCATTGCCTCGGTTGCGATTTCAACCGTAGCATATCCGGTGATCACGATGACAAGGATGGCGTTGTACGACTCTCTTATCCTTGAAAGAACCTCCAACCCGTCCATTCCGGGCATCTTCAAATCAAGAAGAACGATCGATACCCGATCCTTTTGCAAAATTTTGAGCGCTTCTTCTCCACTGCCTGCCTGCAGCACAATAAAACCGAGGCGACCTAGAATACGTTCGGATCCCACACGAATATCTTGTTCATCATCCACAACCAATACACGTATGGCTTCAAGATCATTGGTCACTTTCAACTTCCTCCCGGTGTTGTGTGTAAAAGGGCAGTTCAATGGTGAATTTTGCGCCATTGCCGGCCTGATTGGTTGCCCATATGCTGCCTCCATGGTTTTCAACGATGCTGTAAGCCAGGCTCAACCCAAGGCCTGTCCCTTTTCCAACCTCCTTGGTGGTAAAAAAAGGTTCAAAGATATGAGGCAGGATTTCCTGGGGTATGCCCGGCCCGGTATCTGAAATTTCGATGCCGACCCGCTCGTTGTTTGGCAACTCATACGTCCGTATCGTCAGCGTTCCTTTCCCATCCATCGCCTCAGCCGCATTGAGAATGATATTCATAAACAGATGATTCAGTTGTTGCACATCAGCCCGGACGTAAGGAAGCGATGACATTAGCTCCTTTTTGATATCGATATTATGAAAGAGACTCTGGTTCTCGAGCAAAAACAAGGTCCGGGCTATCGCCTCGTTGATCTTGCAAGGTTTCATTAAATAGTGCGTTTGTCGTGAGAATTCCAGAAGTTCCTTTACCGTGTCGCGGCACCTTTCGGCGTCTTTTAAGACGCGGCTTAAGTCTTCTTTCGCCTTCTCTTCCAGATCGTAATCTTCCATGACGAGCTTGGTGAACAGAATAATACCGCCTAATGGATTGTTCAGTTCATGCGCTACGCCGGCAGCCAATTTGCCGATGGAGGCCATTTTTTCAGCCTGAAGCAGTTGCAGCCGGGTATTCTCCAACTCCTTTTCCATTTGCTTTTTTTGGGACTGATCCACATTGAGCCCCTCGTACCCCACAACATTTCCCTGCTCGTCATATCGAACATGACCGGTGAGCAAAACGGGGATTGGAGTGCCATCCTTGCGTTTAAAGTCAGCTTCATAATCAATCACCTGGCTGTTTTGCTCAATAATTTTCTGAAACTTTTTGCGGTCTTCGGATCTCAGCCACAGATCCTTAGCCAGATTTATCTTGAAAAAGTCCTCTTTATTTTCATATCCCAGCATTTCAAGAAGCGCACGGTTGGCATCTAAAAATTGTCCGTCCTTACTGCTGATAAATACTCCACAGGCTACATGTTCGAATAGGTTTCTGTAATCCATTTCCGAGGCCCGGAGCATTTTTTCCTGTTTTTTAATCCGGGTAATATCCCGATATATGCTTAACTTCGATACGCTTCCATCCGGATTTTTTAGCGGCACCTCCTTTAAGACAAAGTTTTTATCTAATCTTCGGATGTAATAATCTCTTTTAATACTTTTGTTCTGTTCAATGACGTCTGCCATTTTGCAATCGGGACATACAGCATCAAGAGAGTTGACGAGTTGGTAGCATTTTTGCCCTTTTCCCTCTCCTAAAATCTTAACTGCGACGTTGTTCATCAGTTCGATCATATAGTCCTGACCAATCACGACGATGCCGTCTTCCAGTGCATCAAGCACGTCGACAGCTCTCTGTGTTGTTTTATTTGCCATTTTCTAATCCTGCAGGAAGGGTTGAAATGAAATATACTCCGGGTTTGTTCAAAGAACAATAAAAAATCCCGGTTACTTTGGTAGGCAGCAATTCGCCGCGGTATTCTCAAAACCAATTAAATACTTACAGAGATTGACATAAAAGCTTTTTAATTGTACGTCACATCTGTGCGTATGATAATGATAAGGAGG
>MGQD01000121.1:5515-7890 GCA_001797695.1 Deltaproteobacteria bacterium RBG_13_49_15 | reverse complement strand
GCGGTAGCCCTTGCTAACCCGCCTTTATCTGATCAAGATAAGCTATTCCTCCACTTTATTCAATCCGGATTTTTTGTTTGATCTTGTTGATCGATTCAAATCTCCATACAGTTTCCTTTGCCATACCGTCGGCATGAGTCGACGGATATCAAAATCAAAGGAGATTGTATTATGGGAAAGTTGAGAGATCAGATGCTGGCAGACCTTCAATTGTGCGGAGCCAAGCCAAGGACGCAAGAGACTTACCTCAGAGAAGCGGAAAACCTGGCAAGATACTTTAACAGATCACCGGCTGAGTTGGGAGAGGCTGAACTTAAAGAGTATCTTCTTTACCTTATAAAGGAAAGGCGCCTATCGGAGGGGTCATTCCGGTTCTATGTTGCCGGTCTCAAGTTTTTATACAGAACAACATTGAAACGGGAATGGCCTGCTGAGAAGATCAAGCACCCCAAGAGGAGAAGGAAACTCCCGATCGTTCTGGATCTCTCAGAAGTGGAATCGATCTTTTCTGTTACCAAAAACCTTAAGCATAAGGCGATGCTGATGATCACGTATTCATCGGGCCTGCGGGTAAGCGAAACAGCACGTCTGAAGATGACCGATATCGATAGCAAGAGGATGATGGTAAGGGTAAAACATGGGAAAGGAGGCGACCGTTACTCCATTTTGTCCCAAACAGCGCTTGAGCAATTGAGGCAATACTGGAAAAAATATCGTCCCCAAGAATGGTTGTTTGAGGGGCAAAAGCAGGATGATCATATATCCTTATCTACGATACAGTCTATCTTTCGCGCCGCAATAAAGCGTGCCCGCATCACAAAACCGGTAAGCATTCATACCTTACGGCACAGCTTCGCCACCCACCTGATTGAGGCAGGAACGAGCCTCCACCATGTCCAACTTCTGCTCGGCCACAGGTCCCCCACAACGACCACCGTCTACCTGCATGTCAGCCGGCTGAACCTGTCTCAGGTCATAAGTCCCCTCGATAAAGCAGCAAAACAGGCTTCGTAATCCGGAAAGCGGATGCGAACATCTGGCGGCTTTGAGGTGGCGGAAGTCTTCCGCCAACACGGCCCTGCGTATAGAGAATCCCATAGGTTGCCCCGCAACCATCTGCGGGTCATGCGCGCCATCGAGGTATGCAGAACCTCTGTCCTTGGCGGCCATAAGGATAAGTGCGATCATTGTGGCCATCTGGAGATATCGTATAACTCTTGCAGGAATCGGCATTGTCCCAAATGCCAAACCTTGAGGAAAGAAAGATGGATCGAAGCGCGCAGTGAGGACCTCCTGCCTATTGAGTATTTTCATGTGGTTTTCACCATCCCCTCGGAACTGAATCCCTTGGTATCGATGAATCAAAAGGTCATGTACGATCTTCTCTTTCGCTCGGTTTCCGAGACGATCGAGGAACTCGCAAATGATCCGAAACATCTTGGAGCAACGGTAGGGGTTATCGGCATTCTCCATACCTGGGGTCAGAACATCATGGATCATCCCCACATCCACTGTATTGTCACCGGCGGTGGGCTATCTCCTGACGGAAGTCAATGGGTGTCATGCCGCAAAGGCTTCTTCATTCACGTAAGGGTCCTGTCGGCATTGTTCAGCCGTAAGTTTCTTGGCCTTCTGGGAAAAAGCTTCAAATCGGGTGATCTCGTATTCCCCGGAAATATCAGCCATCTCAAGGAACTCAGAGCCTTCAAATCCTTCAAGAGACATCTTTACCATAAGAAGTGGGTCGTCTATTGCAAACCACCCTTTGATGGCCCAAAGGGTGTCCTGCAGTATCTCGGCAGATATACTCACCGGATCGCGATCAGCAATAACCGAATCCTTAATGTCCAGGGCGGCAATGTCTCTTTCCTCTGGCGAGATTATGCCGACAACAATCATCAAAAGACCATGACGCTCAAGGCTAACGAGTTTATCAGACGGTTCCTTCTTCATGTATTGCCCTTTCGCTATGTACGGATACGTCACTTCGGCCTGCTGGCAAACAGAAGACGCAAAGACAATATTGCGTCATGCCGCAAGTTCCTCGGAACCGGCAAAACCGTGACAAAAGAAAAGATCAGACAGGAAACCTGGCAGGAACAGTTGCTCAGAATCTGCGGGATCGATGTCACCACCTGTCCCGTCTGTCAAAAAGGCAGGATGTTCAGAATAGAGCTTCTGCACCCTTATCGATGCAACAGCCCACCAGAGTTATTCAGAT
Source organism: Deltaproteobacteria bacterium RBG_13_49_15 (assembly GCA_001797695.1). Classification (GTDB taxonomy): domain Bacteria; phylum Desulfobacterota; class Desulfobacteria; order Desulfobacterales; family UBA2156; genus RBG-13-49-15. The sequence continues at coordinate 5,669 of MGQD01000121.1, read as the reverse complement.
GACCGTTCACAATGAAAATCCCTTCTCTCCAGCTTCCTGCGAAAAGAACACTCTGTTTCGCCATGGCACCCTATTGCCTAAAATCGTCCGTTCCTATCCTTCCCGATCTTCGGTAGGACAATCTATGCCGATGTTGGCGCCCGTGACTTGCCAG
>MGQD01000121.1:5301-5452 GCA_001797695.1 Deltaproteobacteria bacterium RBG_13_49_15 | reverse complement strand
ACCCCCTCCATTTTCGAAGAGGTGACCATTCCGATCCTCGTCTACTTATGTACAGCTAAACCATGCCCCTGTTTGGTTTGAGCGGAAGAGGCAAGATCTCAGACGCGCATTAAAACTGTACATATCATGCATACTGATCTCGTAGTACCTT
>MGQD01000121.1:2586-5280 GCA_001797695.1 Deltaproteobacteria bacterium RBG_13_49_15 | reverse complement strand
CGGCATGGCGTCGATCATCTCCTCGATCTCCTTCGGATAGACGTTCAGCCCGCCGCGATGATGAGATCCTTTGAACGGCCGATGATCGAAATGTAGCCCTCATTGTCCCGTCAATCAATTCAATTCGATGAAGTAGCCGTGCCTTTTGCACCAGCGGTCTTCGGCCGTCTGCGGTCCCTCCGGGCGGGGCTTCTCTTCCGTTTCGATTTCCCGGGCCGCCTGCGTCACTTCTGTTCCGTCTTCCTTTCCCCACCCGCTTGGGTTTTATCCGCCGGGAACCTGACAGTGTGTCTTGGTTCCCGGCGGACGTTTTTCTGCGGTGGGTCAGGAAATCATTTCTTCGCTTTGGCCGGTTTCTTGGCTGCCGGTTTTTTGGCGACCGCTTTTGCTTTGACGGGCGCTTTCGCCTTGGCTTTCGCCTTGGTTTTGACTGGCGCTTTCGCCTTGGCCTTGGCCTTTGCCTTGGCTTTGGCCGGCGCCTTTGCAGCCGCTTTTGCCTTGGCTTTGGCCGGTTTCGCCGTCGCTTTTGCCGCAGCCTTCACGAGGGTCTTTGTTTTGGCAGGGGCCTTTGCCTTCGCCGGTTTTGCCGGAACCTTCTTTGCTGTCGCCATACGCACTTCCTCCCTTTCAAATATGCGATTCCGCCTCACCGGGCCCCGGCCTGACCGTGCCCTCCTGCGTGCGAAATCGTGAGACTCGCCAGGATGGTTAATACTTTTTGTCGTCGCTTTTATGTCAGCAGTATATCCTGAAATCTTGCTGTCAACAGCAGAAAGGTTTTCCTTTTTTTGAGCAAACTTAGATTCAAGTTTCTGTTTTTCTTTTCTGAGTGCTTCTTTTTGCTGTTTGATTTTCTTCTGACGCTCAGCTTTTTCTGCCGCGTGAACTTGCTGGGGAGATAAAGCTTCCACACGTAAGCCTGTAAACGGACATATAGTGTCGGGTTTCAAATTGTATCTTTGGGCGATGGAATCTTCAATTTGGTAACCATCGACAAATTCCTTATTGCCTAAAACATCAAGGAATAATTTGCTCATAATTTGTCACCACTCCTTTTCTGGTTCATCCGGTTGATGCGTACTTCTCTCTCGTTCACCTACAAGTCCTCGGAACGGAGGAGAGAAAAGCATTCAATATTACCGATTGAAAGCAGCGCACTTGCAGAAGAATGTCGGGAGATATTCATGGCCGCGGACCTTGCATTTCACACGGGCAAAGCCGTTGTGCAAATCACCGCAATCCAGATACCGATAAATCATCTGCTGGACGTAAGGTCGCCAGAATCCGTATGTGTCTTGAGAAATGTTCACCAGAAGCACTTGCGCTTTCTCCGCGCGTGTCAGCGCACTCGGAATCTTCGCGGCTTCCGAGTCGGTGTGAAAACCCTGGGGGTCGTAGCGCTTGGAGAACGCGATCATCTCTGCTTCCTCGACCGCGATCGACCCTAACTCATGCACTGAGCCGGTGACGTAATCCTCAAAGTATCGATTCTCCATCGGGACGGCGAAGTTGGAATTGGTCATTCATTCTCCAGATATTGTTGGGCTTGCCAACGCGCTACGCCCGGCTTCGTCAGCGCCGGCGACGCGCGCGCGGGGCGCGACCAGAATGCGTGTTAAAATTTTGATAAGACATTGCTTTTGACGTATCAAAGTCAACGTTTCAGTAAGTTACTTTGTCGATGCCTTTCAGCCCCAGGATTTTTCTGGCCTCATCGGGAGATGCCGGTTGAGCACCGAACTCTTGTGCGATTCTAACCATTTTTGCCACTTGATCGGCATTACTTTTGGCCATCTTGCCTTTTTCCAGGTACAGATTGTCTTCCAATCCGACACGACAATTTCCGCTGATGAGGAGCGACTGCATACAGATCGGGAACTGGGCACGACCGGCCACGCAGACGGAGAATATGAAATCGCCGATCTGTCGGCGGGCGTAGTCTACCAAAAATAAGAGATTTTCGGGGCTGGCGGTGATTCCCCCCAGAACACCCATGACAAACTGGATGTAGACAGGTTTTTTTAGATAGCCGGCCTGTATCATGAAGGCAATGTTATTCACCATACCGGAATCGTAAATTTCAAGTTCCGGTTTTGTTCCCGTTTCGTTGAAGACGGCGCAGTATTCACGCATCGACTTGAACGTATTGGCGAAAATATTGTCTTCGGTCATGGAGAGAAACTGTGGTTCCCACTCATATTTCCATGATTGATATCGCGGGATCACGGGAAACAGCGCAAAATTCATCGAGCCGGCGTTGAAGGAGGCAAGCTCGGGCCTGTAGAGAGAAACTGGCGCTACGCGCTGTTCTACGGTCATACCGAACCCACCGCCGGTGGTAATACAAATCACGATATTGCAGCGGCTCTTGATGCTCGTGATGATTTCCTTAATGATGTTGACATCGGGCGTCGGTTGTCCGGTTTCGGGATTGCGGGCATGAATATGGCAGACAGCGGCACCTGCTTCATAAGAACGTACGGCCTCATCGGCAATCTCCCGGGGCGTGATGGGAAGATACGGCGACATGGTTGGGGTATGAATGCTCCCCGTAATGGCGGCGGTGATAATCACTTTGTCATTCACTCTGTTGCCACTCCTTTCTAATCTTGCCCTATAAATAACCTTAAGCCCCCCAGCCTCCGTCGCTGTTTACTATGGAGCCGGTCATATTTGCTCGGTCTTACTTCAGCG
>MGQD01000121.1:1589-2579 GCA_001797695.1 Deltaproteobacteria bacterium RBG_13_49_15 | reverse complement strand
AATCTCGCGGCAGAAGGCGGGGAGATCATCCGGTGTACGCGAAGTAATCAGGTTCCCGTCCCGCACCACCTCCTGATCCGCATACTTGGCGCCGGCGTTGACAACGTCGTCTTTGATGGCCGAGAAGCAGGTTGCCGTCTTGCCTTTTAAAACCCCGGCTGAAATCAGCACCCACCCGGCATGACAAATCGCCGCCACAATCTTCCCCTGCTGAAAAGAATCCCGCACGAGTTTGAGCATGGCAGCACTCCGTCGCATGCGGTCCGGAGCATACCCGCCGGGAACAATCACGGCCTCAAAATCGGCTGCGCTTACGGATCCAGCAGGCGTTCCTCCGGGAGCCGGCAGCCCAATCTTGCTGTGATATTCTTTGGCCCCCGTACCGATGACCGTTACGCTGGCACCGGCTTCTTTCATCCGGTAGTAGGGATACCAGAACTCAAACTCGTTGTACATGTCTTCGATGAGGATGGCGATGCGTTTTCCCTTGAGTTCCACTCTTGAACCTCCTTTTTTGATGGCTTTGCAAAAAGTCCATTTGATAAGAACTCGCTTTTCCGTGGGTTGAGGATACGGAAAGCGGTATTGTGTGTCAAGGTGATTTTTTGCTCTTGACTGGAGATTTTATGTGCAACATATTATGTTGAGGCAGGTAAGGGGATGACAGCAGTTCATGGAATTCAATCAAAGTCTCAAAGGATAAAGAGTCAAAGGTCATTGCCGCCACGGAGGTGGAACTTGTCAAGGAAGCTGCGAAAAAGTAGGATCAGGGTATGAGAATAATGGCCCGCATGCATGTAGTCGAATCCCTGGACGTTTCAACTGCTTTTCCCCACTCCGGCAGAGAAAACCGGTGAGAAATGAGGTGCTCGACCCTGATAACCCCGCTGGCAAGTAGTTGCTGGGCAATGATGCAGGCGTTGACCGAAGAAAAGCTTCCGATGACATGTAGATCCTTCCGACAGATGTCGAATGGGTTTATACGGACGT
>MGQD01000121.1:0-1369 GCA_001797695.1 Deltaproteobacteria bacterium RBG_13_49_15 | reverse complement strand
ATTTCTCACGGAAACCACCACCTGTTCCGAGAATCCGCCGTCAAGCTTCATTTCCGTGGATTTGGTATGGCCGATCACCATTCCATTGAGACAATGGTTGGTCTTTCCCGCTTTGCAGTAAAAACAGTAGCCGCACGCAATGAAAGGTTCAACCGCGACCCGGTCGCCCGGTTTCACATGGGTCACCTTCGCTCCAACCTCGCGGACTACGCCGGAAAATTCATGACCCGGAATCAGGGGATAAACGGCTCCTTTAAATTCACCATCAAGAAGATGCCGATCCGTTCCGCAGATGCAACAGGCCTTCATGTCAAGGGTAACCTCTCCTTCACCGGGATGGGGACAGGGGAATTCTCTGATTTGAAAGGAACCGGGTTTTTCAATGACGACCGTTTTCATCTTTTCCACCTCCTTCAGGGTGGTCAATCTCATAGCGTAAGAGGAATTTCAAGTTATATCTTACGGCCAATATTTCCTTGACATGCAAGTCCGTTGCTGCTTATATTTCCCCACTCAAAAGCAATGCCTTAGAAAACTAACTCGCTTCATGGCCAAAATTCATCGGGAGGGGAGGTGATGCGTGTCGGCAGGCTAAAATTTTTTGCCGCGTTTCACAAACGAGTCCTTTCGAGATAATCCATTAATTTAAGGAGGTATGGCAATGAAGAAGATTTTCGTCGTTCTTGCGGTTTTGGGGTTCGCTATGATTTTGGGCATTTCAGCCTATGCCCAGCAACAACCCTATACTTTTAAAATGCAGAGCACCTGGACCGCCGGTGATTTCCATCATCAAAACCCGATAAAATTTGTGGAAATCGTGGAAAAGGCTTCGGGGGGACGGATCAAAATCAACCTCGTGGCCACAGGTGCAATAGTTCCCGCCTTTGAAGTTCTCGACGCGGTGAACAAAGGGATTTTGGATATGGGGCATGCCTGGCCGGGGTATTGGTTTGGGAAACACCCGGCAGCAACCTTATTTGGCAGTGTTGCCGGCGGCCCCTTTGGGATGGATTCCTGGGATTTCACGGGCTGGTATTATCTAGGCGGGGGCAAGGAGCTTTACAACGAACTTCTCCAGAATGAATTGAAGATGAACGTGGTGTCTTTCGCCTCTTCAGGAGAAACCTGTGAACCTCAGGGATGGTTCCGAAAACCGATTAAAACCGTAAAGGACTTCAAAGGGATTAAATTTCGCGCCGGCGGCATGGCGGCAGAAGTATTTAAAGCCCTGGGGATGACCGTTGTGATTCTACCCGGCGGTGAAATCGTTCCGGCTCTGCAGAGAGGCGTCATTGATGCCGGCGAGTTCAGCGAACCATCCTCCGATATGGCCATGGGATTCCAGGACGTGGCCAAATACTATTATCTG
>MGQD01000120.1:5860-6332 GCA_001797695.1 Deltaproteobacteria bacterium RBG_13_49_15 | reverse complement strand
AGAATGATCGCCATCGGGTCGAGCCCCACCATCGGCTCATCCACGATGACGACCTCCGGGTCATGAAGAAAAGCGGCCACCATAACAAGTCGCTGCCTCATGCCGTGGGAATATGAATCGATGAGATCATGAGCCCACTCCGAAAGGGAAAAAAGCTCAAGCTGTTCTTTTGTTTTTTGATGAAAGGAAGCGTTGTCCACTTTGTATAAACCGGCCATAAACCGAAGAAATTCCATTCCCGTAAGCTTTTCGTAAAGGTAGGGTCGGTCCGGGATGAAGCCGATCTTTTGTTTGGCTCTTTCCGGTTCATCAGCCATATTGATTCCGCAGATTTTTATCGATCCGCTTGTCGGGGCGAGAATCCCTCCCATCATTTTAATGGTCGTCGTTTTTCCGGCGCCGTTGGGGCCGATAAATCCGAATATCTCCCCTTTTTTGATGGTCAGGTTAAGATTGTCGACCGCCGTCACCC
>MGQD01000120.1:4187-5854 GCA_001797695.1 Deltaproteobacteria bacterium RBG_13_49_15 | reverse complement strand
ATTTTTTTGTAAGATGATCCAGTTCGATCATGATTCAACCCTAATTGGGATTCAACATCATCCGATTGAAATTGCACTTTCGCCCTCATATTATCCATTCAGAATTTTGATGCCGATCCGACCGATTGCCGCGAGAAGATCGAGCTGGGAGCGTTCTGTTCCGGCTATCAGTCGGATATGCGTCACATCAGCAGGAATCTGGTTAAAAAGAGAATCGACCGTAATCCATTCTCCGATAAATGCACGATTCCACGCATGATAATAAAACCGCCCCTTCAGGTATACCAATCCCGCTTCCACGGTGGCCGGAATCCCTGCCGCTCTCGCCAGAGCCGCGAAAAGCATGGCATGTTCGTTGCAGTCGCCCATCTTGTTTTCAAGGGTGGAAAGGGCGTCCGGAACAGAAAGCGTGGGGCGTTTTTCGATGTTTCGGTTCATCCATGAAACGATGTTCCTTATTCCGTCATACGGGTGTTTTTCACCGGCGGTGATCTCCAGCGCCAGGCGCCTGACCGTTTCGTGGTCGGATTGGATAAACGGCGTGGACTTCAGGAAAGGGATCAACGCATCTGTCGGCTTTTCAGGGAGGCTTGACCATTTGCTTGGGCTGGAAAGATCCTCTTTGATGATTCTCAACCGGTTTCCTGAAAGCGATTGACGCCCTCCGTGAAGGTCCATCCCTTCAAGGAGGATCCCCGAGATTTCAACCACCAGGTCGTTTAGGGTCTGGGGATTCTTTATCGATCCATCCGCCGGAACCGAAGCGACCTCCGTCAAATCCCGGCCGGATCCGACCGCCGCGCCGGAAAGGGCTTTCTCCCGGCTCGTTTTTTCAAGTCGCATTCCCAAAAGCCCTTCCTCCCTCAATACTTCTCCATCCTCGCTGATCCAGGCAAATTGAGACGCCCCTTTGTAGGAAAGAGCCACTTTGGTAGCGGCTTTCGAAATCCCCATATTCAGGATATTCTCCTTTCCAAGCGCCTTTACTGTGACCGGAATTTCTCCGAAGCTTGTCAGATCAAACAGAGGAAATGACCGTTCTTCACCGGGTTTAAGCCCATGGGCGATGACGGCATCGAAAAGGCCTGCGGCCAGATAAGGGGGTTTTTCCATCCGGATTTGAGATTGCTCTTCTTTTCCTGCATTCTGGATTGAAATATCCAGCATTCCTCCGGAGAAGGCTCCCTTTGCCGCAAAAGCAAATCGCCCTGAGTTCATTTGAAATTGAAATGAATCCATGGACAGATCGGGATTCAGGATCCCCCGGGTCTTCATCCGGATATCCTGCACAAGCCCCATCGTATTGATGTTAATGAACAACTCCTGATCAATCCGATACCCTTTTTCGTTTTTTGACACTTTGGTTTTTGAAAAACCGATTTTCCGGTCATCCTGGAATACATCCATCCAGGTTTCCCTCTCGGCCAGCGAAACAACCGACGCGGATAATCGACTGGTTGTTTGATCGATACCATTCTGGAAAACCCCAAGACGGATGAAAAGAAAAAGAATACAGAGCCCTCCAGAAGCCGATCCCATGATCCAATATCGTTTCATTCTGGAAAGCGAAGCGATCATTTCAACCATAGGCGGCATTTGAAGTTAGGTTTTGAGTTCAAACCTGATCCCCTGTGCCAGAGGAAGCCCCTTCCCCCGGTTGATGGTGC
>MGQD01000120.1:1780-4098 GCA_001797695.1 Deltaproteobacteria bacterium RBG_13_49_15 | reverse complement strand
ATTTCAGCTCCGGATGTCCCGGCATTGACATTGGCAATCCCGCAATCGCTCCCCTGATGCGATAAAAAGAATTCCGATTCACGGATATCGGTTGTAAATATGGCCGAGGATAACCCCTGACTCACCTGGTTATGATACCGGATCGCTTCTTCCATGTGTTCATATCGGATCATATATAAAATAGGAGCAAAAGTCTCTTCAAAGACGATTCCGGAATCCGGCGGCGCTTCACAGATGCAGGGAGACACATACGCCCCGGCATCGAAAATCCCTCCGGAAAGGATCTCTCCGCCATAACGGATCCGTCCTCCCTGTTCTTTGAGCAGCTTCAGTGCAACCTGCATTTTCCGGGCAGCATCCCGGTCGATCAACGGGCCCATCATGGTTCCTTTTTTCATGGGGTCGCCGACTCGAATTTGCTTAAAGGCGTAAACCAGCGCTTCCGAGAAGATCTCGAAAATATCCTTATGGACGATCAACCGTCTGGTCGTCGTGCATCGCTGTCCGGCCGTTCCAACAACACCGAACAGAATGGATCGAACCGCAAGATCCGGATCGGCGCTCGGGGTCACAATAGCGGCATTATTTCCACCCAGTTCCAGGATCGTCTTGCCGAGGCGCCCGGCAACCCTTTCGGCAATATGCCGGCCCATCCGAACACTTCCGGTAGCTGAAATCAAGGGGATCCGCCGGTCGGCAATAAGTGCTTCCCCAATATCGCTCCGATCGCCGATGACCAGACTCATCACCCCTTCCGGTGCATCGTTTTCCCTTAATACGCGACATGCCGTTTTCATTGCGGCGATAGCCGTTAAGGAAGCCTTGGAAGAAGGTTTCCATATCACCGTATCTCCGGCCGCCAGAGCTATAAATGCATTCCACGCCCATACCGCCACCGGAAAGTTAAATGCCGTAATCACCCCCACCGGTCCAAGGGGATGCCACTGCTCAAACATCCGATGCCCGGGTCTCTCGCTTGGCATGGTGAGGCCGTATAGCATCCGGGACTGCCCTGTTGCAAAATCGGCGATGTCAATCGCCTCCTGAATTTCTCCTTCACTTTCCGCCCTGATTTTCCCCACCTCCAGCGTCACTAAAGATGCCAGATCCTTCTTTTGTTTTCTGAAGGCATTCCCGATCCGTCGGATGATTTCTCCCCTTTTGGGGGCCGGAACCATTCGCCACTCAGAAAAGGCTCTGACGGAACGCTGAACCACAATTTCGAAATCATCGACGCCGGCCTGCCGGATTTTTCCGACGGATCGGCCGTTTATCGGGGATACGACCGGCAGGATTCCGCCGCTGCAGTTCACGGGAGACCCGGTGTGAGCGCCCATTTCTTCTTTTGTAAGATGTAATTTTTCAAGGATCGCGTTCATCGTATAAATTCCTTTGCAAATCAACGCATATGCCGGTAAATTATGGATGGGATATCGTGATAAATCAAACCATAAATCCGAAATGAAACGATTATCACTTATTTTGACCCTTCTTTTTTCATTCCAGGCCTCTATTTTCGCCCAAAATCCCAAAGAATTGATTCGCTACACGAACGAACGGGAAAAAATGGTGGAAGACCAAATCCGAAAACGGGGGATCGCCGATGAAAAAGTCCTCCTTGCCATGAGAACGGTTCCCAGGCATCTGTTTGTCCCGGAATCTCTCCGGATGCGGGCCTACGGGGATCACCCTCTCCCTATCGGAGAAGGACAGACCATTTCCCAACCCTATATCGTCGCTCTGATGACCGAACAGCTCAAATTGCGGGAGGAAAGCCGCGTTCTTGAGATCGGGACCGGATCAGGCTATCAGGCTGCTGTTCTTTCCATGATTACCAGGCATGTTTATTCCATTGAGATAAAAAAACCGCTTTATGAAAATGCCTCAAAGACCCTAACATCGCTGGGATATCCTCATATCCATGTTCGTCACGGGGACGGGTATTTCGGGTGGGATGAGGTCAAACCCTTTGACGCCATCATGGTCACGGCCGCAGTTGATCATGTCCCTCCGCCGCTGTTGAAACAGCTTCACCAAAGCGGACGGTTGATCCTTCCCCTTGGCAACCCATTCAGTTATCAGAATCTGGTCCTTATTTCCAAAAAAGGAAATGACCTGGTCACCGATCAGATCTGCGGAGTCCTTTTTGTTCCGTTGACCGGGCATGCGATGAAAGAAAAATGATTCTTTGGGCCATTTTTCTGCTCTCCTTTTCCTCCCTCTCCTTTGAAATTCTTTTGGCGCGGATTTTTTCCATCACCCAGTGGAATCACCTCTCATTTATGGTGATCAGCATCGCCCTTTTCGGTTTTGCCGCA
>MGQD01000120.1:0-1663 GCA_001797695.1 Deltaproteobacteria bacterium RBG_13_49_15 | reverse complement strand
CTTTTTCTTTTAAGCAGGATCCCGTTTGACTATTTTCGTCTTCCATTTGAACCGATTCAAGTCTTTTATCTTTTTATCCTCTATCTGACACTATCGCTCCCTTTCTTTATCGCTGGACTTGTGACTCTCTCCGGATATGCGGCGATACCTGAAAAAAGTGGATATGTCTATTTTGCCGGCATGGCCGGTTCGGCATGCGGAGCGGTCTTTCCGGCTCTGGTTTTAGATGTGATGGGGGAGGCAGGCGTGATGACGGTCATCGCTGTTCTTCCGCAGGTTCTACCGGTGATCCATTCAATAAACGGCATATCGGCAAACAAAAGAGGGGTCGGCGCACCTTTGGGAAAACAGCCTGCGCGATTGGCGTTTGGAATCACAGGGCTCGGCGTTGCCGTTCTTACACTCTATTTCACTTTTTCGAAAGAAGGAGGAATGGTTCCCATAATTCCTTCCCCTTACAAAGCTTTAAGTCAACTCCTGAAATTTCCGGACACCCGGATTTCAAATTCGAGCACAGGGATCCGCGGCAGAATCGACATTGTTAAAAGCCCGTATATCCGATACGCACCCGGTTTAAGCCTTAAATTCGGCGGAAACCTACCCGTTCAATGGTCGGTGTTTCGGGATGGAGATCATCCCATAACCCTTTATTTTTCTGATATGAACGATCGGTTGTCCTTTCCGCATTTTTCTCTTCCTTATGCCGGATACATCCTCTCCCCTGAGCCCGACCGTGTTCTGATCATCGAACAGGGGGGTGGATCAGCGATCCCCTGCGCCATATCATCCAAGGCAAAAGAGATCGTGATCGTGCAACAACATCCGCATCTTGCCAAAACCATTATGAAGCATTATCGCCTTCCGGTTGTAAGTGAAAATCCCAGAACATTCATCGCCCGAACCCGCCTTGCCTTCGACGTTATTCACCTCGACAATTGGGGGGCTTCCCTGATAGGCGCCAATTCTCTTTCCCAGGACTATCTTCTGACACTTGAAGCCTTTGAAAACTACCTCGCCCGACTTTCACTTCGTGGCGTGCTGATTATTTCACGACGGCTTCGCCTTCCGCCGGCTGATATGATCCGCATTTGGTCAACCGCTTATGAATCCTTGAAGCGGAAAAAGATAAGGGAGCCGGAAAAGCATATCGCCATCCTTCGGAACTGGGATACCTTTACCCTGCTTGTTTCACTGAAACCCATTGAAGCCAAACCGTTATTGACGGAGTTTGCAATGCGGTTTAACTTCGATTTTGTTTATTCTTACCCCATGCTTCATGAACTGACCAACCGGTTCAATCGGTTCGAGGCGCCATATCATGCTCAAGCCATTTCACAGCTTTCCGTTGCGTACCGGACGGACGCATCCGGAAATTTTCATCGCGCCTATATTTTCGATGTCAAACCTCAATCCGACGACCGCCCATTCCCTGACCGCTTTTTCAAATGGTCCAAAATCAAATCCATCTACACGGCAACCGGGAGCCGGTTTTATGCGCTCTTCATGTCGGGTGAAATCGTTGTCGCAGTCGTTTTTATCGAAGCGGTTGCGGTAAGTTCGCTTCTCTTGATTCTTCCGGTGGTTTTTCTGCCCAAGCAAAAAAAAAGGCCTACCCCGTCCCATCTCCTTTATTTTTTTTCACTTGGGGCCGGATTCATGTTCC
>MGQD01000119.1 GCA_001797695.1 Deltaproteobacteria bacterium RBG_13_49_15 | reverse complement strand
CAACTCCCATTTTCGCAATAAACCCCGAATCGGCATAAAATTTGAAGCGTTTTTTTGTTTACAATCTGCTGGCCTTCACTCTGTCCATTTCCGTTTTTTCCTGCCAAATCGCCCGACCGATCGGCTCACCTCTCGAATATCGGCGCCTCCAAAACGGTGTATACGATGGCTATTACCGTGGCGGTCCCAACAGCGCGACGGTCAGATTGACAATTAAGGAAGGGATAATGGAAACCGTTACAATAGTGAATCATTTCGCATCCTGGAAAGGAACGATTGTCAATGAGATCATTCCGAAACGGATGGTTGAACAGCAGTCCACAGTGGTCGATGCGGTTTCCGGCGCCACCAACAGCAGCATTGTCATCATGAACGCCGCTCAGAAAGCGATCGAAAAGGCATACCGATAAACCAAACGCTCGCCGTGCGTTTTAGTCTTGGCGCCGGCTGGAAAATCATTTGTCACCGCCTCATTTTAATTGTAATATATCGCAGATATTAGGCAAAGGTTCCCACTGAGCATGACATGTGGTTAACCAATCTTTTAGAGGATCTTGGGTTGATATGACCATGTCGGGCACTGAAAGGCTGAACCGCTTTTTTGACCGGTTTTCACAAAACGATCATGTGCTCATTCCCATTTCTGCCGATCCGGATGCCATTGCCTGCGCCATGGCGGTCAAACGGCTTCTGTGGAGGCGGGTCGCCGGCGTCACCTTGGCTTACATCAACATCATTGAACGGCCGGACAACCTGGCCATGATCCGGCTTCTTGGTGTGCCGCTGGTTCATATCGATCATGTGGTTTGGGAGGTTTTTTCCCGGATTGTCCTGGTCGATTCCCAGCCGAATCACAACGAGATCTTTTCAAAAATCAAACCGGACGCGATCATCGATCATCATCCCGAAACCGGTGTTCAGGCTCCGTTTATGGATATTCGTCCCAAGTACGGCGCCACCGCCACCATTTTGACCGAATATCTGAGGGCGGCCAAAATCAAGCCAAGCGCCAAACTGGCCACCGCCCTGTTTCTCGCCATTAAAACCGATACCAACGGTTTTGAAAGACAGGCTACAATCGAAGATGTCCGTGCGTTTCAATTCCTTTTCAAACACGCCAATATTTATTTAGCGAGAAAAATCGAGAGGGCCATCCTGAAGCTTGAATTCTTGAAATACTTCAAAACGGCCTTTGAAAATAGACGAATGAGACGGGGAAAGATCTTTGTTCATCTTGACCAGGTCGTCAATCCGGACATCTGTGTGATCATCGCGGATTTTTTCATGAGGGTGGATACAGCGACCTGGAGCATCGTTTCGGGTTTTTGGCAGGACAAATTGATCATCATTTTAAGAAACGACGGACTTCGTAAAGACGCCGGGAAAGTGGCAAAAAAAAGCTTTGCCCGGGAAGGATCGGCAGGTGGACATAAAAGCATGGCCCGCGCGGAAATCTCTTTGTCGGATCTAAAACCGTCCTTCGATCCAAAAAATGAAAAAAAGGTTATGGAATGGATCATTAACCGGATCGAAAAAGGGAGCGAGATGATATGATGGAGGGAAGGCCGAAGATCTCCGCCACCATCCTCGGGTCCGGGACCTGCGTCCCTTCATTAAAAAGAAGCTCATGCTCGGTCCTTGTGGAAGCGGGTACTGAAAAAATACTTCTTGATATCGGACCCGGAACCATGCGACGGCTTCTGGAGGCCCAAACCACCATTTTTGAAATATCTCATCTTTTTATTTCGCACTTTCATCCGGATCACAGCTCCGAACTCGTCCCTTTTTTATTTGCAACCAAATATCCGGACGCTGCTCAGCGACGATTTCCGCTGCGGATCGTTTCAGGCAAAGGGGTTTCAGCTTTTTACGGAAAATTGAAAAATGCTTTCGGTGCGTGGGTGGAACTGGCTCCAGGACTTCTGGAGATCATTGAATTGAACAACGCCGGCCGCGCTCGACATGTCACACCAGAGTTTACCCTGGAGACCATCCCGGTTATGCATAATCCGGAAAGCCTTGCATGCCGCATTACCGTTCCGTCAGGCAACTCCATTGTTTACTCCGGAGATACCGATTACAACGAAAATCTGATTGCACTGGCAAAAGATACGGACCTCTTCATCTGCGAGTCGGCCTTCCCGGATGACCTTAAGACGAACGGACATCTGACCCCATCCCTTGCGGGAAAGATCGCGACGTTTTCCAATGTCAAAAAGTTGGTTTTGACCCATCTGTATCCGGAATGCGATATGACGGATATTGAAAACGAATGCCGCAAAACCTACAACGGACCTCTCATTCTGGCTTATGATCTTTTAAAAATAGAAATCACCTGAAAAAATTGTTAAAACACCCTGACATGCGTTACTATCCGATTTACCTGGATATCAAAGGAAAGCACTGCCTGATCGTGGGAGGCGGGGATGTCGGCACGCGTAAGGCAATCACCCTCCTTGATTGCGGCGCCCATGTCACCGTTGTGAGTCCGGATGCAACCGTACAACTTCAACAGCTTGCTGAAAACCAAACGATTCGATGGGTTAAGAGGGCGTACGTATCAGCGGATCTGGACAGGATGTTCCTGGTCATCGGCGCAACGAGCGACCAGGCCGTTAATCTTGCGATCAGCAGCGACGCTGTGCGGGTCGATAAACTGTGCAACATCGCCGATCGGCCGGAGGCATGCAATTTCATTTTACCTTCCATCGTCCGGCGCGGCGACCTGGTGATCGCCGTCTCGACATCCGGGAAAAGTCCGGCATTTGCCAAAACTCTTCGCAAAGAACTCGAGGGGCGCTTCGGGAATGAGTATGCGGAATTTCTTTATCTCATGGGAAAAATCCGGGATAAACTGTTGACGGAAAAACATGAACCTGAAGCCCATAAACCGATATTCGAGTCCTTGATCGAAAAAGGGCTCATCGATCTTATCCGGATGAACGATATTAAAAAAATCGATGATATGCTTCGAGATGTCCTGGGGAACGGATTTGACAGCGCATCACTGCTAAAAACGGACGAATGACGGAAAAAAAGACAGGATTTCAATGGAAAATCTTATTTCTGCTATCATCTCTTTTTACTTGTTGAGCACCGCAAGTTATATCGCCTATCTTTTTTTTCAGAAGGAGAATTTTAACCGGATCGGATATTTTATTCTTCTTGCGGGACTCTTGATTCATTCCGCGGCCATCATCGCCATTTTCGTCCAGACAGGGCATATGCCGGCACGCAACCTTTATGAAACCCTGTCTGTTGCCGCCTGGGCCGTGGCCGCGGTTTTTATTTTCGTCCGATATCGTTTCAACCTCAAGATTTTAGGAATCTTCGCTGCACCGCTCGCTCTTATTATCATGGTGATCGCCGCCCTGATTCCCCAGCAGCCGACAACAGCCAAAGCCATCTTTACCAGCTTCTGGCTCATGTTTCATATCCTGGCCATATTTATTGCAGACGCCGCCTTTGCGCTGGCCTGCGGTGCGGGCATGATGTACCTGCTCCAGGAACGAAGCATTAAGGGGAAAACCCGAGGCTTCTTTTACAAACGTCTTCCCTCCCTCGAACTGCTCGATTCCACCGGTTACGCATGCATTATTGTTGGGTTTGCCCTGCTTACCACCGGTCTTATCACCGGCTTTGTTTATGCCAAATCGGTTTGGGGGAGGTTCTGGGGCTGGGATCCTAAAGAAGTCTGGTCCGGGATCACATGGCTTGTCTATGCGGCGCTCCTTCACGGAAGGTTGGCTGTGGGATGGCGCGGAAGACGGATGGCAATCATGTCCATCATCGGTTTTGCGATCCTTCTGTTCACGTTCATCGGAGTCAATTTTCTTTTAAAGGGGCATCACGTGGAATTTACAAGGTTTTAAGGATGCAGCTTATTTGCCAACTAAGGGCTGATGTTGAAGATACCAAAACACGATAATGATTTTTTGCCGGCAACATCGGAAAGGCCCGTTATCATTATAATCGGGCTGAATCACGAGACAGCGCCGGTTGAGCTTCGGGAATGCATCGCCTTCTCAGCGGATGAAACCGATACGGGTCTGGAAACACTGTCAAAAAGACCGAATATCCAGGAAGTCATGCTCTTTTCAACCTGTAACCGGGTTGAGGCGCTCCTGGTTTCGGATCATAGGGAAAATGCCATCCGGGATGTCAAAGCATTTATGATGACCTCCAAGCCGGTCCCTGAAGGACCTTTTGAGGATGCGCTCTATGTCCATACGGACGATGAGGCGATCCGGCATGTCTTCAGAGTCGCATCCAGTCTTGATTCGATGATGGTGGGAGAACCTCAGATCCTTGGGCAAATCAAGAGTGCCTATCGCACGGCTGCCGAAAAAAAGACCGCCGGCGTCATCCTCAACCGGTTGCTGCATCACGCCTTTTTTGTGGCAAAACGGATACGTACCGAAACCGGAATCGGAGATCATGCCGTATCGATCAGCTATGCTGCCGTGGAACTCGGAAGAAAGATCTTCGATACACTGGAAAACAAAAAAGTGCTCCTCATCGGAGCAGGCGAAATGGCTGAAATCGCTGTTGAACACTTGGTCAGGAACCGGGTTGGGAATATTTTTATCGCCAACCGGACCTTTGAACGGGGTGTTGAGCTTGCCCTCCGGTTTAAGGGGCAAGCTGTCCATTACAACGAGATCCAGGATTACCTCCCGCTCGTCGATATCATTATCAGCTCCACGAGGTCCCCTGATTTTGTTATTCGGAAGGATCAGGTCAAGAGGATCATCCGGATGCGAAAAAATCGGCCTCTTTTTTTTATCGACATTGCCGTCCCGCGGGACATTGATCCGGAGATCAACCGGCTTTCCAATTCCTATGTCTATGACATCGATGATCTTAAGGGAATCATTGTCGAAAACCTGGAAGACCGGAAACAGGAGGCCGCCAAAGGAGAACGGATCGTGGAGGAGTCGGTCATTCATTTCCGTAAATGGTTTGAAAGCCTGGATGTGGTGCCGACAGTGGTGGCGCTCAGAAACAAGATCGAATTCATTGTGAAGGGAGAAGCCAAAAAAACGCTTCAGTCCCTTGGACATCCTTTTGAAAACGAAGACCCGGCTGTGGAACGGATGGCAAATGCCGTGGTCAACAAAAT
>MGQD01000118.1:6818-8660 GCA_001797695.1 Deltaproteobacteria bacterium RBG_13_49_15 | reverse complement strand
TGGCGATAAAACTGAATGTCAGCACCACACCGGTAGTCCAGGCGCTCAAGCGTCTCGAAAGATCCAATTTGGTCACCTACGAGCCCAATAAAGGATACTCCATAGGTGAGCTGACCATAAATATGGTGGAAGAGCTTTTTCAGGTGCGGGAAGTCCTGGAAGTTTATAGCATACCATTGCTGATCAATAATCTGGATAGAAAAAACATCAAGGCGATCCGTGATGCCTTTAAGGAGTACAGTGTTGCCGTTGGCCCGGAAAAGGGACGCACGTTAATGCTCCGTGACGCCCAATTTCACCTGAAGATGATCGAGTTTTCCGGAAACAATACAATATACGGCTTTCTCAAAGAAGTGCTCGAACAGATCTATCTCAGATGGAAACCGGAATACCTCCAAAAGAGTCGTATCGATGAAGCGCTTAAAGAGCACAAGGATATTTTAAACGCCCTTGGAAAGGGCGACACGGAAGAGACGATGGTGTTACTCAAAGAGCACATCCGAAAAGGAAGAGAACACATCATTGGAAGCCTCCAAATGAGAAACAATATTTTTAAGATGAATAGAGGAATGGGCCTGGAGATACTCAATGGACCCCCTTTTAGGTAAGAGTTGATCGATGAAAAATTTTAACCTGATCATCTGTGGTGTCGGTGGGCAAGGAAACCTGTTGCTGGAGAAGATTCTCGGATTGAGCGCTATCCGTAGTGGGTATGCTGCCAGAGCTGCGGATACCTTCGGTGCGTCCCAGCGGGGAGGAGCGGTTTTAAGCCATTTCCGAATGGGGAGCGGAGTGCACGCCAGCCTGGTGCCGATGGGGAAAAGTCATATCGTCCTTGGATTGGAACCGGTTGAAACCCTGAGAGCGGCTGTCCAGTATTTATATCCGCAAGGAATTGTGGTCGTCAATACCGCTCCGGTGCTGCCCGTTCTTGTAAAGGCCGGCAAAGCCGCCTATCCATCTCCGGAAATCGTGTTGAGACTGTTGAGCCGGCTTACTGAAAACCTCATTGATCTGGATGCAACAAAGTTGACCCTGGAAGCATCCGGTAACGCACGATCGATGAATATCACAATACTGGGTGTCTTGATCGGACTTGATGTTTTACCTCTTGATGTAGATTCGGTGAAAGCCGTTATTGCGGATACCAGCCCGATTCATGTCTCCGGAAACATGGCTGCATTTGAGGCAGGATGGAATTTGGGTTGTGAGAAACGGAGCGCTCTCACGCCTGCCATATCCTATTGGAGGGAAAAGAGGACGGTTTGAACGGGGAAGAAAAAAATAAAGTGGGTTTTCTTCTTGGGAATGAGGCCATCGCCTATGGAGCCATAGAGGCCCACGTCGACTTCGTGGCGGGATATCCGGGGACGCCTTCCTCGGAGATCATCGAAACCCTGTGCAAAGTGGCTGGAAAGCATGGGATATACGTGGAATGGTCAACGAATGAACAAGTCGCTTTTGAAAGAGCGCTGGGCGCCTCACTGGCCGGGCGGCGGTCAATGGTCACCATGAAGCACGCCGGATTCAACTGGATTATGGACCCTCTGTCCGTTGCGGTTATGAGCGGAATCCAAGGGGGATTGGTTATTGTCACGGCCGATGACCCCGGCTGCCACACCTCAGCCAACGAGCAAGACAACCGTTTTTACGGGCTTTTTCTCAAAATCCTCACTCTGGAACCTTGGGATCCCAAATCGGCAAGAGAATTCACTTTGGAAGCCTTCGCTTTGAGTGAGAAAAGCCGGCTTCCCGTCATTCTTCGCAGCGTCACACGGGTAAGCCATAGCCGTTCCGATATGGTGCTGAATCCCAATCCACCCCGTAGCGTTAATGCTCCGG
>MGQD01000118.1:0-6766 GCA_001797695.1 Deltaproteobacteria bacterium RBG_13_49_15 | reverse complement strand
GAGTCGCTGGCTCATCGAACAACAGCCTCTCCTTGAAAAAGTTTCCGATGAATTACGCTTTAACACCTTCAACCGGCAGGGGTGCGAATCACTTTGTATCATTACCTCCGGAGTGGCCGCTACGTATGTGGAAGACGTTCTCGAGGAATTGGATGCCGGAAAAGTTGCTCTGATGAAGCTCGGCTGTGTGTACCCAATACCCAAAACGATGCTGAAAGAGGCCTTGTCTGTTCCTTGGACTATCCTGACTGTCGAAGAAGGCGCTCCCGTGGTTGAAACCCAAATCAGGACACTTGCCGGAGGAACTGGGACGCCGGCGACAATCCTGGGTAAGCTCACAGGGCATCTGCCCCAATGGGGGGAATTGAATTCCACTCTTGTCTCCCAAAGCATTTACCGGCTCCTATCCCGGAATACTCCCGCCCATCCGACACCGGATGAACTGATTGATGAGGTTCGCAGCATCCTCCCGAATCGGTCCATGGTCTTTTGTGCGGGGTGCCCTCATACCGGGACGATGTATGCGCTGAAAACGGCTATGAAACGCTCTCGTGTCAAACCGTTCATTGTTGGCGACATTGGTTGTTATACTCTCATGTGTTATCCTCCTCATCACCTTGGAGACGCTAAATTCAGCATGGGAGCTTCCATCGGAGTGGCGTCAGGATATTCCCAAACCCTAAATGAAAAAACGGTAGCGGTGATCGGAGATTCTACTTTCATTCATGCCGGAATTCCCGGGCTAATCAATTGCATTTACAACGGTAGCGACATCCTAGTGATTATTTGTGACAACAGCACGACCGGCATGACCGGCGGCCAACCCCATGCGGGTACGGGCATAACTGCGACCGGGAATAAAACACGACGTCTTGATTTTGAGGCCCTGATCAGAGGATGCGGTGTTGAAGATGTGGAGGTCGTGGATCCCTACGAAATTCGACAAACAATTGCCGCGATCCGCAAAGGTCTTAAACAAAAAGGAGTCCGTGTAGTGATCTCCAGGAGAGCTTGTGCGTTGCAAGCTTTTCGTAAATCCGAGGCTCCGGTTTTTCGCGTTGATCCCGAGGCGTGTAACCAATGCTGGAGCTGTATTGAAAAGCTGGCCTGTCCGGCTCTGTTTCGCCAGGAGGGAGAAAATGAAACCGTGTGTATTGATTCAATCCAGTGTACCGGATGCGGCATGTGTGCTCAGATCTGTCCGTCATCCGCTATCTCATCTTCTATTTAAACTGCGCAACCCGCTAAAAGCGCATATACTGATGGATGATTAGCGGATATGCGCGATCACTGTTTAACCCTATCAAAGGAGGTCCGTAATGCCCGGATGGATAGGAAGAATGCTTAACGTCGATCTTAGCAGAGGCCGAGTTATGGAGGAAGCGCTGGATACTGTCGCTGCCCGAAACTACATCGGCGGAAGGGGGTTAGGAATATACTACCTGAACCGTATGGCTTCCCCTTTGTGCCATCCCCTTTCCGAGGAAAACGTTCTGATTATGGCAACGGGACCTTTAACCGGCACTGGGGCGCCCACCGGCGCCCGCTATATGGTGGTTACCAAGTCCCCGCTGTCCGGCGGCCTGACCTGTTCAAATTCCGGCGGTCAATTTCCTGCCGAACTGAAATTCGCCGGCTTTGATGGCATCATTTTCACCGGTAAAGCTGCTGAACCGGTATATTTGTCGGTGAAAAACGGAAAGGCCGAGCTCCGTCAGGCCGCTCATCTCTGGGGAAAAGATACCCATGAGTCAACAGATAAACTTCTTCAGGAAACCCAACCTGATGCAAGAGTCGCTTGCATCGGGCAAGCCGGTGAAAATCGGGTGCTCTTTGCTTCGGTCATGAATGACCGGGATCGGGCCGCCGGGCGATCGGGTGTCGGTGCGGTAATGGGCTCCAAGAACCTCAAGGCAGTGGTGGTCAAAGGAGAGGGCCGGATTCCGCTTGCAGATGACGCCGCTTTTAAATCCATAAACCGGGAAACCCTAAAGCGTTTTAATGAGGCCTCGCGGGTATCGCCTCCTGCTCTTCGAAATTACGGAACCGCGTATGGTGTTGAGGTGATGAACCATTTCGGCATCCTGCCGACTAAAAATTTTCAAATGGGGACGTTTCATTACTGGGAGCGAATTAACGGGAAGACTCTTCGCGAGAAGTTTTTTGTGCGCAACCGGGCATGCTATGCCTGCCCCATCGGTTGTGGCCGAAATACCCGAGTTGAGGTTCCGGGCTTTGAAGGTTCGGGTGAGGGACCGGAATATGAGACAATTTATGCACTTGGTGCGAACTGCATGGTTGACAACTATCCGGCTGTCATCAAAGCCAATTATATTTGCAACGAAATGGGGATGGATACTATCACCATGGGGACGACCATCGCCTGTGCCATGGAGCTTTTCGAACGGGGATATCTAACTGAAAAAGACGCCGGACGACCCCTGATCTGGGGAGACGGTCAAGCATTAGTGGATCTGTGCCGAATGACAGCCCTGAGGGAGGGATTCGGAAACATTCTGGCCGAGGGCAGCTTCAGGCTGGCGGAACGCTTCGGGCATCCCGAACTGGCCATGGTGGCCAAGAAACAGGAGTTTGCGGGATACGACCCGCGAGGCGCCCAGGGAATGGGTCTAGCATATGCAACATCACCGATCGGCGGTTCACACATGCGAGGAGACCCGGCCTATTCGGAAGTATTTGGGGTCCTCCAGAAAGCCGATCCGTTTACTGCAAAGGGTAAAGCCGGTTTGGTTAAAGACCATCAGGATCTATCCTGTATTATCGACAGCGCCGGGTTATGCATCTTTTTTGCGGCACGTTTCATGGTTCGTGACGAAAAAAACTTGCCGCCGGAAGGCATCCTGAAGTACCTAAACGCGGCAACCGGTGCAAACTACACCCTGAATGAATTGAATACGGCCGGGGAAAGGATTTTTAACGCTGAAAGACTTTTTCTTACCCGGGCCGGTTTTTCGGCCAAAGATGACACCTTGCCTCCGCGGATAACCTTCGAACCACTGCCGGATGGTCCGGCCAAAGGACATGTGTGCCACCTGGAAGAGATGCTCAAGGATTATTACCCTGTTAGGGGATGGACGGCCGGGGGAATTCCGACTGAGCAAACGCTTGCCAGGCTAGGGCTCAGAGAAGGGTAAATCCCCATGATAATTCGGGTGCAGCTTTTCCTTCATTTGCGCAAATTCGCTCCGGGTGAGGATGCCACGTTCGATATGGCCGTCGAACAGGGAACCACCGTCGATCATATTGTTAAACGACTTGGGATCCCGCCGGAAATGGAGCTCCTGATATCAATAAACGGCCGCCACGCAGATCTCGACTCCCCTTTGCTTGAAGGTGATGCAATAACCTTCCTTGTACCGATAGCAGGAGGATGAAAGAGAGGAAAACATTGTCATGAATTTTGAATTATCCAATGAGGTAAAAGCAATCCAGAAGGAAGCCCGGCGTTTTGCCCTAAAAGAAGTGCAGCCCAGGGTCGAGGAAGAACATTTTAAGAGAGATCTGGTGGAAAAAATGGGGAATCTCGGCTTTTTCGGTTGTGCATTCCCTTTAAAGTATGGAGGGTCGGATCTCGGTTTTGTGGCTCACGCGGTGATCTGTGAGGAAATCTCCCGGGTGGACTCCGGGTTGCGCTCCCTTTTCAACCTTCAGGGGATGACTGTCCCCTACACTATCATGGAATGGGGGTCCTCTGACGCCAGGCAGCACTATGTTCAAGAATTGGTGCTTGGGAAAAAAATCGGCTGCACCTGCTTCTCGGAGCCCAACGTAGGCTCGGACATCGCTTCCATCGAGACTCAGATTGAAGACAAGGGAGACTATTTCCTTCTCAACGGTTCAAAAACTTGGATCTCAAACGGCACCGTCGCCGACATTGCCGTTGTCTATGCCACGCATGATCCAACGTTAAAGCACCGTGGACTCTGCGCTGTTGTGGTAGAAACCGATCAGCCAGGCTGGCAGACTCGCGAAACGCCAAAGCTGGGCGACAAATCTTCTCCGATTGCCGAAATCCATTTAAAGGATATTCGGGCGCCCAGGGAAAATCTTTTGGGGCAATGGGGGGGAGGATTCAACGTGGCCATGACCGCTTTGGATCGTGGCCGGATCAGCGTAGCCAGCGGCGCTGTCGGCATTTCCCAGGCTTGCATCGACTGCTGTGTGGACTACGCCAACACCCGCATTCAGTTCGGCCGACCGATTGCCGAATATCAACTGGTTAAGGGAAACATTTCAGAAATGGTCACCCTCACCGAAGCCGCGCGGTTGCTCGTGAGATATGGCACATGGTTAAACGATCAGAATCGGCCGTTCACCAGGGAGATTGCGATTGCAAAATATTTCGCTGGAGAGGTTGCTGCAAAAGTGTCCGGACTGGCCATGGAGATCCACGGAGGCATGGGGTATTCATTGGAACTGCCGGTGCAGAGGTACTACAGGGATGCGAAGCTTTACCAGATCGGTGAGGGAACAGCCAACATTATGAGAATTCTTATCGCTGATGACGCCTTGGGTTTGAAAAAGGCCAACCGACAACGGCTTCACGTCCCCAGTGAATTTAGAGATCTTTAGAGACGGATGCTCCCTGCAGCATCCAGGGATAGTCAATGCGATGGAATGCGGAGAAAAGCGAGACACCAAACCGGCCATAAAGAAGGCCAATCCCTTCGAAAAAGATCATGCAAAGGGCATTTTGAATGCAGTTATCGCAGTATTCTGCCTCAGCCTCACACCTGCCCTGGTCAAGGGAGCTATTTCAGCCGGTATTGATCCCACCTCATTGCTCACAATGCGAATGGTGGTTGCGTCTGTTGTTCTTTGGAGTGTTTTCTTGCTTTTTTTCCCTTCGGCTGCGTCCATAGACGGAAAGGGACTGATTGGATGCTTATGCGTGGCACTGGCCAATGCATCGGGCTTACTTTGTTACTATACGGCTCTTACCAGAATCAACGCCTCTGTGGCTCATGTGATATTTTCTCTGTTTCCGCTCATCGCTCTTGTTATGTTGGCTTTTAAAGGAGAACCTATGTCGGCGTTGAAGCTGCTGCGGTTGGCTCTTGCTTTGATCGGGGTTTATATGCTCGTTAAGCCCGGAGGAAGAATCGATCTGGTCGGGGTTGCCCTGGTACTTTTAACGGCAATTTTTTACGCTCTTCACATGAACTTAACCCATTGGTATTTAAAGGATTACAGCCCTAAGACCGTCGCTTTGTATGTAGTGAGTTTTATGGCGCTGATAATGAGTCTAATATACATTATTCGATTTGATACTTACCAGACGTTGACGGTTTCGGCCTGGATGGTGATTCTGATAACGGGCCTTCTCTCCACAGCAGTGGCCCGGATAGCCATGTTTGGCGCCATCAAATACATCGGCAGCGGCCAAACCGCTCTATTATGCCCTGCAGAAACCGTATTGGCTGTTTTGTGGGCCATCCTGTTTCTGGGAGAACGCCTGTCGTGGATACAGGTGATCGGGGGGAGTCTGATTCTTGCAAGTTCTTCATTGGTTTTAAAGAGCCGGCTTTAACGAATTATTTCAGACCGGCATATATTTTAGTCAGATTTTTTCGTGTGATGTTGTTAAAAGTTCGTGAACATAATACCGGCGGGATTTTAATAAAGTCCTCTTTAACAGAAAGCTCGGAACGTCCGGAGGAAATATCTTTTGAATTGGCTTTATGCTAAAGGGGGTTTAGAAGCGAAAACTGCTTCGGATCAAAGCGCCCTTTGCGGCGTCATAGGCTTTTTTGGCAAGAACAATATCCAGTGAGCTCACACCAATGAGGGAGGTCACGCACCAACCGCCCTCAGGAGGGGGTGAAATTTTGCCTCCGATAATATCGCCAATCTCTGCATAAATATCTGCATCGTTCAGGATTCCCTGTTGGAAATAAATGCTGAATTCGCCCCGTTGCTTGTTTTGTTCCAGGTGATCAACGATGCGGGAGGAGGCGTTCTTTACAAGCTTGGGGGGCGATTCTCGGAACGATCCTAAACTAATCACAAGAGCATCCCGTTTTAGGTTTTCTATCGGAAACAGCGGGTTGTCGGCATCAGTTGCCGTTACTACTACATCCGCTTCGTCGATACAGATAGCAGCGTTGCGGGATACGGTTAGTGAAATCCCATATTGTTCTTGAAACATGGAAGCGGTGTTCCGGGCAATATTTTCAGAGATGTCATAGATACGGATTTCCCGAAGCAAGAAGGCTTTGTTAAAACTCCGAACGGTCGCTTTCCCGACGGCTCCGGAACCAAGAATGGAAAGGACTTGAACCCGGGGAGATAAGTATTTCGCCGCAACGGCGGCAGCAGCCCCTGTGCGCATAACGGTGATGAACTGACCGTCCATGACGGCCAAAGGAAAACCGGTTTTCGGATTCATCAGGATGATTATGGCCATTGTTTGAGGAAGGCCTTCTCTTGTTGGGTTGAAAGGAAATGCTCCGGCAATCTTTATTCCTGCTGCATTGAAGTCTGCCGCATAAGCTGCGGCGTTGATCATAAAGCCATTCGCCCCCGCCCTTCCCAGGTTGAGGGTCGTCTTTAGGGGAGAGACCACATTCCCCAGACCGTGTGATTTGTAGACGTCTTCTACTGTTAACAAGATATCTTCGATGCTGAGCAAGGATTCAATATCTGTTTTCGACAAAAGGAGCGTTTCCAAAGAGCCTACCCTGTTTTCCATTTTTTTCTTCTTTAAAGCCCTTGATAAATATCAATCTTATATTTCAATCACTCT
>MGQD01000117.1 GCA_001797695.1 Deltaproteobacteria bacterium RBG_13_49_15 | reverse complement strand
TGCCCACGGGTTACAATGACGATATAAGATGACGGGGCCGCACGGACCTTTCCGAAGGACTCTGAAAAAGGGCTTACAATGATTTCATCGGCTTCCGGGAAACGGGACCGATTCGCAAAATCGGCGCGATCATCGATCACGACCACCCGGAACCCCACCATGGATGCCAGGCGGCAGACGAATTTGGATATATGTCCGGCGCCGAAGAGGTAAACCACTTCCGGAGGCCGTATCGTCTCAACGAAAATCGTTCTTTGTTCTCCCTTGATTTTCAGGACCTGCGGTTCTTCCGATTTTAAGTGCGGAACCAATCGGTCAATATCCAAACCCGTGAGGCTTCCCATCACACGACCGGTATCATCGACCAGGCCACGGCATCCTAAATCCTCTCCTTTGATCCCCGGAGCTACAGCGGTCAGAAACTTGCACCAACCCCCCCGTTCGATAATTTCGATGATGGTGGAAAAGAGTTCAAAGGCAGCCGTATTTACGGGAGAAACCGGCTCAAGAAAAATTTCCACAAGCCCGCCGCAGAGCATGTCGGTTTTTGATGCGTCCGTCCCGGTAAGCGACAGCTTCAGGATGGCTGATTCGTTTCTTTGTAAAACCTCCTTTGATTTTTCCGCCGCCAAATACTCCATCCTCCCCCCACCGATGGTTCCTTCAAGTGCGCCGTCTTCAAGAATCAGGCATTTTGTTCCGGATCTTCTCGGAGTCGACCCCTTTTGAGATATGACTACAGCCATCGCAAACCTGATCTTTTTTTCCATCAGCGCTTTTGCTTTATAAAAAATATCCATTATCCGATATCCCGTACCCTTTCATTATCCCTGCATTCCAGAATTGACGGCGTCTCCAAAAGCCGGCCGATAACGACCCGTTCGACAGTGCTTTCTCCGAATGCGATAATAATAGAAGTAATTTTTCTCCCGGATTCCACTCTTTCCGGGCGATCCGCTTTATTGAGAAAGACGATCTTCCGGGCATTTCGCGGAGATCCTTTCATGATCCCTTCCGGATGGATCAGCGCTTTCGCAACGGAATGCTCTGTGACTATTTCCCCCATCTTTATGTTTGTCAGTTCTGCAAATCGCTCCGGCCTGAAAACCCAGCGCGCTTCAACAGGCTTGCCGATCCCGTCAAGCCCGGCCACGCCGATCGTCCACCCGGTGGATCTTGGGATGACCGGTTCATGAGGAGCCGGCGCCTTTAAAGGCCTCTGTGAAGCGCCATCCGCTTCGACGATGATCCACTTGTAAATGGCGCTCCCGGCGATCCGCTCAATGGCTTCAGGGTCCAGACCGGTGAGTTTGTTCTGCCCGGAAATATTCCCCGATGCGGCAAATACCGGAGAAATGAATTTTTCTCCACATGATTTCACCTCTCTCAACAGCTCTTTGCCGTTTGCACAGATAATGATTTTTGAAAACACCCCGCCTTCCGGAATCCGGACCTTGGTCGTCGTTGTCGCCAGGACCGGTTCCCCGGATGCCGAAAGCTCCCGGGACAAAACATGCATCAGGGACGTTTTCCCTCCGGCTCCCACAATGCTGATGATTCCGCCGGTTTCAAGAAAAAAAGCTTTTCTGAAAGGGAAGCAAAGTTTCTTCATACCGGAGTCGAGGTATTGAACACGCGAAGGATTGATTCAAGGACCGATCCGGAAACGGTCCTCGCCTTGTCTGAAATGGTGTAACAAAAATCTTTGACTCCCCGCGGGTCGATATCTCCGATTTTCATATTCCTGGTAACGGTTGTTCCCGGCCGGATCAATCCTCTGATGATTCCATCTATTGCGGTTTTGATTGTTTTGCCTGAAACGGCGCCGACTATGTCGCCTGTCCTGATAAAATCTCCGATTTCTTTTTCAGACTGGAACGCGCCGTCTGCAGGAGCCCTCAGCACCCGTTTCGAAGTGTGCCCCCCGATATCTCCCGGAATCCCGGTGTTCGGTTCAGCGCTCCCCCCGGTGATGATGCGCCCCAGATGATGCCCCCGGTTGGTTTCAATCACCAGGTGGACGTCGACTCCTGCGATAAAACCCGGACCGAGCCCGATGACAAGAGGGGCTTCGTTGATGGCAGTTCCTAAATTCCGCTTCGCCAAAATCGCATCGACAACCACCTGGGGTTTGAGCCGGACCAGGGAATGCCAGGACGGATCGGCGATGACGGGGATAGCCTTTTGTCTCCAGATTTCATCGACCCGATGGATGCTTTCCGCCATGATCGCTTCGACGCCTTCAACGGTTTTTTTCCCTAAAAACAAGGATTCGCAAAACGAGACCTCTCTTCTGACGGCCAGAGGGCGGGGTGTCTCCATCATGATTACCCTTCGGATATTGGACATATAGAGCCTCCATGCAACGGCGCTCGCCATTTCACCGGCTCCTTTGATTCCAACAATGGGATCCAGAATCGGCATATCTCATTCCTTTTCCAGGACCAGCCCGGTCCGGCTCGGAAGATAAAGGTTTAACAGGCGCCGTTGTTTCGCTTCGCTTTTCTCCGGGAGCGTGATGTGCCGCTGATCCTGAGCCAGTCTTCCGTGACCGCCGTATTGTTTTTCATCCGTGTTCAGGATCATTCGGTACTCCCCCAAAGGAGCCTCAAACCGATAGTCAGCAAACGATGCAAGAGGGTGAAAATTGAAGGCGAACAACAGATCCCCCCTTAAAAAAACAATCACCTTATCGGCAAAATGCTCCTTCAACAGAACCGTATCGGAGGATTCGAAAAGATGATACTTCCCGGCAAGGCGGATCATATCGCGATCGAAATGCGCCAGTAGGGGATATTTCAGATTCGGGTCGTCGATTAGGTGCCACTGTCGCCTGGCATACCGATACGACCAGTTGTTCCCTTCCCTTGGAAAATCGATCCACTCCGGGTGTCCGAATTCATTTCCCATGAAATTCAGATAGCCGTTCCCAGCGGTTGATAGAGTGATGAGGCGGATCATCTTATGCAGCGCCATGCCGCGATCCACCAAGATGTTCTCATCCGAAATCCTCATGTGGCGATACATTGCGTTTCCCGCAAGCCGGAACAGGAGCGTCTGATCCCCGACCAGGGCTTGATCGTGGGATTCGGCATAACTGATGGTTTTTTCCTCTTTCCTGCGGTTATTGAGTTCATGCCACAGATGCCCGGTCGGCCATTCTTCATCGGGAAGATCTTTGGCCAGCCGAACCCATAAATCGGGTATCCCCATGGCAAAACGATAATCAAACCCGCAGCCGCCGTTCCGGATGGGGGCCGCCAATCCCGGCATCCCGCTGACATCCTCCGCAATGGTCACGGCATGGGGGTTGATATCGTGGATCAATTCATTTGCGAGCGTCAGATAAACAAGGGCGTCTTCATCAACGTCTTTTCCAAAATAATCGTCATAGGATACAAATGCCTTCCCCATGCCATGATGGAGATAGAGCATGCTCGTCACGCCGTCGAACCGGAATCCGTCCAGCCGGTATTCATCGAGCCAGAACCGGCAGTTTGAAAGTAAAAAATGAAGCACCTCGGGCTTGGCATAATCGAAACAGCGCGACCCCCACGCATGGTGAATTCCTCTCGGTCCTGCATGGAAATATTGGAAGGTCGTGCCGTCAAACCGGCTCAACCCTTCGACTTCGTTGGGAGCGGAATGGGAATGAATCAGGTCGATGATGACCCAAAGCCCTTCTTCGTGGGCGGCATCAATCAGCGCCTTAAGGTCTTCCGGTGTGCCGAACCGGGAGGAGGCGGCGAAAAAATTCGAAACCTGATATCCGAAGGACGCATAATACGGATGCTCCTGAACGGCCATCAACTGAAGGGTGTTGTAACCGGCTTTTACGATGCGCGGAAGGGTTTTTGAAATAAATTCCCGATAGGTCCCAATCCGCTCTTCTTCCTGAGCTATTCCGATATGCGCTTCGTAAATGAAAAGCCCTTTGGGAGGATGCCGGAAATGAAAATGTTTCCATTCAAACGGAACCGGCGGCTTCCAGACTTGGGCATTGAAAATGAGAGTCTGCGGATCCTGAACCACACGGCGGGCATAGGCAGGAATACGGTCTCCGGCGCCCCCCGGCCAGTGGATGCGCAGCCGGAACAGGTTTCCATGCCCAAAAGAAGGTTCCGGAAGGCGGACTTCCCAGTGCCCCTCCGGATGAACACGCTTTAGGGAAAAGGTTTCTTCTTCTTTCCAGTCCGTCATCTCCCCGATCAGATATACGGCATCGGCATTCGGAGCCCATTCCCTAAAGATCCATTCATTTTCCCTGAAATGAAGACCGAAATACTCGTGACCACAGGCCATCTCGGAGAGCGTCTTCTTTTTTCCGGCAAGGCGGGATTTTTGCCGGATCACATGGTTGATCCGCTTCCGGAGGATCTCTTTATAGGGGTTGAGAAACGGATCTTTCTCCGGCAATGGGGAAAGGATCTTTTCCATTTAGGAGTAGGTGTTGATTAAGGGGCGTTGAAGCATCTTTTCATACAGGTCGATATATTGGCGTGCACTCGAGGCATGGGTGAAGGTTGCCGCACTCTCCTTCATGATCCGGCTGATCTGCTTTTTCTTTACGACGGAGTTTTGATTAAAAAATCCCATAGCCTGGTCAATGGCCCATAAAAGGCCGCCTGAATCGTATGTTTCGAATATGAACCCGTTTCCCTTGTTTTCGGATAAATTGAGATGAACGAGGGTGTCCCGGATCCCGCCGGTATAATGGGCGACCGGCAATGACCCGTAAATCGGAGCGATCATCTGCGGCAGGCCGCAGGGTTCAAACAACGAGGGCATCAGAATGAAATCCGATGCAGCATATCCGAGATGCTCCATCGGTTCGCTGAAATCACAAACCGCCACCCGCCGTTCAAAGCCGTGATGCTCCGTGATCCCCCGGAACACCCCCTGGTAATCCCCGTTGGCGACAAATATGACTTCCAAATTCTTTTCCCAGTAGCTCGAGATGACCTGATAAAAAATATCCGCCAGCAACTGGCATCCTTTCTGGATCGGATCAAGTCGCGACGGCCAGAAAAAAAGAGGAGCGTCGTCATCTTCGATGAGGCCCAGCATTTTTTGCAAATGGAGTTTATTTTCTTTCTTGCCGGTCATGCAGTTGCGGTAATGGTATTGGCGTTTGAGGTACGGGTCGTCTGAGGGATTAAACGCCGGATCCGGCGCGTTCAACACTCCGACAGCGCATCCGGCAGCATATTTATTGGAGAGTTCGCGTTTCAGAGCATCGGACACGAACGGATGCCTTCCTTCCACGATTTCCTTTAAAAACGCAGGGCTCACCACATTCACAAAATGCGCGGCAAACACCCCGGAGACAAGAAAATCGATCAAGTTGTTCCAATGGGCTTCTTCATATCGCGAAGGGTACCGTTCATAATACAGATGCTGCCAAAAATATGCCGCGTCGATCCCCCGATCCTCTATATGGGGGAGTGTGCTTTTAACCGTATGGATATTATGAATGGTAAAAAGACAAGGGATTCCGAGTTGCCTTGACATCGGCGGGATCAGGCCGGTCATCCAGTCGTTGCAGTGAATCAGGTCCGGATCGACTCTTGGAATCACATTATTGATTACCTCCCGCTGAAACGCCAGCGACAGCTTGGTATTTTCCAGGCCGTAATCGGAATAGACCTGATCCAGATAATAAAACGCCCTGTCCTCAGCAAGATGCACCCGATCGTCCGACATAATCCGCCGGATCGCCCGTTGTTCTTGTTGCAGAAACGGGGCCAGACGGTCTTTAAACAGAGAGCGATAATCAGGAAGCGCCACATGCACGTCCACCCCCTGCTCGAACAACGCATTGATAAGGGCTGCCGAAACATCAGCGAGACCCCCTGCTTTTGCCGTCAGGCAGTTCGAGAGGTTACCCATCCGATCAGGAAGGTAGGTGACCTCGGGTGTTACGATCAGCACTCTCGGATTTTTCATATTTGTCTATGACAGCTTCGGAAAAAGATCATAAATTCTCATCATCATGCCCAGCATATGAATTCCGGCCTGAACTTGAGATAGTCATCGCCGCGGGGGACAACCCGAACCGTAAACCCGAACCGGCCGGTATCCGTGCATTTTAACGTAGATTTATAAATATAATTCCCGTTTTCCAGCTTTTCAAGGATCTCCATCGGTTCGGTTTTCCCCTCTGAAACCATCCCGATCGATTTCAAGGTCCCGCAATAGAGCTCAACTACGACCTCCTCGGGTTTGAGTTCACCCAGCGTTACTTCGGAAGTCACTTCAAATGAGTCCCCGACCCGTATGGTTCCGTTATGTCTGTAAACAGGAGATTTGATTTGAATTCCTTTCCACAACGAATGGAGCCGCCGATTCTGAGCAACCATCTCCTTGGCCTGACGATTTCCTTCGGCTGAAAAGTTCCAGTAATTATTAATGGCCGGTATATAAAATGTTTTCTGATAGCTCGACATCATCCGGTGCGTACAAAAATGGGCAATGGCTATTTTCATCGATTCTTTCATCATTTTGATCCAGCGTCCTTGCATTCTCCCGTTTTTCTGCTCGTAATAGCAAGGGATCACTTCATATTCCAGAACATTATAAAGCGCCTGACTCTCCACCATGTCCTGATACGCGGCATCCACGAACTCCTCACCGCGTCCGATGGCCCACCCCCTTTCCTCTGAATAACCTTCATTCCACCATCCGTCCAGGATGCTCACGTTGAGAACTCCGTTTGCAGCAGCCTTCATCCCCGAAGTGCCGCTTGCTTCCAAAGTACGGCGCGGAGTATTCAACCAGACATCCGAACCCTGAACAAGATGCCGTGCGATGTTGATGTCGTAATCTTCAAGAAAAACGATCCGATTCCGGATCGATTCCTTCTGGGCAAAATTAAACAGATTTTTAATATCTTGTTTTCCCTCATCATCTTTTGGGTGGGCTTTCCCGGAAAAGATGATCTGGATCGGGTACTTCACATTATTCAACATCGCTTCCAGGCGCTCCGGATCTTTTAAAAGAAGCGTCACCCTTTTATAGGCCGTAAACCGCCGTGCAAAGGAAATCGTTAATATATCCGGATCTAAAACCGATTCCACTTTCTCGATAACCGATCGGGGGGCGTTTCTCCTCCCAAACTGCTGCCCCAGCAGACTTCGGCAAAACCGGATCAGCCGGCTCCGCGCCATCTCATGGGCCCGCCACAACTCGTCGTCATAAATATCATCGATCCGCTTGTAAACATCGCTGTTCCAGCATCTTAAATACCAATCCGGTCCAAGGTATCGATCAAAAAGAATGGAGTTTTCGATAGAAATCCATGAAGGGATATGGACGCCGTTGGTAATATGGGTAATCGGCACTTCATCCTCCGGCCACTCTTTCCAAACCCTCGACCACATATGCCGGGCAACTTTCCCATGAAGTTCGCTGACGCCGTTTCGATACATAGACATGCGAAGCCCTAAAATAAACATGGAGATCTTTTCCGAAGGTGAATAACCGGAGGATTGTCCCCAGGAAAGGATCTCCTCAACTTTCGTGCCCAGGCGATCCGCAATCGGAAGCATGTAAGGTCTGACTTCATCTATGGAGAATTCATCGTGTCCTGCAGCCACAGGGGTATGGGTGGTAAAGACCGTCGTTCTAGGCCCGATTTCCAGCGCCGTTTCGAGATCCACCTGATGAGCGACCATTATCTGATGAAGTCGTTCAATACTCGAAAAAGCTGCATGTCCTTCATTGATATGGCAAATCGTCGGGAAGACTCCGATGGCATTCAGGGCGCGCATGCCTCCTATACCCAGCAAAACTTCCTGGGCAAGCCTGTTCTTGTAATTGCTGGAATAGAGTCTGTCGGTAATTTTCCTGGTGTTCGGCGGGTTTTCCTGCAGGTTTGTATCAAGTAAAAGGAGAGGAAGCCGCCCCATCTCTATTTTCCAAACCGATGCATGGATGTCTCCCTCCGGCCCGGCAATTGTTATCTTAAGCGGATCATTGTTTTTATCCTTCATCCGTTGAAGAGGAAGATAAGACATCTCGATCTCAGGGTTTTCTTCCTGCTGCCACCCCTGCTGATCCAGGAACTGGTGAAAATATCCTTCCCGGTATAAAAGGCCTATTCCGATGATCGGTAGCCCCATATCGGATCCGGCTTTCAGGTAATCCCCGGCTAAAACACCCAGACCTCCTGCAAAAAGAGGAAGGCTTTCGTGTATTCCGTATTCCATCGATAGATAAACGATGGTC
>MGQD01000116.1:4461-5854 GCA_001797695.1 Deltaproteobacteria bacterium RBG_13_49_15 | reverse complement strand
CCGGGAAAATCATTATT
Source organism: Deltaproteobacteria bacterium RBG_13_49_15 (assembly GCA_001797695.1). Classification (GTDB taxonomy): domain Bacteria; phylum Desulfobacterota; class Desulfobacteria; order Desulfobacterales; family UBA2156; genus RBG-13-49-15. The sequence goes on along the minus strand of MGQD01000116.1, from coordinate 5,837 downwards.
TCTCCCCAATTCGATGATGCCGAAAGCTTTTCTGAAGGTCTGGCCGCAGTAAATGCCGGGGGTTTACCGGACAAGGGGGGAATGGTGAATGGTGGCAAGTGGGGGTATATTGACACCACCGGGAAATATGTTATCTTTCCTCAGTTCGACGATGTCGGACCTTTTTCCGAAGGGTTGGCGGAGGTCAAGATCGGGGAGAAATTTGGGTTCATCGATCCGACAGGAAAAATCGTCGTTTCCCCTCAATTCGATCAGGTTTGGCCTTTTTCTGAAGGGCTGGCAAGGGTCAATATTGGAAAGAAATACGGCTTTATCGATCAAGCTGGGAAGATGATCGTTTCGCCTCAATTCGATGAGGCTGGAGATTTTTCAGAAGGGATTGCGGCCGTTGCCATTGACCTGAAGCTTGGTTATATTAACAGGGCAGGAAAATTTATCTGGGAGCCTAAAAAATGAGAAGACGATCAATCTTTTTGAAAACCTCGATCATTTTATTATTCAGCTCTTTTACACTGGCATTTTTTGTTGGGGTCGTCTCTTCGTCGGAGCCACCCTACCGAGTGATTGAGGGGAGTATCAAAGGGGGAGAAACATTTTCTCAGTCTTTGTCAAAAAATAAAATATCGCCGAAATGGATTCACCTGACTGTTTCAAAATTAACACCTTTTATGAATTTCAGGAGAATCAAAAGAGGCGAGACATATCAGTTCATTAAAGATGATAAGGGAGAGATGGTAAAGTTCATTTATGAAGTCAGTCCTACGGATGCTTATGAGATTGAGAAGGATTCGAGCGGAGAATATGTGGCAAAAAAGAAGGAAATCTCTCTCGAAATCCGTCTTGCGAGAGTGGAGGGAGAAATCCGTTCCTCGCTTGCCGGGGCAATCAAAGCCGCTGGAGAAAAAAGTTCTCTGGCCGATACCTTTACAGAGATTTTAGCCTGGGAGATTGACTTTGATAGGGATGTGAGAGAGGGGGATCAGTTCAAACTGTTGGTTGAAAAGAATTATAAAGAAGATCAATTTATAAAATACGGAATGGTTCATGCGATAGAATATCAGAGCGGAAAGAAGATGATCAGGGGGGTCCGATTCAAAAATAAATTTTATGATGAGAAAGGGAACTCCTTTGAAAAGGCGTTTTTGAAGACGCCCCTTCGTTTCGATTATATCAGTTCAGGATTTAACCGAAAGAGAAGGCATCCGATCATGGGAGGCGTTCATCCCCATCTTGGAATTGACTATGCGGCTCCGGCTGGAACACCGGTATGGGCTGTCGCGGATGGGATCGTTGTTTCCTATGGGTGGGTTGAGGGATTTGGAAAACAAATCGCCATCAGACATCCCAATGGATATGTGAGCTATTACAGTCACCTT
>MGQD01000116.1:4129-4417 GCA_001797695.1 Deltaproteobacteria bacterium RBG_13_49_15 | reverse complement strand
GAAACAGATCATTGGGTATGTCGGATCGACGGGTTTTTCGACAGGGCCACACCTCGATTACCGACTGTCAAAGAATGGGCGGTTTATTAATCCTTTAAAAGAGACCTTCCCTTCCGGAACACCTATCGAACCAAAGGATAGGGAAGCCTTTCGTAATAAGAAAGACGAGATGTTGTTGTCTTGGTTGGCCAGCGATGTCCCTAAGGAGTAAGCTTCGAGTGAGAGGTTCGGGGATGTTTTAGCAGGCCGTCGAGGTTCCTGAATATTTAAACATTTTTAGCAACCTTT
>MGQD01000116.1:581-3848 GCA_001797695.1 Deltaproteobacteria bacterium RBG_13_49_15 | reverse complement strand
AGCAGGCTCAAATCACTTCGGTTAAGCTCACTGCAGTAGGGGTTGGGGCCCCCGGCCTCTCGAATCCCGAGCAGGGGATTCTCTTCACTTCACCGAATCTGCCAGGCTGGCAAAATGTTCCCTTGATGGACATTCTTGGAAAGGAGTTCGGAAAGAAAACTTTTCTTATCAACGACGCTAATGCGGCGGCTTTAGGTGAGCTTTATTTTGGCGCGGCAAAAGGTGCTCGAAATTTTATCTACATTACGATCAGTACCGGTATTGGTGGAGGCTTCGTTATTGGCGGAAAGCTCTACACCGGTGCTCGGGGCATTGCAGGGGAGGTGGGGCATATGACGATAGATGACGATGGCCCTCTCTGCAGATGTGGAAACAGAGGCTGCTGGGAAACGCTGGCTTCCGGAACCGCTCTGGCGAGGGCAGCAAAACAGCGGATGAAAGAGGGAGTCCGCACCTCCCTTCTGGAGGATGTTGACGAAATAGATAAAGTAACGGCCGAGGTCATCTACAAAGCCGCTCAGGCGGGAGATAACCTGGCCGGAGAGCTTATTGCTCAAACCGGCTATTATATCGGTGTCGGTATGGCTAACTTGATCAATCTCTTCAACCCCGAGCTGATTGTTATTGGAGGTGGCTTGTCCCATATGGGGAACAAACTGCTTGAACCGGCCTATCAGGTAGCGGGCGAAAGGGCATTTGGGGAGGCCTACAAGTCAGTTCGCTTTGCTCTGGCTGAACTTGGGCGAAATTCCGGGGTGATCGGAGCAGCGATGTTTGCCCTTGAAGAAATGAAAACAGAAGGTAAACGGAAAGATGAACCTGGTAGACGAGCGGCATGGAGTGGGCACCGGGAAGGACAATTCTGACGGAGAGAGAAAGAAGATCGCGTCCCAGGGAGGTTCGAATGAGGAAGATAGGCATATTAACCAGTGGTGGTGATGCACCGGGGATGAACGCCTGTATACGGGCGGCAGTCCGTATTTCCCTGTCCCATAAGATCGAGATGATCGGGATAAAGTGGGGTTTTGCCGGTCTGATTCGTGGCGATATGGAGCCTTTAGATAGGAGGGTCGTCACCAACATCATCCATCAGGGGGGGACCATCTTGGGTACGGCCCGTTGTCCTGAATTCCAGACTGAGGAAGGAAGGGCACTCGCCATCGATATCCTCAAACGGTCAGGAATTGAAGGCTTGATACTTATCGGCGGGGATGGGACCTTTCGCGGTGGCACCCTGCTTTCGAAAGAGTGCGATCTGAGTGTGATTGGCGTACCGGGAACTATTGACAATGATGTATTCGGCACGGACTACACGATTGGCTTTGACACTGCCATTAATACAGCCCTGAATGCGATCGACCATATCCGGGATACCGCCACTGCCCATGACCGCCTTTTCTTTGTGGAGGTGATGGGCCGCCACACCGGATTTATTGCCATGGAGAGCGGTATTGCCGGAGGAGTTGAGGAGCTGCTGATTCCAGAAATCCCGATGAGCATCGAGGATCTCTGTTTACGACTTGAGAGGAATTTTAGGGGGGGCAAGAAGAGCGCCATTGTGGTGGTGGCTGAGACAGAGCAGCCCGGAGATAGCTTCCGGATATCAAAGGAGATCAAAGATAAAGCGGGTTTCGATTCGAGAGACTGTATTTTAGGGCATATTCAGCGTGGGGGGTCGCCTACAGCACGCGACCGGGTTCTCGCAAGCAAGCTCGGGGCTGGAGCTGTACGGGGGCTCTTGGAGGGTAAAGGCGGGACCATGGTCGGTGAGATCAAAGGAGAGATAGCCTACACTCTCCTGAAAGACACATGGGAAAAGAAAAAAAGGCTTCATCCCGATCTCGAAAACCTGGCTAAGATCATGTCGGATTGAGGTTGCGCATGAAACATTTCCGACAGTACAAAAAACGGACCAAGATCATCTGTACGATCGGTCCAGCCACTCATTCAGCGGCTGTTATGGAGAGGCTTATTAAAGCCGGAATGAATATTGTTAGGCTTAATCTGTCACACGGTTCCCATCGTGAACATGAACGTTATATTCAAACCATCAGGAGGGTAAGCCAACGATTGGGAACGAATGTGTCCATCCTTATGGATCTCCCGGGGCCTAAATATCGAACCGGAAAGCTTAGGGATGGAAAGGCTTTATTGAAGAAGGGCGCCCAGGTGATACTGACGACCCAAGAGGTGGAAGGCGATGCCGCGTTGATCCCAATCAATCTGCCTCACTTACCAAAAGAGGTGAAGCAAGGCGACACGGTCCTGCTCGACGATGGAGCCTTACGGTTGAAAGTCATTGAGAAAGGGAGTAAAGAGGTAAGATGCAAGGTCATGGTCGGCGGAGTCCTTACCGAGAGCCGCGGGCTGGTGGTGCCCGGGATGCGCAGTTCAGGCCCTTTTATGACCGAGGCTTTGCATGAGCACATTCTTTTTGCCGTCCAACAAAAGCCTGACTTCATCGCCATCTCCTTTGTCAGTCATGCCAAGGACCTCATCAACGTAAAAACCAAGCTGCGTGATAATGATTCGGACATTCCCGTCATTGCCAAGATAGAGCGGCTCTGGGCGGTAAGGGATTTCGACGATATCCTCTCAGCGAGCGATGGTATCATGGTAGCAAGAGGGGATCTCGGTGTGGATATCCCCTTCGAGAGGGTTCCGTTGATACAGAAGGAGATCATTCAGAAGTGCAATCGAGTCGGAAAGCCGGTCATTACTGCCACACAGATGCTTGAATCAATGGTCAATGCCGCCCGTCCGACGCGGGCTGAGGTTACCGATGTTGCGAATGCAATTTTTGATGGCACCGATGCGACCATGCTTTCAGCAGAGACCTCCATAGGAAAGTATCCTGTTGAGGCGGTGAGAACCATGGCAAAGATCGCCCGTGAAACGGAAACCAGGCTTTCCTACGAACATCTGTTAGTTGAGAAAGGCGCTTGGATTAAGCAAGAGACGGATGAACTGATCAGCTATAGCGCCTGCCATACGGCACACAGCCTGGGAGCGGTGGCGATTGTGGCCTTTACTCAATCCGGGAGCACGGCGAGGCGGGTGTCAAAGTACCGTCCCCGGATGCCTGTCCTGGCCATCACACCCAGTGAAGTCGTATCCAGGAGGCTCCTGCTTTACTGGGGGGTCTATCCCTTCCAGATCGCAGAAGTTTCTTCCGTCGATGAGCTTTTCATTAAAGGAGAAAGCCTTGCAAAAGGCCTTGGCTTAGCGAAACCCGGCGATCTCATCGTGATTACAGGCGGTGTTCCT
>MGQD01000116.1:370-570 GCA_001797695.1 Deltaproteobacteria bacterium RBG_13_49_15 | reverse complement strand
CGGCTCAACCAATTTGCTTAAAGTCGAGAGAGTTCTATAGCGGGGGATGAAGGTAAGCTATTTTTAACTTTAGATGTTCGCCGAGGCTGGGAAGCCCCGGCGATACTTGAAGTCTGAAGTCCTAACCTTGCCCTGTAAGAGAGATCTTTTATTCCACTTTGAATTTAACGTCTTTTAGAAGGTTTCCGTTCGCGTCTCTT
>MGQD01000116.1:0-163 GCA_001797695.1 Deltaproteobacteria bacterium RBG_13_49_15 | reverse complement strand
ATGCCTACAGGTTCCCTGTCTTCCACTCCTGTTCCAATAACAAGGCGATTGATTGCAAAAGCGCTCATTTCTTTTTGCATGCCTTCCTGTTTTGGTTTTTCCTGTCCCTGGGATTGGGATGCCATAGCCCATATTCCAAAAGCTATTAAAATTACCAAAACTT
>MGQD01000115.1:12053-13199 GCA_001797695.1 Deltaproteobacteria bacterium RBG_13_49_15 | reverse complement strand
CCGGGTTGTCTCAACCATTGAGTATTACCTAAAATGAGCGTTTTAAATAATGACAAACGGGTTTTTAGAAATACATATAAATCGTTATTGTTTTAGAAAATCGTTTAGAAGAATTCCCAATGGGTGTAAATGATCGTCATTTTCTTTTGTCATTATTTAAAACCCGTTGGGATTGAAAAATTAAGGATCCGACGAATCGACTTGGAAAAAAATCATGAACCGGAAAAAGCGTCACTGGGATATCAGACAAGAAACCAGCATCCCCTAATACATCATCGCCGGAAGAGAGGTTGATCTCCCGGATACTTTCTTTAGAAAACACCGGCAGGAATTGAACCGGTGACCTGTGCCCGAATCAAACAAAGTCTCATCAACATGCCGGATAAATTCCCATTGACAGCCTGTCTTCCTTCGGGGTATTGAAAATCCATAAGCCAAGACAACTGCAACTTCCCATATCTTGGGTTGTAGATGATGGCGAAACATAATACATACTCACACTCAATCTATTCGCAAAAAAGCGACTTTTTATCAATCGTCTTGAAAGATATAGCGTGTGCATTTATTTTTTTTCTTACGTGGTTTCTCAATACTCCCGTCTGTTTTTCCGATCAAAAAACTTCTGACGCTCACCGGCTTTTATTAAGCCTTGATCAGGCTATCGAACTGGCGCTTAACAGCAACCGCGCCCTTGCCGGATCCATTTATATTCGGGAGAACGCCGCCCTTTCTCTTGAGGCCGCCCGTTCGGAATTTGATTTCAAATGGGCGCCGTCGGCGAACGCCGGGATCTCCCGGGAAGATGAAACGACCCGGCAGTTGGGGACGGGTGTTTTGATCACCAAGCGATTCGAAGTCGGCGTTCAGGCGTCGGTGGGTCCGGGTCTTGATCTTTCGGAAGACGATTACACCGGGCGAATGGCAGTTTCTTTTTCCGTTCCTCTGCTTAAAGGGTTCGGCAAAGCGGTAACATTGGACTCCGTCTACAGCGCCGAACAGGGATTGCGGGAATCGCAGCGGAATTTACATCTTTTCAGGGTGGCTACAGTAATTGATACCGTTTCCACCGTGTATGGCATCCTTCAGCAACAGGAACTGGTCCGGTTATACGGATCCCAGGTTCGCAGCCTGGAATCACAGGCTCAG
>MGQD01000115.1:854-12032 GCA_001797695.1 Deltaproteobacteria bacterium RBG_13_49_15 | reverse complement strand
GCCGGACTGGCGACTCCGATGGACATTTATCGGGCGGAAATCCGAATCAAAGATGCCCAGGAAAGCTTGAGCCGCGCGCGGGAAGAATTGAAATCGGCGGAGGACCGCTTGAAGCTCATTCTGGCGATCCCGCCGGAAAGGCAGTTGGAAGTAATTGCTCCTATTAAAGCCGAACCGGTTGCCATCGAAGAAGAAAGCGCCATTGCCATCGCGCTTTCTAACCGGATAGAGATGGCTCAGGCCCTGGATGTTGTGAAAGAAGCCAGGCGTCGGGCGGAAATCGCCAAAGACAATACTAAGCCCGGGCTGAATCTGGTTTTGAAATACCGGTTATATAGCGAACCGGAAACCTATTTTGAAACCATTCAGCTGGATGAAAACGCCTGGAGTATCAATCTGGTCAGTACGACGGATTGGACCCGAACCGCAGAAAAAGCCGCTTATCGGCAAAATCTCAACGCCGTTAAGATGGCGGAGATTCAATTCCAGTTTAGAGAAGATCAGATCAAGGAGGAAGTGCGCCGGCAACTGGAAGCCCTCAAGAAAGCCCGGGAGCGGATTCAAATCCGGAAAGAACAGATCCGCCAGGCCGAGGGAAAGCTGGCGTTTTCAAAGGTCAAATTCCGGTATAATCTTGCGGGCAATTTCGATCTCATTGAAGCGGCCACGGAACTTCAGAAGGCCGAGGTGGATCACTTGACAGCCCAGACGGATTATATGCTTGGCGCCTACCGGTTGCGTTCGGCCCTGGGGACGCTGCTGGAAAGGCCGGCGGGGATCTGAGATGAAGACGCGATCGACTCTCAGTTTCGGAATTGTGGCTATTTTGCTTGCCGCCGCCGTGCTGTTCACCGGCCGCTTCGGCCGATCCGGGAAGGAAGACCCGTTTACACTTCAGATGGCACCGGTTCTTCCCCGAAGTTTTGATATAACCGTAAATACCATTGGAATATTGGATGCTGCCGATTCCCAGATGGTTTCTTCCACGGTACGCGGGGATAAAGGAAAAATCATCCATATTGTGGAAGACGGCACCCGAGTCGAAAGCGGGGATGTGCTGGTCCGTCTTGATCCCACACCTTTTGAAGAAGAAGTGCATCGTCTCAGTGGAGAGGTAAAGACCCTGGAAGCGGCCTTGGATGCTACGCGGCAGGTGCTGGAATGGGAGAAAAACCAGACGGACCGGGAAATTCTGGCTTCCGAGTTCGATTTGAAGATAGCACAGTTAGAGCTCAAGAAGCTCCTGGAAGGAGATGGTCCGATTCAGTTGACCCAGTACCGCGAGGAGATGGAAAAAACCAGGGAGGAATTCAGCCGGTACAAGGCTTATATCTCGGAATTGGAAGCTCTTGAGAAAGAAAGGACAATCCAGATCGGCGAAGTATCCCTTGCGCGGGAAAAGCTTTCCGAACTCAAAGAAAAGTTCAACAACGCATCGCTGAAATTTGAAAATTATAAAAAAAACGTTTTTCCGTCTCTGGTCGAGTCGGGGAATGCCAAAGTTCAGAAGGCGGAGATGCTCATTGAACAAACCCGGAAAGGATCCGTTTACAGGGTTGCCAAAGCCATCGCTTCGGTCAATGAAACCCAGGAGCGGCTGAAAACCGCCAGGACGAGCCTTTTGAGGGCACAGGAGGAACTCGAAAAGACGACCATTCGGGCGCCCATCTCAGGTATTGCTATCCTCCATGAAACCTTCAGGGACGGACAAAATCGGAAGCCCAGAGTCGGGGATAAGGTTTGGCAGAATCAGCCGCTGTTATATTTGCCGAACATCTCTTCCATGATCGTCAAGACCCATGTTCGGGAGGTGGATCTTCATAAAATCGCTTTGAAACAATCGTGTGTCCTAACCGTAGACGCCTATCCGCAAGATCGTTTCAAAGGAGAAGTCATGGTGCTTGGGGTGCTCGCCGCCGAGCGGATGGAAAGCGGCGCCGGGGAAAAATATTTCCAGTTGACCATCGCTTTGACAGGTTCGGATTCAAGACTTCGACCGGGGATGACGGTGCGCGTAACCATTTTCAACGATCGATGCAAAAACGTCCTGAGCATTCCTTTTGCCGCCTTGTTCGAGGAATTGGGAAGCCCCTATTGTTATCGGAAGGTCGATGGCGGCTTTCAAAAAATCAAGATTAAATATGGCCGGAAAAATGACGAGTGGGTTGAAATTCTCTCCGGCTTGCATTCCGGCGACCAAGTCGCTTTGACCCAACCGCCTTCGGAAATCCTCAAAGGGTGATGTTCTGCCCATGCTCATCGAGGCAAAAGATCTTTTTAAAAGATATCCTACCGGCCGCGTTTCGGTTGATGCATTGAAAGGCATCGATTTTTTTGCAGATGAAGGGGAGTTTGTAGCGGTCATGGGCCCATCAGGTTCGGGCAAGTCCACATTGTTGTATATTCTGGGTTGTTTGGAGCTCCCCACATCCGGATTTTATCGGTTTGATGGCATGGACGTTCTGACCGCATCGGACAATGCCCTCTCCCAAATCCGGGCCGACGCTATCGGATTTATATTCCAAACATTTAATCTTGTTTCCACGCTTACACTATACGAAAACGTCGAGCTTCCTTTTTATTATTCCCGAAAACCGGAAAAGGCGAAGCCCCAACGCATAGCGGAAGCCATTGAACGGGTAGGCCTGAAGGACCGGATCCGGCACAGACCGTCGGAGCTTTCCGGAGGCGAAATGCAGCGCGTGGCCATCGCCAGGGCGCTGGCTGTCAGACCCAAATTGATACTGGCCGACGAACCCACAGGGAATCTGGACTCCAAAACAGGAAAAGAGATCCTTGGCCTGTTTTCCGAAATGCACAGTGAGGGTGCGACCATCGTAATGGTGACGCACGACATTGCAGTGGCCCATTATGCCAATCGCACCGTTTCTTTAAAGGATGGAAAAATTGAGCCCGTTTCTGTTGAGGTTTAACAAGACGCCGTCCATCGCTTTCCGGTGCCTCTTGCAACAAAAGCTGCGTTCGATTTTAAGCATTGTCGGTGTGATCTGCGGCGTAATCACGGTTTTAATCATGCTGGGGACAGGTGAAGGCGCCAAACGGAAGATTCTGGCTCAGATTGAGCGTCTCGGGACCCGAAACATCTATATCCAGTCTGTTACATTGAACCGTGATCAGACGGCGCGGGCTGCAGAACTTCGCTCCCGTGGTCTGAGAATGACCGATGGAGTTTACATCCAGAAGTCCTTTCCCGAAGCGGTCCGAACCGCCGGACTGAAAGAAATTAAGGCCGGAATTCTCGGCGCCTCCATGGAATTTTCTCCCCAGATTGTTGCGTCATCCGAAAGCTACGATGAAATTTTGAACCTCAGTATCTTTTCCGGAAGGTTTTTAACCCGCATCGACATCGAACAACAAAATCTAGTCTGCGTATTGGGAAATACGGTTGCGAAGCGGTTGGGGGCAAAAGGAAATCCGGGGCAGTTGATTCGCATCCAAAATCATCTGTTCCGGGTAGTCGGTGTCCTGACCGGTTTGGACCCGGTTTCCGAAGAACACTCGGCCATTGCAATTCGCAATTTCAACAATATGGTTTTTATTCCGATCGGCACCGAACAATTTATTGATACATCCGGGATAAAGTCGTCAAGCACCGGAGCCGATCATTCATTTCTCAATAAAAATGAAAGTGTTCTGGATGAAATGGTCATCCAGATGCAGCGAACAGATGTCGTTCCTCATGCGGCTCATTTAATTCAGCGGATCATGGATTTGCTTCATTACAAAGCCGACGATTTTCAAATCGTCGTACCCCTGGAACTTCTCAAACAATCCCAGCAGACTCAAAGGACCTTGAACATTCTGCTGGCTGCCATCGCCAGTGTTTCTCTGATTGTGGGCGGCATCGGAATTATGAACATCATGCTGGCCACCGTCTCCGAACGAACCCGGGAAATCGGAATCCGCCGGGCTGTCGGTGCGACACGCTTGGATATTATTACTCAATTTTTAATCGAAGCGGTGATTCTGACGTTTTCCGGCGGAATCGTCGGGGTTCTCCTGGGAACGGCGGTCGTCCGGTTTGCAGCCGGGGTTGGAGAATGGCATATCGTTATCACTTTTCAGGCACTTGCGATACCTTTGGCGATGGCTGTTTTTGTGGGTATTTTCTTCGGGCTCTATCCGGCCTATCGCGCTGCCAAAATGAACCCGGTAAATGCTTTCCGACATGAATAGAGTGTTACCTAAACTGAGCGATTTTTTATAAACAGCTCAGGTACGACTTACTTTTTGATGCGGTCGAAAATGTGCTGGGGATTCTTTTTTGTACCCGCGGTCTGCCTGGCGCTACTACAATTCGTTTATTTTCTGCCCCAGGTTATCGGTTATGATAAAGGATTTATCCGTTTGAAGCCGGGCTGGCTGGTGCATGTCCAAAAAGACAATTGGGCGTAGTTCTGGTTGAAAAACCTGGGCGTGATGGCTGTTTTAATTCCGTTGTCATGGCGGTACTTTTGGGAAAAAAATAAAAATTTGTTTTACTATTTTTTACCATTCTTTCTGGTCTTCATCATCGCGAATCTGTGGATCTTTCAGCCTTGGGATTATAATAATTGATAGCGGCTATTGATATTTTATCGAAAATCGGTGAAGAAAAAGTCTCTACCTAAAAGCTGAAAGACGCGTGACTTGATTTAATCTGGTAGGCACGAAGAGAGTTGAACTCTTGACCCCTACCGTGTCAGGGTAGTGCTCTCCCACTGAGCTACGTGCCTACTGTTTAATTTTCAATGCCTAACATCCCTTTTTTTCACTGTCAAGGGAAATTGGGTCCTTTTTCATCCATGGAGTGGCCGGTCGCAGGCCTTCAGCGCGACCTCCAGCAGAACTTCGGAAAGCGTTGGGTGGGCGAAAATGGTTTCAGCAAAAAAGTCTACGGTGAGTCCGGCGCGTACGGCCAGAGCCCCTTGTGCAATGAGATCGGTGGCATGCGGCCCGACCAGATGCATGCCCAGGATTTTCCTGGTTTTTCTATCCGAGACGATCTTGGCATATCCGGAAATCTCACCGATCACATGGACTTTTCCGATACTTCGAAACAGGCTTGAATCCGAACGGGCGTCAAACCCCTTTTCTTTTGCCTGAACTTCCGTCATCCCCACGCAAGCCACCTCAGGGGTGGTAAAAATGGCCGTGGGAACGGCGCTGTAATCCATGCTCTTTGCCCCTCCTGCGGCGTTTTCCGCAGCAACGAGCCCTTCGCTCGACGCCACATGGGCGAGCATGGGGCGAGACGGACCAAGGATATCGCCGACGGCAAAGATATTCGGCACACTCGTTTCCATCCGCCCGTTGACCGCAACCCACCCTTTTTCATCGGTTTTTATACCGAGATTTTCTATTCCGATCAGATCGGCTTTCGGTTTTCGCCCCACGCAAACCAACACCTTTTCCGCCTCGATTCGGATCGGCTGCCGGGTGCCGTTTTCGGTTCCTTTTATCACAAAATACGGCTCCAGCGTGACCTGGACTTTACCGTTCTCCTGCTTCAATGATGTTACAATCCGGTTCAAGTGAATCTGTATCTTTTTCTTTTTCATCTCCCGTTCGATGGTCTTTGACGCCTCTGTCTCAACGGACGGAATTGGAAGAAGGCGGGAAAGGGCTTCAACAACCGTGACTTTCGATCCCAATAATGAGAGAATGAAGGCAAATTCGCATCCGATCACGCCGCCCCCTACGATCAATATCGATTCCGGTATCTCCGTAAGGTCCAATGCATGGTCGCTAGATAAAACCCGTTTCCCATCTACCGGTAAAGCCGGGAGCGTGGCGGGCATGCTTCCGGAGGCCACAATCAGGCGGTCCCAGAAAATTTTCTCTTCTCTTGATCCTTTAACCCAGACCATACCGTTCTCAACAAGATCGGCATGCCCGTTTACATAACGGATATGATGATGGCTCAAAAGCTTTAAAATGGACTCTGAAATGCTTTCAAGTATGGTCGTTTTACGTGTCATCAGCCGCCCCATATCAAGACGTGGTTTGCCGGGTAAACTGATCCCAAACTCCGATCCCCTAAGACATCCGTCAAGCATCCGGGAAGTATGAATCATGATCTTGGAAGGAATGCACCCCCAGTGCAAACAGGCGCCTCCGGCCTTTTCCGCTTCAATGATGGTGACTTCTGCGCCCATCTGGGAGGCGCGCACGGCAGCCCAATAACCTCCCGGCCCAGACCCGATGATGGTTATTTTTTCAGCCATAGATGATCTCCTGCCCCTTTTAAGCCTCAAAAAACCTGCTCTGATACATATCTTCTTTTAACATGCTCCAAGCATCTTGACAACGTATTGCCGGTTGTGGCAATCTTAATTTCGACTTTTTACTGATACATCATTATGGAATGGTTCAAATTAAAAAAATTCAACAATTGTCCTTTTTCAGGATTCACCCAACTTCGGGTTCCCCTGATATCCATCATTGCCGGGAATCGCTCACTGCAACAAAAAATATGGCATTAATTCGTTTTATGTGATAGTTTTATTTTAACTCCGGCTTAGACGGTGCCGGGAAATCAATCTAAAGGAAAGATGGATGGAAGCAAAACTCTATGTCGGGAATTTGTCTTACAGGACCACGGAAGATGATCTTCGAACCTTGTTTTCACAAGCCGGAACGGTCACATCTGTGGCGCTCATCAAAGATCGAGAAACAGGCCGTTCCAAAGGCTTTGCCTTTGTTGAAATGGAAAACCAGGCTGATGCACAAAAGGCCATCGACATGCTGAACGGCACGGAATTCCAAGAGAGATCCTTAAAAGTCAACACCGCGCGCGCCCGCGAGGAAAGGGGAACGGGTGCTCCGGAGGGTCGCCGCGGAGGCTACCATCGGAGCGGGGGGCGGGGCAACCGCTCCTAAAAAGATTAGTTCTCGGATCCGAGTCTGGACCGGAGGGGATCGAACGTCATCCGGTCCCAGTCGATTTTCAATGAATCCCTAACAGAGAATCCGGTTTCGCCGGGAAAACGGCAAACAGGGATCAATACCGAAGGGGGATGCATGAAATCCATTGATGAACTCATTTTTCCCGAGGATGTACGATATTCCGATGACCACGAATGGGCAAGGCAGTCCGGCGAGAATATCCTCATCGGCATCAGCGACTTTGCTCAGGATCAGTTGGGAGATATTGTCTATGTAGAGCTCCCCAAGATCGGGATATCGCTCAATAAAGGCGATGTGTTCGGAACCGTGGAATCAGTCAAAGCGGTTTCGGAACTCTATATGCCTGTCTGTGGAGAGGTGCTTTCCATAAATGGCGAGCTGGAAAACGCTCCCGAGCTCGTCAACCATTCCCCTTATGAAAAAGGATGGATGATCGCCGTCAGGCCGGACAAACCCTCCGAACTGAATTCGCTCATGGGCAAAACCGCATACCTGGAGATGCTGATGGGTTTGAAATGATGCGATATCTGCCCCATACCGGCGAAGAGATCACTCAGATGCTGCAGACGGTGGGGGTAAATTCACTGGATGATCTCTTTTCCGAGATCCCGAAAGATTGCTGCTGCCGGCTCGGACTCCGCCTTCCGGAAGCCAAAACCGAATGGGATCTCAATGAACATATGGAAACACTTTCAGCCCGGACGGCGGCAGGTTCCGGATATAAAATCTTCATCGGATCCGGAAGTTACGAACACCATATCCCGGCGGCGCTAACGCATCTTCTTGGCCGAAGCGAATTTGTCACCTCCTACACCCCTTATCAGCCGGAAATGGCCCAGGGCACTTTGCAGGCCATCTACGAATATCAGACCCTCGTCTGCCGTTTGCTGGGAATGGAAGTGGCGAATGCGTCCATGTATGACGGCGCCTCATCTTTTGCAGAAGCGCTTTTGATGGCCGTGCGGATCACCGGAAAGAAAAAGGTCCTCCTATCGCGCGCGATCCACCCTCATTTCCGCCGCGTGGCCGGGACATACCTATCGCCCACAGGATATCAGATCGAAGAAATCCCATTTGACGAAACCGGACGGACGGATCCTCATCGATTATTGAAATCAGATGATCCGGCAGCCATTGCCGTTCAATCTCCCAACTTTTTCGGATGCATTGAGGATTTTCTACCATTTGCCGAATTTGCCCGGGAAACAGGGGCTCTTTTTATCGCCACCTTCACGGAACCCCTAACATTCGGAGTATTTAAAAATCCGGGGAGCCTGGGGGCGGACATCTCATGCGGGGAAGGGCAGAGCCTTGGTATCCCACAATCCTTCGGCGGACCCGGTCTTGGAATATTTTCCGGCAAAATGAAATATGTGAGAAGCATGCCCGGACGGCTTGTGGGAAAAACCCGGGATCTTGAAGGAAGACAAGGATTTGTTCTGACGCTGGCCACCCGGGAGCAGCACATCCGTCGTGAAAAAGCGACTTCCAATATCTGCACCAACAACAGCCTTTGCGCGCTGGCTTCCGCCATCTACATGGCACTTCTGGGAAATACGGGTTTCCACGCACTGGCCCTGTTAAATCGCGATAAAACCGAATACCTGAAAAAGGGATTTCAAAAAGCCGGTTTTTCTATCCCATTTCAAAGCCCAACCTTCAACGAGTTCGTGGTAAATATGCCGGCAGGGTTTGAAAAAAAACGAAAAACGCTTATGAGAAAAAAAATGGTGGCGGGGTTTCCCATTTCAAACCTTTATCCGGATCTCTCAGACCACTATCTTTTTTGTGCAACCGAAACCAAGAGCAAAGCCGATCTGGATGCCCTTCTCGAGGAGGCGGCATCATGACGGAAATGCCTGGGACAACCGGTCTCCTTATAAACGAACCTCTGTTGTGGAAAAAAGGGAGAAAAGGACGGTCCGGTTTTTCCATCCCGAAGCAGGATATTCCATCCTATCCTCTGGAAGAAGCGTTGACTTACGGAGGCCCGGATTTTCCGGATCTTTGCGAAGTGGACGTGGTGCGGCATTACACCCGGCTTTCCCAGTGGAATTTCGGAGTGGACACCGGCATGTATCCATTGGGGTCGTGCACCATGAAATACAACCCGAAAACGAATGAGAGACAGGCGGCCCTCCCCGGATTTGCCCTCGCTCATCCGTTATTGCCGGAAGAGCTTTGCCAGGGTGTCCTGGAACTGATCTTTCATCTCCAACATTACCTGGCAGAAATCACCGGTATGGACGCCGTATCGCTTCAACCGGCAGCCGGAGCACAGGGGGAGTTCTCCGGGATGCTCATCATCCACGCCTTTCATCGAAAAAAGGGAGCGCCACGATCCAAAATACTTATCCCGGACACCGCCCATGGAACCAATCCGGCCAGCGCCACACTCTGCGGATACCGGTGCGTTCCCGTCAAATCGAGCGAGCGCGGCATTATTGCCCACGAAACCGTGGCATCTCTTATGGATGATCAAACCGCCGGGATCATGGTCACCAACCCCAACACGCTGGGGCTTTTTGAAAACAACATCATCAAAATCGCAAAGATCGTACATGAAAAAGGGGGGATTGTTTATTGCGACGGCGCCAACATGAATGCGCTTATGGGAATCGTGAATATGGGTTCCATCGGCATCGACGTCCTGCATTTAAATCTTCACAAGACCTTTTCCACCCCTCATGGCGGCGGAGGCCCCGGTGCGGGACCGGTATGCGTGCGGAAAGACCTGGAGCCTTTCCTGCCGGTGCCGCGCATTGTATTGGAAAACGGGCGTTTTATCCTTTCAGAACAATTCCCGGATTCCATTGGAAAGCTGCATGCTTTTTATGGAAATGTGGGAGTAATGATCAAGGCCTATTCCTATATCCTGAGCATGGGGCCGGATAGCCTGAAAAAGGCAAGCCAACTGGCGGTGCTGAACGCCAATTACATAAAGGAAAAACTCAAAGACCTCTTTTTCCTTCCCCATGATGTTCGCTGCATGCATGAGTGCGTCTTTTCAGATGAACATCAGAGAAAATTAAAAGTGACCACTTTGGACATTGTCAAGCGTCTGATGGATTTCGGGTTTCATCCACCCACGATCTACTTTCCTCTCGTGGTGGACGGTGCAATGATGATCGAACCCACGGAAACCGAATCGAAAGAAAACCTCGATCTGTTTATTGAAGCGATGCGGACCATCGCGGGTGAAGCTGAGATACACCCGGAACGGTTAAAAGACGCCCCAACCCGCTGCAAGGTGAAACGGCTTGATGAAGTCGCCGCCGCCCGGAAACCATGTTTGAGCGGTTAGGTTCAAATCGGAACCTCATGTTCATATCACACCGAACTATCCGAATATAAAGGGTTTATCCCCTGTCTAAATACACAAATGGAATTCTGTTGTTTTGATTCTTGACATTGGAAGCGGATTTGATAAGAAAGCGTCCTTTTGTTCTTAGAAATAACCGCCGGGCGATACCTCCCGGAATTGGCTGTGTCGTCAGAATGGGTTTCAGCTATAATAAAAACCGGGCGTGGTTGGAAAACCTCTCCATCGTGATGCAGATCGGACTGACCATGGCGGGATGTATTTTATTTTGCTTTTTTATCGGCCGATACATCGATAAGTGGGTGGGAACCCGAGGCATATTCGTAACGATATTTACGATTTTAGGGATTCTCGGCGGCGCCAACACCACATACCGCCAGATCCTTGAAATAATCGAAGACAAGAAAGATGGTCAACACAAACCCCCAGAGAGAACCGACTAGGGATTTCCAAAAAAAATACTGCAAAAGAGCCCTTACAGCAGCCATCTTTATCGGCTTAATAACGATTCTGGCTGGATTTAAAAGCGCAGGCAAAGGTTTGGTTCTTGGGACGCTTTTCAGCGTGGCCAACTTTATTGCATTGGCTTACTTGTTGCCGTTGAATATGCACCAAAAACGGGTAAAAGCATCCATATTTTCATTTCTTTCCATTGTAGGCAGATACGCCTTGATGGTTATTCCGCTTATCTTGACTTTGAAGATGAAAGATTTTTACCTGCCGGCAACAGTGGCCGGCCTCTTCATGGTTCAAATAACCATCCTCGTTGAACAGTGTATTCAGGCAATAAAACGGGGCAGGGGTATTTCGATTTAAGGAATCGATGATATGGGTGAATTGGGAAAAATCCATCAATTGCTCATCCCACTCGGAATGCATACGATCACCATTAACCTTGAAGCCGTCATAATGACATGGATCGTCATTACCTTATCAATCGGATTCGG
>MGQD01000115.1:0-703 GCA_001797695.1 Deltaproteobacteria bacterium RBG_13_49_15 | reverse complement strand
GTTTATATCTCAGTTCAGATTAAATAAGGAACTGAATGGACGTTCAAGCCTTAACTCATATCGCCGGCTATTTCGGAGGCGGAATTGCCATCGGTCTCGGAGGCATCGGAACGGCCATTGGTGAAGGATACATCGCCGCCGAGGCTAATTTCGCCACATCCCGAAACCCAAAGCTTTCAGGAGATATTTTTAAAACCATGCTGATCGGTCAGGCATTGTCCGAATCAGCTTCTATTTTTGCCCTGGTCATAACGATTTTATTGCTATTTGCCGATGCCTCAGGCAGCCAATTGCAATCCGCCGGACTCCTTAGCGCAGGAGTTTGCATGGGATTAGGCGCCCTCGGATCCGGTATCGGAGCGGCATTGCCGGGAGTTGAGGGGTGTATCGGAGTTGCCCGGCAGCCGGAAAGTTCATCCCGGTTGACCACCAACATGCTGATCGGATCTGCGATCTGTCAAACTCCGGCTATATTTTCAATGGTAGTATCTCTCTTGCTCATTTTCATGGACTTCAGCCGCGCTCCCTTATCGCCCACCTGGGCGGCTTTGCTGAGCGCCGGTCTTTGCACAGGACTTGCCGCGATCGGATCCAGTTATGGGAGCGGACTTGCGGCCAGAGCAAGCTGCCAGGGTATCGCCCGAAATCCCGAATCGGCAGGGAATGTAACCACAACCATGTTGATCGGCCAGGCGGTGACTCA
>MGQD01000114.1:11085-12693 GCA_001797695.1 Deltaproteobacteria bacterium RBG_13_49_15 | reverse complement strand
CTCGGGGAGGCGATCTCTCAAGGCCTGCATGACAAACAGCCCTGAAAGGCCGCTATCAATGACTCCGATCATCTGTTTCAGATCGAACGTTTCATGGGATGGGGGTATCCTGTCGTCAGCGCCTTTTGTAAATATGTTTTTATCGCATCATCCGGCATATTAACCTTAATTCCCGGACACATTTGAGCCATGATTTCCCAGTTCCGGATATCTGCCAGGACGCTTTTGATAAATGGCCACTCCCGGCACATCCGGGGTTTTACCGGATGAATGGTACACAACCGATCCCAGAAAATACAATATCCGTCCGGTCCCTGGGCCAGCAAGGGTTTTCCGCCGGATATCCGGCAATAGCCCGAGATAAACCGTTCCGGATCTTCGCCGATGAATTCAGCGATGGCTTTGCTTTCGTCTTCCGAGACGAATGTTCCCCCATACCCCTTACAGCAATCTCCGCATTTTTTACATTGAAAAAAATCCGAAGGCTCCAAGTCAAACATCATGGCGGGACTCCATGGCTCTTTTCAATGTTACCTGATCCACATATTTGAGATCGCCGCCCATCGGAACACCGGATGCAATACGGGTAATCTTCACCCCGCAGCTTCGAAGCCGCCCGGCAATATAGGAGGCAGTCGCTTCACCTTCCACACTCGTTGCAGTCGCCAGAATTATTTCCCGGATCTTTCCTTTTCCCACGCGGTCGATCAGGTCGCTGATCCGTATATCATCCGGCCCGACTCCGCACATCGGAGAGAGGACCCCCTGAAGCACATGGTATTTTCCCGGAAAAGCGCCCGACTTCTCTACAGCCACCATATCAGCAGGCTGTTCGACAACGCATACGACGGTTTCATCCCTTGCGGGGTCGCTGCAAACCGGACAGATCTCCGTGTCGCTCAATGAATGACACAATGAGCAGGATCGCACCGTATCCTTCATTGCGATAAGGCTATCCGCCAAAGCTTCGATTTCTTTCCGGGGTGCGCAGAGAATATGCATGGCCAGCCTCTCGGCCGTCTTTTCGCCGATTCCAGGAAGCTTGGAAATGTTTCCGATCAATTTCTTAACCGATAATGGATATTGGTTCATTAGGTCAATCCCGGAATATTGAGCCCGCCGGTGAGTTTGGACATTTCTGCGGACACCATCTCCTGTGATTTCGTCAGTGCTTCATTGACTGCGGCAAGTATCAAGTCCTGAAGCATTTCCACATCCTCGGGATCAACCACTTCCTTTTCAATGGAAATCGATAAGACCTGTTGCTTTCCGTTTGCGACGATTTTCACCATACCGCCCCCGGCGGTCGCCTCAATCGTCTTTTCCGCAAGCTCCTGCTGAATTTTCAGCATATCGGTCTGGAGCTTTTGGGCCTGTTTGAGCATTTTTCCCATTCCTTTCATAATCTGCCTCCTAACCTACTTTGACCTCTACCACCTTCCCTCCGAAAATCCTAACCGCATCTGCGACAAGGGGGTGTTGAATCGCTTTCTGTTTGATGTCATTTATTGATTTTGCACTTGTTAAATTGGATTCGAGATCCGCTTTTTTACCTATGACAACCACATTCAGTTCTTTGCCAAAGGCCGCTTTGCATGCCTTCGAAAA
>MGQD01000114.1:0-11064 GCA_001797695.1 Deltaproteobacteria bacterium RBG_13_49_15 | reverse complement strand
TAAAACCGCCTGCAGATCATAGCCGGTTCCATTCACCTCAACCTCCAGAGTCGAGTCCGTTTTTTTGATGATGCGGCACTTGCTGAGCGATGCGCCGAGAGAAGGGCTCTTCTCTGTAATAATCCGGACGACATCCTCCCACTTTGCACCGATAGGATCTTCAGCGACATCACTTTCATGAGAAACCTGATTTTGAACAATGATTTCGGAACCGGTTTCCGGCTGTTGAATATCACTCCCCTTTTCCGGATCAATCGAGGGCGCGCCTGAAGCGCGGGATATTTCTTCCCTAATGGCGCCCAGTTTATCGATCAGGGATTCAATGGGAAGCGCCGGTTCAAGTTGCATCGCTTTGATGAGCGCCATCTCAAGAGGAATTCTTGGTTGTAAGGAATACCGGAGGTTTCCTTCCTCCCTGAAAAGCAGATCGGAGATCTGGCTTAAAAAGGTAAACGAAGCCTCCCGTGATTGAGTCGATATCCGGTCGATTTCATGTGACGGCAGGTCCACAAGTTTATAAGGAGGATCGGCTATCTTGGAAACAAGGAGATTTCTGAAGTGCTCCATCAACTCAAGGTAGAGTTTCTTCAGATCGTAACCCTTTGAGTAAGTATCTTCGATGATATCGAGCATCTCCCGAACATTTTTTTTTAAAACGGCTTCGGAAAGATCATAAATCACCTTCCGGTCCATCACCCCTAAAAGAGAAAGGACCTGGTCGATGGCAATATTCCCATTCGTGCAGGTGATCACCTGATCGAGAAGGCTCAAAGCATCGCGCATGCTCCCCTCCGACTCCCTTGAAATAAGCCAAAGGCTCTCTTCGTCTATCCCAATCCCTTCCTTTGAACAGATGGAGGCCATATGCGTTGAAATGGAAGCAGAATCGATCCGTCGAAAATCATGCCGCTGGCAGCGGGAAAGAATCGTGGCAGGAATTTTATTCGGTTCCGTGGTGGCGAAAATGAACATGACATGGGGAGGCGGCTCTTCGAGGGTTTTTAAGAGGGCGTTGAATGCCGCCAGACTGAGCATGTGAACTTCGTCGATGATATAAATCTTATAACGGCTATGTGCCGGCATGTATTTGACGTTTTCGCGTAATTCACGAATCTGATCCACGCTGTTGTTGGATGCCCCGTCAATCTCCATGACATCGACGGCGTGACCGGAAGTGACTTCCAGACACGAGCGGCAAATATTACAGGGAACCGGCTTCGGGCCATCCTTGCAGTTCATGGCCTTTGCCAGAATCCTGGCAACCGTTGTTTTGCCGGTCCCTCTGGGTCCGGCAAAGAGAATGGCATGCGCTACCCGGTCGGCGGTAATGGCATTCGCCAGGGTTCGGGTTACATGATCCTGTCGGATCACCTCTTCAAAGGTCTGAGGCCGGGTCTTCCGGGCCAAAACCAGATACGACATGGTAAAAAAGCCTTTTTTTCAAAATGGGACAAGAAAATTACTGGGGAAACGGATGTTGCTCCGGAAAAAAGACCTCTCACCCGGCACGCTTTGCGATGGCGGAGAGAGAGGGATTCGAACCCTCGGTGCCGCTTTTGGCAGCACACACGATTTCCAGTCGTGCTCCTTCGGCCAGCTCGGACATCTCTCCGTAACGCCTTTTGGGGGAAAATTGCCTGGCGGAGAGGGTGGGATTCGAACCCACGATCCCGCTTTTGGCAGGATACCGCTTTTCGAGAGCGGGGCCTTCAACCACTCGGCCACCTCTCCATTTCCCATACCCATCAAAAGGATGAGATGGCTCATTATAATCGATTGTCTCATCCTGTCAATGGTCTCATTGAATGAATATTTCCTTGACACAAGGTCTCTTTTCAGCAATGTTGCGATCTTTTCAATATCATTTAAAAGGAGCAACCCATATGGCCAACGTGATTCCTTTCAGGGGGATTCTCTATAACCTGGAAAAAATCGATAATCTTGCCGAAGTCATCGCCCCACCCTTTGATGTCGTTACCGAATCGAAAAGGCAAGAATTGCATGATCAGCATCCATATAACAGTATTCGGCTTACCCTGGGAAATGCAGATCCATCTGATCCCAATGGAGTTGGATGGATTCATCGCGCGGCGGGATACTTCGAGAACTGGCTGAATGCCGGAATCCTGGTTCAGGACAACTCGCCGACAATCTATTTCACCGCCCGCAGCTTTTTTCATAATAATAAACCGATCACCCGCTTCGGGTTCATCGCCCTGATCGGTCTGGAACCCTTTGAGAATCAGATCGTTTTGCCGCATGAAAAAACGTTCTCAAAGGTCCGATCCGAAAGACTTGCCCTGATAAAAGCCTGCAATGCCAATTTTTCGCCCATCTTTTCATTATATTCGGATCCGAAAAACAACATCATCATCCGGCTTAAAGCAGCGGTTTTTGATAAAAATCCGGACATCGACTTCGTAGACCACGAAAGCCAGCGACACCGCCTGTGGCGCATCACCGAACATTCAGTCCTGAAAACCATATTCGAAACGCTGACATCAAGCAGGGTCTATATTGCGGACGGGCACCACCGATACGTCACTGCACTCAATTATCGGGATTGGGCTCGGTCCCAGAACCACGACTTGCCGATGGATCATCCTGCAAATTTCGTCATGATGTATTTCAGTTGCATGGAAGATCCAGGAGTAATCATCCTGCCGGCCCACCGGCTGTTAAAGAAAGTTCCGGATGCTTACCGAACGGGCCTCATCCCAAAAGCCAGAAAATATTTTGACGTTACAACCATACCGTTCAAAGGGAAGGAGCGGGCGAAAGCCCTTATTGAATTTTCTTCCATTCTCAAAGCCAATGCTCCAAAAAATGTGATTGGGGTCTTCATGAAGGACCACAACGAATTTTATCTCTTGGCGCTCAAACCGAAAATCATGGATGAGCTTTACCGGGATAAAATCGTGGAGGTGTTGCGACATCTCGACGTGACGATCTTGAATCAGCTTATTTTCATAGACATTCTCGGGTTTGATGACGCCATGCTGGACGACGAAAAGCTCATCGGGTATGCCAGCACCGAAACAGACGCTGTTGAGGCGGTAGACAACGGGAATTACGATATCGCCTTTATCCTTAACCCGACAGGCATCCAGCAGGTTAGAAAAATCGCCGATCAGGGGTTGATCATGCCCCGGAAAGCGACTTATTTCTATCCGAAAATAGGAAGCGGGCTTGTAATGAACAACTTACTGCCGGAAAACCTTTAGGCCGTTAGAAAAAGCCGGCTTTGGATTGAACATCTCTTTCATCGTCGGTGTGTATTCTCCTTTGGCGGCATAAATAACCAAGGGGGGATCGATGCATATCCCCCTTCGTCCCCCTTTTCGGCCATCGACCAGCACGAGCTTAGCCTCTGTTTCTATCCGGGAATGGACCATCCGAAGCCGTTTGGGCTCGATGGCCGTTCTGCGCATGCAAGACAAGAGATCGGTTGTTCGCTGCGCCGGATAAATCGCCGTAAAACGGCCTCTGCTCTTTAAGAGCCGATGGGCAACCTCAAGCAGATCTTCCAATGTGATCGCAATCTCATGCCTCGCCAGCGCTCGCTCCTTGTTGGGATTGATCCTTCCGCTTGAGGCCGGTCGATATGGGGGATTGGTCACGACCAGATCTGCCGGTCCATGAATCCTCTCTTTTGTTAAGGTCTTCATATCCGATCTGAGAATTCGGATCCGATCCCTCATCCGGTTTTCATCCACATTCCGGTCCGCAATCTCGGCCATCGATTTTTGAATTTCGACTCCACATATTGTCGTTTCCGGTTGCCGAAACGCCAGGATCAACGGAATAATGCCGCAGCCGGTCCCCAGATCCAGGATTTTATCCCCCGGATGCGGGTCGACATGGTGAGCCAATATGACAGCATCTATGGCGAACCGGTATCCCATAAGATCCTGCGCGACCTTGATTCTGCCGTTGCAAAAGGTGTCAATCGTCAGAGCCGGATTCACCATTATTTTTCAACGCCGCCAATCAACGGATCCGATTTTGAATTTGATTTCGTCGAGCATCTCTTCTCCAAGCGCATCATTGATTTTTCGAATGAGATCTCTTTTGAGAAAGTGAAGATGCTGCAGCCATGTGGAGCTGCTGACCTGGACAATGAGAAGTCTTCCCTTGAAAGCCGCGGGCTGAGCGTTCTCCGCGATTATGCTGCCTACCGCGCTGTCCCAGAGATCCCATAGCTTTAAGAGGCCGGCGTCAGGCTCTTTCCGGCATGAATCGAGCACCCGGCGGATAATATTTTTAAGATGAACAGGCGGTTCCTTCATTTCCTTTTTTTCCTGGTTGTCATAACGATGTTTTTATATCCTATTTTCAAAGATAAAGAAATAATCGTATTCTTTTTTACTTGACTTGATCCTGACACTTCACTACATTTTACCTAAAATGAGCGTTTTAATAAATTCTTCTTATGTTTAAAACATATTAGCCGAACGTTCATACGGTTATCGAAAAAAATAAATACGCAAATCAGAGGCCCATCCGGTGTAAATGACCATTAAGTGAGGCAAAGAGCAATGAACTGGGACTGGGATAAGTTAAAAGAACAACAGCAGCGGACGGGCGGAGGCCCTCCGCAATGGGATGAATTTATTAACAAATTCAGAAATATCAAATTTCCGGTCAAAATTCCGGGGGGCCCGCTTCTTCTGCTCATCATCATTCTGGTGGCGTTCGGCTCTTCGACTTTTTACACCGTCGGAGTTGATGAAGTGGGTATTATTCAGAGGTTCGGAAAGTACACCCGAACCAGCCAGCCCGGACTCAGTTTTAAGCTTCCGACCGGAATCGAAAAAGTCACAAAAGTCAAGGTGCGGCGGGTGTATAAGGAAGAATTCGGGGAAGGAACATCCGGTTCGGAGGACAAAACACGGTATGGAACTGATGCGGAGACCTCGGACGTAACCCTGATGCTGACCGGAGATCTGAACGTGGCCGTCGTTCCCTGGATCGTCCAATACCGGATTAAAGAGCCTTATAATTACCTTTTCAAAGTCCAAAATATCCGAAGGCTTCTTCTCGATATGTCTGAGGCCACCATGCGCCTTGTTGTGGGAGACCGGAGCATCAACGAAGTAATCACCAAAAGAGATGAAATCGCGACCGAAGCCAGGGACCTTCTGCAAAAAGAGCTCGATAATGCGGAAACCGGAATTCAGATCGTCACCATCGAAATGAAACGGACAAACGTCCCTGAGCCGGTGCAGCCCTCTTTCAATGAGGTCAACCAGGCGGTCCAGGAGAAGGAAAAAGTCACTTACCAGGCAAAAGAGGATTACAACAAGGCCATTCCCCAGGCCAAAGGAGAGGCTGAAAGGACAATCAAAGAGGCCGAAGGATATTCGCTAGACCGTGTCAACAGAGCAAAAGGAGATGCTGCGAGATTTGTTTCCCTGTACAAGGAATATGTGAATGCAAAAGATATCACCAAAAGACGGCTTTATCTTGAAGCGCTGCAGGATCTTTTCCCCAAACTGGGTCAAAAATATATTGTCGATGAGGATCACAAAAATATCCTTCCCCTGCTTAATTTTTCAAAACCGACTGGTGATGCAAAATGAAATCGAAATCGTTTATCATTGTCCTGGCGGTAATCGCTATTTTTTTTAGCTATAATTCCGCCTATGTCGTAAACGAAACCGAACAGGTGGTCGTCACCCAGTTCGGAAAAGTGATCGGCTCTCCGAAGATCGAACCCGGGCTCTATTTCAAAATTCCCTTCATTCAAAACGCCAATTATTTTCCCAAGAATTTATTGGATTGGGACGGCGACCCGGGGCAAATCCCGACTTTGGAAAAAACCTACATCTGGGTGGATGCCTTTGCCCGATGGAAGATCGTGGATCCGATCAAATTTTTTCAAACCGTTAATAATACGGTGAGCGCTCTGAGCCGGCTCGATGATATCATCGATCCGGCGGTTCGAAACCTGGTCACCTCCTACCGGCTTATCGAAACGGTTCGTCTGTCCAACCGGGAGCTCGACACGCTCGAGATCGGGCTCGAGGACGTTAAAAAAGATCCTGCTTCCATTTACAGTATTGTGCTCGGAAGGGATAAAATAACTAAGGCGATACTGGAACAAGGCAAACATAAATTAACCCCCTTCGGCATCGAGTTGGTGGACGTGAAAATCAAGCGGATCAACTATGTGGGGGAAGTCCGGAAATCCGTGTACGGAAGGATGATTGCGGAAAGAAAGCAGATCGCGGAAAAGTTCCGTTCCGAAGGACAAGGAGAAGCACGGAAAATTTTAGGGGAAAAAGAGAGAGATCTGAAAAGAATCACATCGGAGGCATACCGGGAAGCTCAGGGAATTAAAGGAAAAGCCGACGGAGAAGCCACCAAACTCTATGCTCAGGCATACGGCGCCGATCCGGAATTTTATTCCTTTATGAAGACTTTGGAAGTATATAATAAATCGCTTGATAAGGAGAGTTCTCTGATCCTGTCGACCGACTCCGAATTTTTAAAATATTTAAAAAAATATCCCGGTTCCGCCAAATAAAAAGGCGCCTTTTAATCTGTTTATAGAAAAGGCGCCTTTCACCTCTATCGAAAAAGATCGTCCGGTTATCCGGCTTTTCTTCTCTGATGTCTGGTTCGGGCTAGAAGTTTTTTGTGTTTATGTTTCCTCATTTTCTTTCTTCTCTTTTTAATGACGCTGCCCAATTCATCACCTCCCATCCCATGAATAGATTAAGAAATCGAGTGGATTTGATTTTATAAAAGATATATTATATCCTATAATTTAATATTTGTCCATCTTTTTTATTTCTCCAATTTAGCATTTACACCTTACAAGTGAAACCGAAACCATGCATGCTGAAAGTAAAAAAGAAAAACCGGGAAAGCTCCGGAAATTTACCAAAAGACAGGTTGCCATCGTCAATAATGCAACCGCTATGGCTGAGGAAATCGTCAGTAATTTTTTTAAAATATCCACCAATGAATGGCTCCGGCGAAGATATGATGTTCGAACGCTGGCTGAACTGAGCCCGGAAGAGGTTGTTTTAGGCCCATTTGCACAGATTATCCGCTATCAAGGACACAGAACCAACGTCCCGCTAGGTTCCTCGTCCTATGATTTTTACAAAATCGGCCTTCAGGATCACAATATTTTGTCGGTACTGAAGAATTCGCCTGAGATAGACCTTTTTCCGTTCGCTCTTTACATCGTTACCCATGAACTGATCCATATCATCCGATTCTCTCAATTTTTACAAAATTTCGAGGCATCGCCTGATGAAAAGATGGGCGAGGAGCGCCGCGTTCATGAAAAAACCCACGATATTTTAAAGCAAATCCGGATTCCCGGCCTTGAAGCGGTTTTCGATTTTTACCGGCATTGGCGCAAACCGTTCGACCAGTTCGAAAATCAATTAGAAAACGGCTGATTCGGCTCAATCCCCCTTGACAACGGGTAAATTTATACTATAGTAAGGCAGAAAGAATAATAAAAGAATGGTTATTTTTTCTAATTTTGACTATATGTTGGAGGTGTATTGAGATGCCTGTTTATGAGTATGAATGCACCAAATGCGGCCATATGGAAGAAGTCTTCCAGAAATTTTCAGACCGGCCGCTGACCAAATGCCCTCAATGCGCTGGAAAATTCCAAAAGCTAATATCCCAAAGCAGCTTTCACCTGAAAGGGACCGGGTGGTATGTAACCGACTACGCAAACCGGAGCAAAAATTCCGGGCCGGCGTCCAAACAAAAGGATGAGCCGAAAACGGAACAGTCGGATTCTTCAACCAAAACCGCTCAAAAAGCCGAAGAATAGTCCGTCCGTTTTTTCTATTTTACAATCAATAACCCAATGGTTCGTGTCGGTTAAACAAAAAGCCGTCTCTCCGGTGAAACAACCGGAGCTTTTGTTTGTTGGCATATGATATAAGTGATCTAAACTTAACAATATAAGTGATCTAAACTTAACAAAATTTTATCCTAAAACCCCTTTACAAGACGATAAAGATGATAATGTTTCGCACAAAATAATAAACAGCGATCGGATTTGAAGGGGGGTGGCGTCTCTATTCATTTAGAAAAGATTACCCAAGTGACCATTTCATTTCAAAAGGTTGTATCAAAACCTTGCTTAAAAAAGGAGAGTGCAGATTATGAAACTAAGACCACTTCAAGACAGAATACTTGTCGAACGCATTGAAGAGGAAAAAACAACCAAAGGGGGTATCATTATTCCGGATACCGCCAAGGAAAAACCGGCGGAAGGGAAAGTTGTCGCAGTCGGAAACGGTAAACTGGACGACGACGGTAAACGTATACCTTTGCAGGTGAAGAAAGGAGATCGGATCCTTTTCGGCAAATATTCAGGGACAGAGGTTAAACTGGAAGGTAAAGAGTATCTCATCATGCGCGAAGAAGATATTCTGGGAATCATCGATTAATTCATCAGCGACGGAGGAATGCGAACATGGGAGCAAAATTAATTAAATACGATATGAAAGCCCGTGAGGCGATGCTGAACGGGATCAGGACATTGGCCGATGCGGTAGCAGTAACCCTCGGGCCCAAAGGGAGAAACGTAGTTCTGGAAAAATCATGGGGATCTCCGACCGTAACCAAGGATGGCGTTACCGTCGCCAAAGAGATCGAACTGGAAGATAAGTTTGAAAATATGGGCGCCCAGATGGTCAAAGAGGTCGCGAGCAAAACAAGCGATACGGCCGGCGACGGCACCACCACGGCGACCATTCTTGCCAGGTCCATTTATGAGGAAGGAGTGAAAATGGTCGTGGCAGGAAACAGCCCAATGGCTATCAAACGTGGAATTGAAAAGGCCATTGAAACGGTCGTCAAAGAGCTTCAAAGCATGAGCAAACCGACCAAAGATCAGCGGGAGATCGCTCAGGTGGGAACCATCTCCGCGAATAACGATGAGACCATCGGAAACATCATTGCTGAAGCCATGAACAAGGTGGGGAAAGAAGGCGTCATTACGGTAGAAGAGGCCAAATCCATGGAAACCACCCTGGAGGTCGTAGAAGGGATGCAATTCGACCGAGGTTATATTTCCCCTTATTTTGTGACCGATGCGGAAAAAATGGTCGTCTCTTTAAATGATCCGCTCATCCTTATCAACGAAAAGAAAATCAGCAACATGAAAGATCTTCTTCCGGTTCTGGAGCAGGTGGCCAAGATGGGAAAAGCCCTTCTGATCATCGCTGAAGAGGTGGAAGGCGAAGCCTTGGCCACGCTCGTTGTGAACAAGCTGAGGGGCACCCTTCAGGTTGCGGCAGTCAAGGCGCCTGGATTCGGCGACAGAAGAAAAGCGATGCTTGAAGACATCGCCGTTCTTACCGGCGGTCAGGTCGTTTCAGAAGATCTTGGAATTAAACTCGAAAACCTCAATATTTCGGATCTTGGGAAGGCCAAACGGATCACCATCGATAAAGACAACACAACCATTGTGGACGGCGCCGGTTCCCGAAGCGCCCTTGAAGGCCGGGTCAAACAGATCCGCGCTCAGATCGATGAAACCACTTCCGACTACGATCGTGAAAAGCTTCAGGAACGACTCGCCAAATTGATCGGCGGAGTCGCCGTCATCAATGTCGGCGCTGCAACGGAGACGGAAATGAAGGAAAAAAAGGCCCGTGTCGAAGATGCACTGAATGCCACCCGGGCCGCTGTTGAAGAGGGGATCGTGCCGGGGGGAGGCGTGGCGCTGGTACGGTGCATTGATGCCCTGGAAAAACTAAAAATCAAAGCCGATCAGAAGCTTGGAGTGAAGGTCGTGAAACGGGCGCTGGAAGCACCGCTCCGGATGATCGCTGAAAACGCAGGCTTTGAAGGCTCCGTTGTTCTCAATAAGGTGTTGGAAGGCGAAGGGGCTTTCGGTTTTAATGCTGAAACCAATATTTACGAGGACCTGTTGAAAGCAGGCGTCGCCGATCCGACTAAGGTCGTTCGTCTTGCCCTGCAAAACGCAGGGAGCGTGGCTGCGTTAATGCTGACCACGGAAGCCATGGTGGCTGAAAGACCCGATGAAAAGCAGCCTCCGATGCCGGGCGGCGGTGGCGGTGGCATGGGTGGTATGGGTGGCATGGGCGGTATGGGTGGTATGGGCGGCATGATGTAATCCATCCAAATTTTTTAACTCTTTATACAAAAAGCCCTCACCGATCAGTGGGGGCTTTTTTTATCTATTTCTTCCGGTTTTTCACTTTCTTTTTCCAATCTTGACACTTTCAAAAAATTTTGAGATATTTTATTATCAGCAATTGATAAGACTAAAATCCGTTCTTTCCCTCCCAACCCCAAAAAAGAGGTCTGTCATGCCAAATGCATTCGGCCGATTCTTTGGTTTGCCGGTATTCATCCTGATCCTTTTCGGAGTTCTGTTTTGTCCGTCCGCCATTGTCGCCGAACAAACCGAAGAGATCATCGGGCATGAATTTGGTATCTACTACACGTCGCAAAAAAGGGACACCCTGATCAGTCTCTCCGAACGCTTCTTCGATTCTCAATCCTACTGGCCCGAACTCTGGAAGGATAATCCACATATCAAAAACCCTTACGAAATTCCGCCGGGAGAACGGATCCGGCTATTTCACAGGTCCGGAACGAAAAAGATCCCAAAACAACTTCTGATGGGAAAGGTCCGACCGGAAAAAGAGGCTCCTTTCTCGATTTACGCTCCAATCCATGCCGCCGGATATATCAAGGCAGCGCCGGTTTCACCTCTCGGGTCCATATTTAAGGTCATGGACGATAAAACGATCATCAGTGAAAGAGATACGATTTTTTTATGGAGAACCGACAACGGATCTTTTGCTGCCGGAAACCGTTATGTCGTCTGTCGCATTCTCAATATGCCTGAAAAAAGCGTCCCGCCCGGAATCGGGCTACGGTATCAACTGGCCGGAATCGTCGAAATTGGGGACATCAAACCGGACTATTGCGTCGGGAACATCGTTCAGTCGTTTCGACCAATCCAAATCAATGATCAGCTGATCCCTTATGAACAGCGGTCCCCCAAAATCGTTCTTACCCAGTGCCGAAACGGGATCAACGGCC
>MGQD01000113.1:12082-16559 GCA_001797695.1 Deltaproteobacteria bacterium RBG_13_49_15 | reverse complement strand
AGTCTGAAAAGTTAGCCCCTTGATGCCTTTATATATAACTCGGCAGCTATAAAGTCAAGAAAAATCATAGAATTGCGGTATTAATGCCAAAGTATCCTTTTCTTTTCCCGCTTCGATCATATAAGAAACTCTGTAAGGAAGAAAAATCCTCATAGTGATTGATCACTTTTACGGCGATAGACCAAAATCTAAACCCCCATAACTGAGGGATTGAAAAAAATCAAAAATTTTCTTGACAGATTTCCCCCGTTTTGTTATAAGCTGGCGGTGTGTCGGTGACTTGAATTTTAGTCTGTTATTCGTATTCCTCCCCATTTTTAATGTTTATAGCGCTGACCATCAGGCCAGCAGGGAGTTCAATCTTTTTGGGCCATTTCGTCTTTCAAGTAGTTTCGGGTATCTTGGCATTTCGGTAGGCCTTTCTAACGGGAAACCATGAGGGAGGGAAACCTTCTGTGCCAATGCCATTGCTTTTTCCGCGGAATAATCCTTTCTTTTTTTTCTCTCTCTCTCTCTCTCTCTCTCTCTCTCTCTCTCGGTAACATCACGATATTACATCTATATTCGCAACTCAGATCATCATGGTTTGGGATTTCAATGCCGGGGAAAATCTATTCCCAGATGCATTCATTTTTCTTTCGGATAAAGGATAAATATCGATCACCCAAAAGGTTCGAATTATAATAGGGGAAAAGATCAAGGGGCTGAACTGGAGAGCAATACGTAAAATCGGGGGACCCAGACTCCGGAGGCAACCAAACCAAAAGGTTATCTTGTTTTGGATTAGCAGGATTTATCCGGTCGTTCTTCAAACCGAAGAGGGTTGGGCTTGTTTTTTAATAAGGTGGTGTCGCCGTATCTGATTTCGGCAGGTGAGAATGTAAGTTTGGACAAATATGCGGGGATGCGGATGGGCAATTTATGGATAGAAGATTAAATGAAAGGAGGAAAGAGTAATGAGAAGGAAAATTCTCATGATATTCTTTTTGGTTTTTATTTTTCCATCATTAGCCTTAGCGGATGAATATGTGCTGGTGAAAGGAAAGGGAATCGAAGTCTGTGAGGAGTATGGGAAGAACCTGAATTCATTGGTTCTTAAGGAGTATATGGTCTGCGAAAGGAAGATAAATCCAAAGTTCACTGATTTCAAGAAACCGGAATGGCAAGAGATCGATTTGTGGAAAAATAGAGAGTTCTTAAGAAAAGTTGAGTGTTTTTTGGGCCTGCAGTCTACTTTTGGGGACCCGGATAAAAATCTTCAAGAATGGGAGAAATTTCTAAAATGGCGGCTCAAAGATAATGCAACCACAATCATGATAGCACGGGTTGATATTGATAACGATGGAAAAGATGAAAATGTAATCAAATATTTTGACGGCCGATGTCCAGCAGGAAAGCACTTTGGAATTGCAATATTGGTGTTAAATGAGGATAAAAGTGAAATAGATATTAAGAAAACAACGCCACTCCTTCAAAACCTCAGAGTTATAAATAAATCTCTGACAGAAGGATGGGAATTTTCGATGTATGATGTCTTTTCATATAAGAACAAAATCTATTTTGATCGGTGGAGCGAGAGCTTTGATCAAACAGGTTATTTAAAAATATTTATGACGAAATCAGAAGGTGGGTTAAATGTTTTAACAGAAGAAATTTGTAGATATCGCTATAAGACTGAAAAATAATCATCAATTTAAATTACTTAAGGAGGAGAGCTATGTTAACAGACTTACATTCTAATTTTACAAATAATTATTCCCAAGACCGGTATGATTTTTTAAGACAGTCGGGCGTTGAAGGGGAGAGGTGGGATGCCTATAGAGATATAGGCGGAATACCGCATATAGGCATAGGTATTAATTTAGCTGTAGGGAGCAATCTGGACCATGTGTTACGAGTACTTGGTTTCGATGTAGATGGCACTCAATTAACCGGGGATGCATTGAGCGCCGAACAATATTACATTGAACAAATCAGAGAAGCGGTTCGATTCAGGTACTCTACTGATGGCGCAGTTCAAGAGGAATTAAATGATCTTATGTATTTCCGTTCTATAGATGACGACTATAACTTATTCCCATCCTTTAACAGAAGACCAACCTTTGAGTTTAACAATTCCACAGAGTCAAAAAATGCCTATGACAATGTCATCCCATGGTATGAAGGCAGAGTTAACAGTTGGTTAGGGTACTCGATGGTTGATTCAAAAGAACGAATGGCTCTTGTATCCTTGGCTTATAATTCAAAATTAGGTCAAACCGATCTATTGGGTCCTAAACTCAAAGATGCAATTATCAATGACAACCGTGCCGAGGCCTGGTTTGAAATACGTTATGACTCAAATAAGCAAAAGCTGGCGGCCTATGCCACGCGCCGATACCTTGAATCAGATTTATTTGGGCTGGAGGATTCCGGGGGTTATACGCCTGATAACTCCAAAGAGATAATGAGGATGTATACACTTCATAAGAGTGAAATCGAGGCTTACGAAAGTAGGCAGGGGTTTCCACCTCCCCCTTTATCAATAGACGCTGAGATAGAACCCGCCGAAACTTATCTGATCACCAATTATGGGCAGCAACAGCCGATTGATAATGTAATGGTCGGAAAAGGGCTGCTCGCTTATGGATATTTAGACGAAAATAATTTTGAGGATGTTCTGATAGGTACTCCGCAAAAGGATCTTATGTTTGGAGAGAGAGGCAATGACCACATTTGGAGTGGTGCTGAGAATGACGTTATTTATGGTGGAGGAGGGGATGACAAAATTTGGGGCGGCCTTGGGAATGATATCCTATTGGGTGGCACGGGACTTGACACTTATTTCAGTACGACTGGGGATGGCAACGACGTGATTATAGATGAGGATGACCTGGGTAGAATTGTTGTACAAATGCAAGAATACAATGTCGGAGATATTGTGACAGGTGAGGTCTACCAAGTTGGAACATCAAGTGTCTGGAAAGATGCGAGCGGAAGGATCACATTGACCAACAACTCTCCTTGGACAATAACCTTGTCCGATGGAAGCACAATAAATCTGGGCGAGAATTTTCAAGACGGGGATTTTGGCATTCATTTAATGGATGCTCCGCAAGACGCGCAGACGACCAATACAATTATTGGAGACCTTGCACCTCTCAATGATCCTCCTCAATATGACGAATGGGGCAATCTCATCGCTGACCCGAACAATCCCGAGCCGAACAGGGAAGATACTTTTTATGATACTCCTGGCAATGATCGGATCGAAGCCGGAGGGGGCGATGATTCCATTACCGCGTGGCGCGGCGGCGACAATTGGCTTTTAGGGGGAGACGGCAGTGATCTTGCGGGCGCCCCTTCCTATGCTCCGGCGGGCAAAGACGTTGTTGAAGGCGGCACCGGGGCCGATATCCTTTGGGGCGGACTGGAGGACGACCAGGTTTTTGGGGAAAATTACGGCGAGATGGCCACGCTCATTGCGGATGGTGAAGTGGCGCAGGGAATCAACGAGAAAGGGGATCTGGCATCGGGCAATGCCGGAGATGATTTTGTCTATGGCTCGAATCGCAATGATGCCTTATTCGGCGGAGATGGGCACGACCTGCTTGTGGGCGGAGGCGGTGACGATGCCATTTTCGGTGATGACGATTATAGCGTGGCCACTCGCGACTGGTCATTTACGATTACGCAAGGAGTGGACGTCAGCTTCAGTAATGTGACCATTGTGCCAAGCACATTCCAGGGTAACGACGTGATTTATACCGGAACCGGCAATGACTTTGTATATGGCGGTGGCGGCGATGATGAAATTTATGCCGGAGAGGGGATTGATACGGTTATCGGCGAAGCCGGGGGTGATTTTATTAGCGGCGGTGCGGGCAATGATATTTTGGAAGGTGACGCCTCGTGGGTGCCGGTCAACGACCAGGGAAATGATTATATTGACGGCGGAAACGATGACGATCAAATCTGGGGCGGCGGCGGGTCGGATATTCTCTTTGGGGGTGACGGAATCGACGCAATTTATGGCGATTACAGCGGACTCGAAGGTGACGATTATATAGATGGGGAAGCCGGGGCGGACACTCTCATTGGCTATGGCGGCGACGACACAATTTTCGGAGGGGATGGAAACGATTATATCGAGGGCGATAATGGAGTTGAGGGAGCGGGGAATGATTTTGTTGATGGAGGGACGGGGGCTGATACCATACTGGGCGAGGCCGGAAATGATGAAATCTATGGCGGTGACGGGAACGATTGGCTTCAGGGAGATGCTGGCGCTGACCGCATCTACGGCGGTCTCAATGACGATATCATCTTGGGCGGTGACGACGCCGATGAATTGTATGGCGGGGATGGCATTGACCAACTTCAAGGCGATGCTGGCAACGATTACCTTGACGGCGGCCTCGGTGTCGACACCCTTGCGGGCCTTGATGGAGACGATGAGATATACGGCGATGCCGGCAATGACAGCATTTATGGCGGA
>MGQD01000113.1:1076-12072 GCA_001797695.1 Deltaproteobacteria bacterium RBG_13_49_15 | reverse complement strand
ATACAATCTACGGTGGGGACGACAACGATATTATTTATGGGGAGGCCGGCGACAATGTAATGTATGGCGATGCCGGCGATGACACGATATACGGTGATGCCGGTATAGACTACATTGAGGGTGGGGACGGTTTCGACCAGATTGCCGGATATGGAGAGGCTGATTATATCGATGGCGGCCTTGGTGACGATATCATCCTGGGTGGCGATGGCAACGATGAGATATACGGCGGCGACGGAATCGATCAAATTCAAGGAGATGCGGGGAACGATATCATCAGCGGCGGCCTTGGCGATGACATTCTCGTGGCCCTTGATGGAGACGATGCGATATACGGCGATGACGGCGATGACAGCATTTGGGGTGGAATCGGAGCTGATGTGATATTAGGCGGCGGCGGCATTGATACGATTTATGGTGAGGACGGCAATGACATCCTGGATGGCGGCGCGGCTGCGGATACCATGGTTGCCGGGATCGGCGATGATACGTACATCGTTGATAATGTGGGCGACGTGGTAACCGAGAGTTACAATGAGGGGACTGACACGGTGGAGAGTTCTATCACTATCTCGCTTGATTCATATGCCAACCAATATATCGAAAACCTTACCCTGACAGGGGTAGACGCCATCAATGGCACTGGCAATGGCCTCAACAATATAATTATTGGTAATAGCGCGGTTAACGTCCTTAATGGCGGAGGTGGGAATGATGTATTGGACGGCGGCGAGGGTGGGGACACTATGATAGGGGCCTGGGGTAGCGATACTTATATCGTGGACAACGTGGCTGACATTATTCTGGAGGATCCGAGCGGGGAACCTCCTGACATAGTTCTGAGTTCGGTTACTTATACGCTGAGTCCAAATATTGAAAATCTTACATTGACGGGGAGCGATGCCATCGACGGCACCGGTAATGCGGAACAAAATGTTCTGACGGGCAACAGTGCGACCAATGTCCTTATGGGTTTGGATGGCGGGGATATATTGGACGGCGGAGCGGGTGCGGATACTATGATCGGTGGTACCGGCGATGATACATATTTCGTGGACAACACGGGTGACATTGTCACCGAGAATGCCAATGAGGGGGTTGACACAGTAAAAAGTTCTATTACCTATACGCTTGATCCTACTCTTGAAATCCTTTATCTAACGGGGATTGATGCCATTAATGGTACGGGCAATGCATTGGATAATCTCCTGGTCGGCAATGATGCGGCCAATGTCCTAACCGGGGGAGCTGGAAATGATTCGTTAGGCGGTGACGAGGGGGACACCTTGATGGGGGGTACTGGCAACGATGCATATGGTGTGGGCGCTGGTGCCGTGATAATCGAGAACGCTAACGAAGGAACTGACAGTGTTAACAGTTGGGTAACATACACGCTTAGTCCGAATATCGAGAATCTTACCCTGGGGGATGAGAATTTATCTGTTTTAGACATAAATGGCACGGGCAATGCTTTGAACAACGTAATAACGGCTTTCCATGGTAATAACGTCCTCGATGGTGGTGCGGGTGCAGATACGATGAGCGGTGGATATGGTAATGATTCATATGTTGTGGACAATACGGG
Source organism: Deltaproteobacteria bacterium RBG_13_49_15 (assembly GCA_001797695.1). GTDB lineage: Bacteria > Desulfobacterota > Desulfobacteria > Desulfobacterales > UBA2156 > RBG-13-49-15. Next base: position 10,487 of record MGQD01000113.1, on the reverse strand, counting down.
TGACGTGGTAACCGAGAATGCCGGTGAAGGGACCGACACGGTAATGAGCTCTATTACCTACACTCTCGGTGTGAACTTTGAGAATCTCACTCTTACGGGAGCCGGCGCAATAAATGGGACCGGCAATGCGTGGGACAATATCTTGGTTGGCAATAGCGCTGCCAATACGCTGAAGGGTGGAGATGGGAATGACACCCTGGATGGTGGCCCGGGTGCAGATTCGTTGAACGGAGGTCGGGGAAATGATATTTTAGTCGTGGATAATTCTCAGGACACGATTACGGAGAAATCGGGGCAAGGTACAGACACAGTTGAAAGTTATATCTCCTACACCCTTGGCTCGAACCTGGAGAACCTTACCTTGGTAGGTAGCGATGCTATAAATGGAACTGGCAATACGATGAATAACAACCTGTTTGGCAATTCTGCTGCAAACACATTAAATGGAGGTAGCGGCGCGGATAATATGGCGGGCAGTGAAGGCAATGATACCTATGTTGTGGACAATGCGGGAGATGTTGTGACTGAGTCTTTCGGTGAAGGTATCGATACGGTTCAGAGTTCGATCACTTATACCCTGGGTTCGAATGTGGAGAACCTGACACTTACCGGAAGCAGCGGCCTAAGCGGGACGGGCAATGGGCTGGATAACATTCTTACCGGAAATAGTGGGGCAAATACCCTCACCGGCAATGCCGGAAACGATACGCTTGACGGTGGCTCGGGAAACGACACCATGGTGGGCGGAACCGGTAACGATATCTATGTTGTGGGGAGCACTGGAGATGTGGTTACGGAAAACGCCAGTGAAGGGAGCGATACGGTTCAGAGCTCCATCACGTATACCTTAGGTTCGGATGTCGAGAACCTGACACTGACGGGAACAAATGCCATCAATGGGACGGGGAATGCCTCCAACAACATTTTGACCGGAAACACAGCGAACAACGCACTGACCGGGAATGCCGGGGGCGATACTCTCGAAGGGGGAGCGGGCAACGATTCCCTCAATGGCGGGATCGACGGCGACACCTATATCTTTAGAAGGACAGACGGGCAGGATACGATCACTGATTACAGCACGCAGCCGGGCGATATGGACATCGTGAGCATGACGGGCGGGATCCAGGAAACCGAGCCCGTCATCGTGAAAGATGATAATGACCTTTATCTGTTTGTCGATGAGACCAATTACATGAGGGTTACGGATCAGTTCTCTCAAACGGAGTCCGGGGCCGAGCGCCTTGCGGTCACGGATGGATATTATATCAACCGACAGGACATCGAGAATATCGTCAACACGATGAGCTACATCAACGATGATCCGGGCCTCGATGTCATCCAGAAGTACAACGCGATGAAGACCGACGAGCTTTACATTACCACGCTTGCCCAGAGCTGGCACCAGCCCTAAGATTGGCAATGATGGATAAAAACCCCTCTGCTGCCTTTGGGAAGGGAAGAATATTCCTCTCCTCAAAAAGCGGCAGAGGGTTTTTTATTCCCTCCGGCGGATATCACCGATGTTTTTTTATATTTGCAGTGTACAGATAATACTCGTGTTTATTCTTGAGATCCTTTCGTTTTCCTGGGCGGAAGAGCTTACCTATCGGAATGCGATCCGGGATACCTTGAATCATTCCGCCCGAATCAGGGTGAAGGTGGAAGACGTTAATGTCTCGGATGCCACCTACCGGCAGAACTTTGCCGGCCTCTATCCGGAGATCAGCTTGAACAGCCGGTTCGAGAGGTTTGAAAATCTCGATAGAAGGGAGCAGGGTTTCAACACGATTTTCGGAGAGGTCATCGGCGGGGATGTGAGCGGCTGGAGATCAAGCATATACCTTTCGGGCCAATATTATCTCTCGCACTGGTATAGAAAGCGGTTTGAAGCATACTATTATGAGCAGTTACGGGACGCTAAAATCCACGAGTGTGCCGTAGAGGTCAAGAAGCTGCTCAGGGAACTGACGGACATCTTCAGCTTATTGGCCGAGGGCAAGATTAAGCTGAAATATGCATCTGAGATTTTGAAGAGGCTGCGGGAAGTCCTCGGTTTGAAGAAGCAAGCTTTTGTCAATGGGCAGGCGTCTTACGAAGAAGTTCTGAGGGTGGAAACGGAGGTATCCGGCACGGAGAAGGAGATGGCAACCATCCGGCGGGAGGTCAAGGAAAACCTTGAACGTCTTTGCAGTTATACGGGAAAAACCTATGGCGAGGACGTGGAAGTTGAAACATTCGTCTCGGACGGCAAAAAGGAGATCACGGAATTCAACAGAATCGTTGAGGAAACGCCGGAATACAAGGCCCGCCTGAAGGAGCTTGAGGCGGTGAAATTCAAGGCAAAGGCGGCGGCGAACAATTTCTGGCCGGACGTCTCTCTGTATGGGAGATACGACTATTATGGCAGCAGCCCGAACAGCCTGGATGGATCCATCCGGGAAATTCGGGAGACGGCCTACTTTGCAGGAATCCTGATCAGTCTCCCCCTTTTTGACGGCGGGGTCCGAAAGTGGGAACGAAAGAGAAATATGTACGAGACCCAAAGGCAGGAGGAGAGCATCAAGGCGGTCAGGGAAGAAAAAGGCAGGGAGATCAAGACGCTGCATGCCGGGTACGCAGAGTTGTCAAAGGCCCTTAAACATTACCGCAAAATTGCGGATCAGTACGGAAAGATGCTCGACATCACGAAGAAGGCGCATGGCTTCGGGGAAAGAAGCCTGTTGGACATCATGGAGATGGAAAAGGATACCCTCACCGTCGAGCGGGATTGGAAAGTGGCCGAGCATGCCATGGCCGTTTATGAGAAGAGGTTGGTTCTGGAGGCGGATTATAAAAATTTCATGAGTGAGTATTATGGAAACGGCCCTTATAAGCATTGAAGTCGTATCGAAGATCCACGCTGTCGGCATAGACGTCCAGGCCGTAAAAAGGCGTTACTTCGTAAAGGACGAGCTGAAGCCGGAGGAGGTCCTGCGGATCCTCAAGGACCATGGCATGCGCTCGCGCCTGAAAAGGTTGAAATCCGCCGATGAACTCCTGAAGTACCCGCCCCCCTCCATCATCCTTAATAATGATGGGAATTACCATGTCCTCATCGGCAAGAAGGATAAGAAAATATTCATATTCGACTGCCTGGAAAAGAAGATGACGGAAACATCGACGGAAACCTTTCAGAATTCGTGGAGCGGGCTGGCCATCGCCGTTTATCCCCGCTTCACCAAGACCGAGTTTTTCCTCAACATCCGCTGGCTCTTCAAGGAGTTTCTCAAGCACCGTCCCGTCTTTTCCGCTGTTATTCTGTCTTCGTTTTTCATCCAGCTTTTCGGCCTGGTTACGCCCCTGTTCATCCAGGTCATCATCGATAAGGTCCTTGCCCACCATGCCTTGACCACGCTGGAGGTTGTCGCCGGGGCATTTATGGTTGTTCTCCTTTTTGACACGGTTTTTAACCTCATGCGGAATTACCTGCTTTACCACACGGCCAATAAGATCGACGCGAGTCTTGGCGCGAAGGTCTATAGGCATCTGCTGTCTTTGCCCTTCCGGTACTTCGAGGTTCGGAAAGTCGGGAACATTATCGCGCGGGTTCGGGAGCTGGAGAATTTAAGGCAGTTCATGACCAATATATCGCTGACCGTGCTGCTCGACACGGTCTTTTCGGTGGTGTTTGTGGCGATCATGGCGCTCTACAGTGTTTATCTGATGATGATCGTTCTCTTATTCGTAGTGGTCATTGCCCTGATCTCTTTTCTGGCGACGCCGATGATCAAGGCCAGGCTTGATGAAAAATTCCAGAAAGGAGCTGCCGCCCAATCTTTCCTGGTCGAGTCGATCACCGGGGTCCAGACCGTGAAATCCCTGGCGATTGAAGGCAAGATGATCAAGGACTGGGAAAATAGCCTCGGCGACTATATCCTCTCGGCCTTCAAGCTGTCCAACCTCGCCAATATCGCCGTTTCATCCTCTCAGACCCTGCAGAAAATGATGACGCTGGCCGTCATTTATTTTGGCGTGAGCCTGGTCTTTGAAGGCAGATTGAGTGTGGGCCAGCTCATCGCCTTCCAGATGTTCGGCTCCCAGTTAAGCGGGCCTATCCTGCGGCTGGTGCACATGTGGCAGGATTTCCAGCAGGCGAAACTCTCACTGAACAGGATCGGGGATATCATCAATACACCGCCTGAGGTCGTGGGCGGCGCAATCACGGTAAACCGGCTTCAAGGGGGGATTGTGGCCAAAGAGGTCTCCTTTCGGTATGCTCCGGATGCCCCTCTGGTGCTTGATCACGTGAGTTTCAACATAAATCCCGGCATGATGGTTGGGATCGTGGGACGCAGCGGTTCAGGCAAGAGTACCATAGCCAAGCTTATTCAACGGCTCTACCTTCCATTAGAGGGTTCGATTCTGGTTGACGGTGTGGATATCCGGCACCTGGACCCTCTCTTCTTAAGGTACAGAACGGGGATTGTGCTGCAGGAGTGCTTTCTTTTCAGCGGAACCATCAGGGATAACATCGCGATGGCCGCGCCCGATGCGAGCATGGAGCGGATCATCCAGGTCGCGCGGGTCGCCGGCGCCCATGAATTCATTTCCGAGATGCCCATGGGATATGACACCTACGTGGAAGAAAGGGGATCATCGTTGTCCGGGGGGCAAAAGCAGAGGATCGCCATTGCCAGGGCACTGATCATGAACCCGAACATCCTCATATTCGATGAGGCCACAAGCGCCCTGGACTACGAATCGGAGCGGAGCATCCAAAAAAATCTGAACCTCATCCGGCAAGGCAGGACGGTGATTTTTATCGCTCACCGGCTCTCCGTCATGCGGGGCTGCGACTTGGTGATCGTGATTGACCGGGGCAAGATTGTGGAAACCGGGAACCACGACTCCCTGATGAAGCAAAATGGCCTGTACGCCTATCTGTATCAACAGCAGGAGGAAAGCCGCCTGTGAAGAAAAATGCCGATTATCATGATTTTAAGCCCATCCTCACGGAGATCGAGGAACGGCCGGCCAACCCGTTGGGGACGATTTTTTTGTGGACCATCATCTCCCTCATGATCGTCATCTTGCTCGGTTTGTATTTTGTGAAGGTCGATGTGGTGGTCACGGCCCGGGGAAAGATCATTCCCTTGGGGGATGTGAAGGTAGTGCAACCGTTAGAGACGGGTGTCGTGACAGGCATTCATGTAAAAGAAGGAGATTTCGTTAAGAAAGGCGCCATTCTTCTGGAGATCGATCCCTCGATTGACAAGGCCGATCTTGAGGGCAAGGAAGGGAATATGAAGCTCTCCCGGCTGGCGATGGAAAGAATCAATGCGATTCTTTCTGACAGAAGTTTTTCGCCTTCCGATAAGGATTTTCCCGCGGAGACGGTGAAGACCCAGATTGCCCAGTACGATGCCCAAAGAAATATTTATGCCTCGACCCTGAAGGAAAAGGAAAAGGAGTATCGGGAGACTCAAAGCGCCCTGGATACGCTGAAGGAGGAGATGCGCAGCTTAAAGGGAGTACTCAATATCACGCAGGAAGACGAAAGACGACAGAAGGCGCTGGTCGAAATCGGGGCCCTGGCCGAGAATCGCTACCGGGAAAAGATGAAGGAAAGAATGAACCTGGAGAAAGAACTTGACGTCAAGACCGGCCAGGCGGAGCAGATGGCGACCAAGCTTGAGCGGATAAATGACGAGATTGAGACCTTCAAGAATACCTTCCGGGAGAAACTGCTCTCGGAGTTTTCAATGAACATGCAAAGCAGAAATATCCTGGAAGCCGAGGTCAGCAATATTAAATTCAGGCAGGGGAAAAAGGCTATTATCTCGCCGGTCGACGGGTATGTCCATCTTTTACCCGTAAAGACAATTGGAGGTGTCGTAACGACGGCCCAACCTGTCGTAAGCCTGGTTCCGAAGAATACCCCCCTTGTGGTCAATGCCATCGTGTTCAATAAGGACATCGGCTTTGTGAAAGAGGGTCAACGTTGCGTGATTAAGGTGGATACGTTCGATTTCCAGAAGTACGGGACCCTTGAAGGGCTGGTGCAGACGATCAACCCCTTTAGTCTCGAGGAAAAGGGCAACGATAAGGGAAAGGATGGAGAGCAGGAGAAGGGGACGGAAGCCGGCGGCTACCCGGTCAGGGTGAAAATGGTTGCGGACACGCTGCAAATAAAGGACGGCACAATTTACAGGATGAAACCGGGCATGTCCGTCACCACCGAGATCAATGTTGGCCAAAGACGGGTGATAGAGTTCTTCCTGTTCCCCATAATCCGCTACCTCGATGAAGGATTGAAGGTCAGGTAAATTTTCCCTTTTTTGCCCGACGACCCAGCCCTTTCCTATTCGTTCTCTCAAGCACCGCCACTCGCGGCGCATTCGAGAATTATGGGTTATATCTTCCGGTGTCATTGAGATCTCCGGAAAAGGCGGCTTTTCGCCGCTTAGGATATTCTTCCCGGTATCTGCTTGGTTCGCCCCGCTAAAAAATTGCAAATTTTTGGAGCGCTTCGTTTTGCCACGATCTGTTATCAAGGAAAAATATTCTCGTTCTCAAAGCCTCCTTTTCAGGTTATAGACATTTTTCTTCTTTCTCCATTTTGATCCACCTATTAGGCATACGTTTGCACCCATTGCAAAAGGGTGCCGAGGTCCATGGCGCCGACTCGGCGGGCGATTTCTTTTCCGTTCTTGAAGATGATGGTGGTGGGGATGCTTTGAATTCCGAATTGCTGCGCGATCATGGGTTCGATTTCCGTATTTAATTTCGCCAAGCGAACCCGGGGCTCAAGTCGGGCAGCCGCCTGTTGGAAAATGGGAGCCATCATCTTGCACGGGCCGCACCAAGAGGCCCAGAAATCCACGACCACCGGGAGTTCATTGCGCGTAATGGTCTTATCAAAATTGGCTGCGGTAAGCTCTGCGGGATGGGCCGCGAACAAATCTTCCTTGCATTTACCGCATTTGGGCCGGTCGTCCAATCTTTCGCTTTGCATCCGGTTAACCGCACTACAATAGGGGCAAACGATTTGAATCGGTTCGTTCATAGCAGACTCCAGAGGGCCTTCAGGTTTTTTATTTGACCGTCGAGGAATCGTTGAAATGAGTGATTATTTCATTATCGAATAATGAATCCTGGCTTGTCAAGAAATGAACTGGGATTTGAAACAGAAGATGCTAAATATCCCTTGACTTTTCCCCCTTCCCCGTCAATTATAGAATTTATTCTGAAATTCCTTACGGCCAGCCGGCCGCTCATAAATTCCGTTTAGGCGGGAATTCCTCCTTTGTCCTCCTTTTTAAAAAAGGCGGGTTGGAGGAATTTGGAGGAAACCTGATAGGCGATGGATACATGCCCTCTTTCTTTCCAGGCCCTTCTTCTCGGCACCTTACAGGGTCTTACTGAATTTTTACCCATCAGCAGCTCAGCCCACCTCATCCTTATCCCCTGGTTCTTCCACTGGAATAATCCGCTTGTAGACAGCCTGACCTTCGACGTGGCCCTGCATGCCGGCACCTTGCTGGCGATCCTCTGGTACTTCCGGAAAGATTGGGTTGAGATGATCGCCGGTTTTTTCCGGGTCCTTGTCCGGCGAAGGATGGAGAAGTTTCAAGAAAAATTGGTCATATACATCATCCTCTCCACGATCCCGGCCGCTATCGCGGGGGTCCTTCTGGAAAAAACGATTGAAAGTACTTTTCGCAACCCCGGTCTTATCGTCTTTCCCTTGATCATCGTGAGCCTCCTGATGATCTTTGCGGAAAATTATTCCCGGCGAATTCATCCTTTGCCAAAGCTAACCCTGAAAGATTCCCTCATCATAGGGTTCGCCCAGGCCTTGGCCCTTCTTCCCGGGGTTTCCCGGTCCGGAATCACCATCACGGCCGGTCTCCTGCGGGGATACGAAAGGGAAGCGGCTACCCGTTTTTCTTTCCTTCTATCAACGCCGGCCATTGCCGGGGCAACTGTTTTGCATCTCGGCCATCTTCCCCGGGTAGTGGCGGCGGAATGGGAGATCTTTGCCATTGGGTTCGCTTCCTCGGGGATTATCGGTTATCTGGCCATCGCTTTTCTGATGCGCTACCTTAGGCAACATACCTTAAATGTTTTTGCCGGCTACCGTCTGATTCTGGCGGCGGTCGTAATCTTTTGGATTTTCTGGAAGGGATAAAATGATCGCGCAGTTGATCGAAACCTTGGCTTCCTTCATCATCTACATCATCTCTTCTTCGGGCTACCTGGGTATTATCTTGCTTATGGGCATAGAGAGTGCCTGTATCCCTTTGCCTTCCGAGATCATCATGCCCTTTTCCGGATATTTAGTTTTTCGGGGGGATTTCGGATTATGGGAGGTGGGACTTGCCGGCGCCTTTGGTTGCTTGGTGGGGTCAGTTCCAGCTTATTATTTAGGGCTCTACGGCGGGCGGCCCCTGATTGAACGTTATGGAAAATATGTCCTCGTTTCCCACCGGGATCTCGACTTAGCCGACCGCTGGTTTACGCGGTACGGGGACTTAGCCATTTTTTTCAGCCGCCTCCTTCCGGTGGTGCGGACGTTCATATCTTTCCCGGCCGGGGTGGCCAGGATGAACTTTACCCGCTTCGTAATCTACACATTTATCGGATCTTTTCCCTGGTGCCTGGGGCTGGCTTATATCGGCATGAAGTTAGGGCAGAACTGGAACACTCTGGGGGTATACTTCCACCGTTTTGACCTGGTCATCGGCGGCCTCATCGCCCTCGGGGTGATTTATTATCTCTGGCACCACTGGAAAGGAAGAAGGGGTTAAATTAAGGTTTCTTTTCTTCGGTCTTGCTTGCCGGCGGTTCATTCTTGGGCGTCTCGGTTTTTTTCGCTTCCGGTTCCTTGTCTTTCCACCCGGAATCTTTTTTCTTGTAATCGCTCACGTACCAGCCAGTCCCTTTTAGGTGAAAGCTGCAGTTGGAAATAATCTTGGAAAGTTTCCCCGAACAGGAAGGACACCGTTTCAGGGGTTTGTCCGAGAATTTTTGCATGATTTCAATGGTTTCTCCACACTGCTCGCATTTATACTCGTAGATGGGCATTCCCAACCTCCAAAAAATTCATCAAAAAAGCCTACAACTCCAACAGGTATCTTTAAAATTTAGATACGCAATCAGACCTTGTCAAGGGGGAATAATCTCGGATTTCCTCCCTCATATTTTTCCCACCATGGCCGGTACCGCTCCAGCATAATCCCAACTTGGGGATCTTCAAAGGATTTCAGAAGATCATAAGTTGCCCGATGGACGTCTCCTTCTTCGATCCTTCTCTCTCCGGGGCTGAGATTGAATTTTTTCGGGTCCATACTGAAGCGGATGACGTGGATGAGCTCATGGGTAATGACGTATAGAAGCAAGGGTTTTAAAAGCGTTGGGGTCTCCGCC
>MGQD01000113.1:917-1045 GCA_001797695.1 Deltaproteobacteria bacterium RBG_13_49_15 | reverse complement strand
GGGCTTCCCCAACGAAGAATCGCTGTCGCTTGTCGAATAAAAGGGATGAGGCCATAACCAATAAATCAAATCCTAAATTCTAATATCGAAATCCGAAACAAACTTATCCCCCAAGATTTTGGCTTTTA
>MGQD01000113.1:672-869 GCA_001797695.1 Deltaproteobacteria bacterium RBG_13_49_15 | reverse complement strand
TGTGTCCAAACCCCCCCTCGTTCCGGGGCGTGGCATCTAACTCTTCTACTAATTCTAACACAGCTCTGCATACGGGGGCAATAACAAGTTGGGCAATCCGGTCGCCCCGCTTTACCTGGAAGGGTTTTTGGCCAAAATTAATAAGCAAAACGCCAATTTCCCCCCGGAAATCGGCGTCGATGGTCCCGGGAGTGTTG
>MGQD01000113.1:0-666 GCA_001797695.1 Deltaproteobacteria bacterium RBG_13_49_15 | reverse complement strand
GTGACCCCGTTCCGTAAGGCCAACCCGCTCCGGGGCCGAACCTGTCCTTCGCACCCCGCGGGGATGGAGAGGGCGATGCCCGTTGGGATCAGCTTTCTCTCCCCTGGCTCCAGGATCACTTCTTCATCCACCGCCGCAAAAAGATCCATGCCCGCTGAATGTTCGGTCATATACCGGGGTAAGGGAATCTCCTGGTCCTGATCGCCCCGGACCCGTTTAATTTTCACTTTGACGAGGGCGGCTTTCATGCTGAAAAAAGGTCAGGGGGGATCGCTTCTTTTGTTACGGGTCCCAGGGCGGTAAGCGATAGGGATTCCGGCCGGAGCAGCTGTTGGGCCAGAGCGTTGACCTCGTCGCTGGCAACCTTTTCTATGCCCTCAATAATCTCCTCCGTGCTGATATAACGGTTGAAATAAAGTTCGTTCTTGGCCAGGCGGGACATCCGGTTGTCGGTGCTTTCCAGGCTTAAGAGAAGATTGCCCTTCAATTGCTCTTGGGCTGCCCGCAATTCTTTAGGCTTTAGGGAATCATCGGCTAACTTCTTCATTTCCCTGAGAATGGTCTGCAAGACCCGGGAAACGGTTTTTTCTCCAGTCCCCACATAAACCCCAAGGAGACCGCTATCGAGGAAAGAAGAGAGGTACGAATAAATGGAGTAGGCCAACC
>MGQD01000112.1 GCA_001797695.1 Deltaproteobacteria bacterium RBG_13_49_15 | reverse complement strand
AGCAATACATTTAAAATCGTTGAGCGCGAGCAATTAAAGAAAGTGATCGAAGAACTTAAAGTCGGTCAGAGTGGGATCATTGATACTGGAGAGGCTCGGAAAGTCGGTAAAATGCTGGGTGCGGGCGCCATCATTACAGGCTCGGTGATGAAAATCAAAGATGCGCTGCGCATCGACTCGCGGATCATAGAGGTGGAAACCGGCTTGATCGTCGGCGCCGAGACCCGTTCCTGTCGAGAAGATCTCAGTGAAATCAGCCGGGTTGTCTCTTCAATGACCGGCGCACTGGCGAAAAAGTTCTATCTCAACCCTGAGTAGTGAAAACCAAGCAGATTAATTGAATTTCCAATCCCACCAAAGGATGGAACTCTCTCTAAGCTAAAATATTTATTGCCATATCCATTGGATGAAAAAGTCGGGCTCTATTTCCACTTGGGTGAATATCCTGAATATGCATGGTTTATATCTCAGCTTTGATAGTGGCCGGTATTTTTAGGGTGTTGGGTTTCCAATCCATTGCGATTGCTTGATGTGGTCTTGGTTTTTTCCGAAAATGCAGTGCCATTCATGGAGACATGCAGGTGCCGTGGCTTATGGATTTTCAATTATCGAAAAAGGATGAGCTGTCAATCGGAATTGAATCAGGAAATGGGCGTTAAGTTAGCCGATTTGAGCATCGGTTGCCATTTTTTCCGAAAGGCCCTATCGGTCATTTCGGGCTCGAGCAGGAAAGGGATGACCTCATCCATGCCGGCTTTTCTCCTTGTTTTTATTTTTTTCTTGACGTGCATCATTCCTTACATTATTCTGTATTCGTAAGGAATCATCTGAAGAGGATAACGATATGCAATCTCTCATTACGTCCAAATATCAAACAACTATTCCTAAAGCCATTCGCGAGACTCTCGGCCTTTCTGTGAAAGACGCATTGGAATGGAAGGTGGAAAAGGGCAAGGTCACGCTTTATCCCGCAAAACGGAATTTCTTAAAGTACAGGAATGCTGTAAAAATTGGAAAGGGAGACATTGCCAGCGACATTGATATTGCCCGTAATCTCCGCATGGAGAAATACCGGTGAGGCGATATGTCATTGACACGAATGCCCTGATTTCCTTCGTTACAGATCGGAACCCGGAACAGCAACAGAAAGTTGCCCCGCTGTTCGAATCAGCAGCGCATATGAAGGCGGTGATCTTCTGCCATCAGTATGTTTTGACCGAATTCATTTATGTGCTGGACAGAATCTACCAGGTCCCCAAAGATGAGATCGGCAGGATGATTAAGGATCTTATTGAAATGCCCGGCATTGAGGTTATTCAGGATGTGGATTTTAAAACAATCCTGTCTTGGTGGCCCGACCCGATCCGCGATTTTGGTGACGCCCTTATTGCTGCGTCCGGTAAGACCAGAAACGGATCAATGGTAGTGACTTTCGACCGAAAATTTGCGGCTAATCTGAAGGCACTCGATATCAACATCCACACATTTGAAAAATAGGAAGATCGAGTGATAATATCACCTAAGCTGAGCGATTTTCCATAAAAATGATAAGAAGTCGCTTTTTTCCAAGCGGATTAAGAGAAAACATGAACCATAACAGCGAGCGCATTCCCTGCTGCTTGCGGCAGGGAGCTTCAATTTTTTTGATGCTAAGCGGGGGAAGGCTCCTGGATTTCCGGCGTCAACCGGAAGAGATGCTCCTGTTGTCGGTGTGAGTTCGCTCGCAAAAAAGACCACCGCGTTCCCGACATGTTCCGCTAAAACCTTGACCTTTAACAGGCTTCTCCGGCAGTAATAGTCCTGTAAATGCTCCGGTTTAAGACCGCGGGATTTCATTCGATCGGGTCCGATCAGCTCCCATAATCCGGAGCAGACGCTTTCATCACCGAACACCGCATCCGGATTCACCATATTGACCAGGACGCCAAGCTCAACCAACTCCATGGCCGCAGTTTTTTATGTGTGTTTCCCTCTTTTTTTCTAGTTCATGAACCGGGTCAACCATAAACTCAAATCGGGTATTATCATGATCAGAATCAATCCGGCAACCAAGAGCAAGAGAAAGGGCCATACGCCCTTGACCACATCCTTTATAGTGCTTCCCGCTATCCCCATGACAACATAAAGGTTCATGCCCACCGGGGGTGTGATGAGGGCGAGCTCCATGTTGATGGTGAAAATGATGCCGAACCAGACAGGATCGATCCCAAGGCTCTGAACAATGGGGAAAAAGATGGGTACGACGATGAGAATGGTGGAGACAACCTCGAGGAAGCATCCGAGGAAAATGAGTAAAAGATTTACGAATATCAGGAAGGTCCATTTGTCCATTTCCATCTGGACCGCAAGATTGATGATTTTTTGAGGGATTTGGTTGATGGTGAGAACCTGGCCGAATAAAATCGCTGCACCGATGATCATAAAAATCATCGTTGTCGTTTTCATAGTATCTTGAAAGATGGGAACGATATCCTTGAATCCGAGCCTTCGGTAGATGATAAAACAGATGATGAATGCCATAATTGCGCCGATGGCCGCCGCTTCCGTGGGTGTGAAAAGGCCTAAGTAAATGCCGCCGATGATGACCGGGGGCATTACGAGGGAGAGGGCGGCGCGTTTTGTGGCATTCCAACGTTCGGTCCATGAAGAGGCGCTCTCCCCTTTAAGCTCCGGCCGTTTTGAGGCATACACCCAACAATAGATCAGAAAAAGGATTGAAATGACGATTCCAGGAATAATGCCGGCCATGAAGAGTTTTCCGACGGATGTGTCGGTGACCGCTCCGTAGATGATCATGGGACCGCTGGGAGGAATTAAAATTCCAAGCGTACCGCCGGCAGCGACGAGGCCGAGCACGAACTTCGTGTCATACTTATAACGCTTCATGGCAGGGATCGCCGCGATGCCTATGGTTGCTGCTGTGGCAGCGCTGGATCCGCAGATGGCGGCAAAGATGCTGCAGGTGACGACCGTGGTCATCGCCAAACCGCCGGGGAGGTGCTTCAGCCATACATGAACGAAATCGAAAAGGTCGTCGCCGACACCTCCCCGGGTCATGATATGGGCCATCAGCATGAAAAGAGGGACGGCAAGGAGCACGAAATTTTCCATCGCCCCATACATGGTCATGGAAACGATGGAGAGATTCGAGCCGGAAATGAGGAGGGCGCCGATGGCAAGGGTGGCAAGTGAGATAAAAACAGGAAGTCCGGTCAAAAGGAGCAGGAGAAGAATACTGAAAATGATGATTGTTTCCATTAGGGCCTTTTTGAGCGAATTAAGAGGATCTTTTGAAAACATTGGAGAATCAGAATGGCCGAACCTGTCGGAACGGATAGGTGGGCGACAAAAAGTGGAAACTCGATGGCCATGGAACGGCTGTCCATTTTCAGGGACAAGGCCACCATTTCAATCCCATTGTAAAGAAGGATCGAAAAGAAAATAATGCCCACCAGGTATTGGAACAGGAGGAAGATCCTTTTTGTTTCGGGTTTCAATCTTGAAGTTAGAATATCGACTCCGATATGGGAATTCTTTTTAAGGGTGTAGGCGGCTCCAAGGAAAACAGCCCATACCATGAGATACTCTGAAATCTCCTCGGACCATCCGATGGGGCGGTTGAAAATGTACCGCCCCACCACCGCATACCCGACAATGAGGGTCATAATACCTGTGAATACCCCGCCGACGACAGCCGCGGTCGTGGTCAGCGTGTCGATTATTTTTTCAAGAGAACCGATCATCCGGCGCATGGATTATTTTCCTGTTTTAGTAATAAGATCAATTAGTTGTTTCCCTTCAGCCCCGGTTTTTTCAATGAAATGGTCCAGAACCGGTTTCTGCATAAGTTCTTTCCATGCCGCTTCTTCCGGTTCGGTCTGAATATGAATCGTCATCTTTTTTTGAAGCTCCGTAATGGCTTCATCCCTTGCTTTCTCACTGTCCTGGATGCTTTTTTTCTGGACGGCTGCCCCGCATTCCTGAATGGTTTGTCTTAAATCCGTCGGGAGAGAATTCCAAAATTTGGTGTTAATAAACATGGGATGGATTACCGTAAAGTTGTTCACGACGGTTCCATATTTCTGGATTTCGTAATAATGTCTTGCCAGGGCCGCGTCGATACCTGTCAGCCCGACATCGATGGTGCCTCTTTGTAGAGCCATATATACCTCAGGGCCGCTGATCGGCATCGTCGTGGCTCCCAAGGCTTCCGACCCAAGGTTCATGATCTTGGAAGCCCCCCGCATTTTTTTACCTTTGAAATCCGCGGCTGTAAGGAGAGGGTCCTTGTTGGAGGTGTAAAGGTTGGTGCGGCACTGGAGAAACCACATCAGAGGGATCACGCCCTTGGATTCCAAAGCCTTGAAGAGCATTTTCCCGGGCTCTCCGCTCAACGCTTTTTCGATAACCGATAGATCGGTGATGACCCAGGGAATCAGAACCACATCCATGATGGGAAGCATTCCCGCCCACTCGAAATTGGTTGTTACCGCCGCTTCGATGCCGCCGGTAATCACGGCATTGATCGCTTCCTTGGGTTTGAAGGCCTGCGCGGCCGGATAGACTTCAACGACCACCTTGCCTTTGGTCTTTTCTTCGACAAGACTCTTGAAGTATTTGACGTTGACACCGATGTGATGGCTGTCGGGGAGCTGGTGGGTAATCCTCAGCTTATAGGGTTCTGCTGCAGCGGGAACCGAGAAGAGCACCATCGCGAAAATCGCCAAAAAAATCCGTGTGGCTTTCATGATAAACCTCCTTGCTTTTTGTGGTTAAATTTATTTCCCTAGTGATGCAAAGAAATCCCGATAGTAATAGGATTCACGTTCCCGGATCTTGTCCAGGCCGATGAGTTTGTTGAATTCGTCGAAGTGAATCATCCTGTTCGTGAAATTTTTAGTAGTGCCTTCTTCTTTTAAGGTCCGCCAGAGTTCTCTTAACGCCCAGGCTGTGGCATACACGGGTGCATTCGGATAAACCACGATGTTGTATCCCAACGCTTCCAACTCCTTCGTCTTTAATAGCGGTGTCTTTCCACCTTCTATTTGAATCGCCAACGTGGGCGCCTGGATGCTGTCATTGATACGCCTCATTTCCTCCATGGATGTCGGAGCTTCCACAAAGATGAGATCCGCTCCGGCTTCCTTGTAAATATTCGCCCTTTCTATGGCCTCGCCGATTCCGCAAACGGCGATGGCATCCGTGCGGGCCATTATAACCAGATCTTCATCGACGCGGGCATCCACCGCCGCTTTTAATTTTGCAACCATTTCCATGGTCGGGATGATCTGTTTTCCGTCCATATGCCCACAGCGCTTCGGAAAGACCTGGTCTTCGATAAAAAGACCTGCCGCCCCCGCGTTTTCAAACTCGCGTATGGTGCGCTGAACATTGGTCACATTGCCGTGCCCCGTATCGCCGTCCACAAATAGGGGGAGATCCACGGCCTGTGCGATGTTGCGGACGATATGGACATATTCGGTGAGAGTCAGAAGCGACACATCGGGTTTGGCGAGGGTGGCTGCAGAGGCGGAATACCCCCCCATGGTAACCGCCTTAAAACCGGCCATCTCCACGATTTTGGCCGACAAAGCATCGTAGCAGCCGGGCATAACCAGGATTTCGTCTGCAAGCATTAATTTTTTGAAAAGCGTCGTTTTTTTCATCGGTTTATTTCTCCATTTCTATCTTGTTTAATGACAGCAATTCTCCCGGAGCGCTGGCTTTTTGAACTGCAAAAACCATCAGGATTTTACCTTGCTTTTTCCCGACCGTCCGTGAGTAGTGGGGTTTGTCGGAGTCAAAGAAAAAGCAGTCTCCTTCCTCGAAAAAATACGTTTGCCCGTCGTAGATAAACTCCTGAGCGCCCTCAAGAACATAAACGAATTCCTGTCCTTCATGAAAAAAGGCTTTGGGAGGAAACTCGGGTCCGATCGTTATGATATAGGCGTCCATGAGCCGATCGAACTTTTTATAGCCAAGCGACTCGTAAAGAAATCCTTTTTCTCCGAACGGTCCGTAGTTCGCTCTGCCTTCTCCTTTTCGAACCACGGTGATCTTGGGAGCTTCGGTGTTTTGTGTCTCGCCGCTGATCAGGAATGCCACATCGACATTCAATACAAAGGCGATTTTCGAAAGAGTACTAATGGGAGGCTCTCGTTTCATGTTTTCGATTTGGCTAAGATAGCTTTTAGTAAACCCGGTTTTTTGGGAGAGATCTTTTAGATTCATCCCTTGATTGATCCTAATATTCCGAATTCGTTTACCTATTCCACTTAATAGGTCAATTGCTATTTTTTCGAAATCATCCATAATAAAATCCAAGTAAACTATCAGTTAACTCTTGTCAAGGTTTTTTAAAGAAAAAATGATCAATTCGAAAAAATGAGATTAATGATAAAGGGCGTCAATTCTTTTCTTTGACCCAAAATCCTATTGGCAAAACCCCATCGCTCTTCTTTAAGCCATTCGCTGGTTTTTTCAAGTTTACCTCGAATCTCTTCGATTGAATCGGATTCGTTGATGTCCTAATCGAAAAGGATAGATTGAGAAAAACTGGGTCTGGTCGAGTCGGATTGGAAGCGTCTGGGATCCTTCGC
>MGQD01000111.1:3325-5045 GCA_001797695.1 Deltaproteobacteria bacterium RBG_13_49_15 | reverse complement strand
TCCGGCAAATTCGAAAGTCGTTTTCCGTTTCTCTTGAAGCTGCTCGGGAAAAGGATTCCTGGGCGCTCAAGCTCATACCGAAAAAAAGCCACCCGGACGTCGCTGAAATCCATCTTATCGTCGAACCCGAAACGTTTTTAGTGACTCAGATCGCAACCCGCAATGCCTATAAGGATGAAACCCGGATTGCACTATCCGGTTACCAGTTCGGATTGCATTTAAATGATTCCCTGTTTACCTTCATCATTCCAAAAAATGTTGATGTCCTTAATATCGATGAGGAAAGATAAACTTATTATGGATGAGCAAAAGAAGAAAGTCCGCCGACTTCTTAAAGAGCGCAACGCCATTATGCTGGCGCATAACTATCAACCGCCGGAAATCCAGGAGGTTGCCGATCTTTGCGGCGATTCACTGGAATTGAGCCGGAAAGCCGCTAAAACAGATGCCGAAATCATCCTCTTTTGCGGGGTGCATTTCATGGCGGAAACCGCATCTATCCTGTCGCCGGATAAAACCGTCTTGCTTCCCCGCCTTGATGCCGGTTGCCCGATGGCCGATATGATCACAGCCAAGGACCTGGAGCATAAACTGAAAGAACTCCCGCCCATGCCGGTGGTCACCTATGTCAATTCGACCGCGGATGTCAAAGCCCTCTCCACCATCTGCTGCACCAGCGCAAATGCAGTCCAAATCGTCAACAGCCTGGATGTCCCGGAGGTCCTGATGATCCCTGACCGAAATCTTGCCCGATACACCGCCGCCCGGACCAAAAAGAAGGTGCATTATTGGAATGGATATTGTCCGATTCATGACCGCTTAAAACCGGAAGAGCTCCAAAAGGCCAAAAATAACCATCCCGACGCCCTGTTCATGGCCCATCCCGAGTGCCGGCCCGAAATCCTCGAGATGGCGGATGCCATTTTAAGCACATCCGGAATGCTGAAATTCGCCGGTGAATCAGATCGCCGATCCTTTATCGTTGGAACCGAGGTCGGAATCCTTTATCCTCTGAAAAAGAGCTGTCCCGGCAAGAATTTTTTTCCCGCGTCCGAAACGATGGTATGCCCGAACATGAAAAAGATGACGCTAACGGATATCATCCGGAGTCTGGAGCATCTGGAAGGTGAAGTCAAGGTGGACGAAAAAATCCGCCTGCCTGCGCTGGAGGCGGTCCGGCGGATGATCGAACTCTCTGTTTGACCGGTTTTTTCGCTTTTCAGTTTATGGCGTTCATTACGGAATCCGGAATATCGGCGTTGGTATGAACCTTCTGAACGTCTTCGCAGTCCTCAAGGGTCTCCATGAGGCGGACCATCTGCTCCGCCTCTTTCCCCTGAAGGTTGGTGGTTGTCTTTGGAACCATCGTGATCTCAGCGGCCGTGTACGGAACGGACGCATTGTCCAAGGCCGCCTTCACCGTATCAAAATCTTCGGGTAATGAAATGACCTCATAATTCTCATCATCCTCACGGACATCCTCGGCGCCTGCTTCAAGGCTTATTTCCATGAGTTTCTCTTCTGCAGCCTCTGTTTTCTTAACAGCAAAATATCCTTTTTTGGAAAACATCCAGGCCACACAACCGCTTTCCCCGAGGTTTCCTCCGTTCTTGCTGAAGATATGGCGGATCTCCGAAACCGCCCGGTTTTTGTTGTCCGATAGCGATTCCACCAGGATAGCGGCGCCTCCGGGGCCATACCCTTCATAAATGCTTTCGTC
>MGQD01000111.1:0-3314 GCA_001797695.1 Deltaproteobacteria bacterium RBG_13_49_15 | reverse complement strand
CTTCCAGTTCCCCGGTCCCTTTCTTGATGGCCCTCTCAATATTATCCTTCGGCATGTTTTCAGCCTTGGCTGCCTGGACGGCCGCCCGCAATCGGGGATTCGCCGATATGTCCCCGGACCCTCCCATCCTTGCCGCTATGGTGATCTCTTTAATCAGCCGGGTAAAGATCTTTCCCCGCCTGGCGTCCGCAGCCCCCTTTTTATGCCGGATCGTGGACCACTTGCTATGCCCTGACATAAACTCCTCCTATTTTTTCCCCATCCCGATGAGATAGATTTCCCTGCTCGCCTTTCGGCTGCTTTGAGGTTTAAATATTTTTAATGATAAAAAATCTTTTCTGACCGAGTCTGAAAAATCGTTAAACCCTTCTCCGAAAAAGATCTTGCAGACAAAAGAGCCGCCGGCCGCAAGACAATCCCGGGCAATAGCAAGGGCCTTTTGGCAAAGCGCAAGCGATCGAGCGGCATCCACATCCTTGTTCCCCGTGGTATCCGGCGCCATGTCGCTTAAAACGACATCGAATTTCGTTTTAAACTGATCAAGAAAGGACGAATCCGCTGATAAAATATCGGCGACAAACGCCGCCGCATGTTTCGGAAGTTGCACGACAGCCGGCTTCAGATCGACTCCCACCACAAGGCCTTTATCTCCGGTGAGTTCAGCCGCATACAGGAGCCACGAACCGGGTGCACACCCGAGATCGAGAACCCGTTGTCCTCCCTTAATCAGGTGGTGTTTTCGCTGGATCTCCTGAAGCTTGAATACCGACCGTGCCGGATAACCCGATTTTCTGGCCTGTTGCGTGTAGTGATCGGACCATGGCATCGGTTTTTTTTCACCGATCCTCATAAGGAACTCCTTTCCCGGTTCTGAATTCGATGGATCTTATCTTCCAAACAAAACCTCAACCGTTTCCGAAATGGTTTGGACGCCGATTAATTCCATTCCGTTTTTTTTGGGCATTCTATTCAGACTGGTTTTCGGGAGCAGGCAACGGGTAAATCCCATTTTCAGGATCTCCGCCACCCGGTAATCGGCATGGCTGACGGCCCGAACTTCGCCGGTAAGTCCGATTTCTCCTATAACCACCGTATCTTCCGGGATGGGGATGTCCCAAAAACTGGACGCTACGGCAGACACGATTCCCATATCCACCGCCGGTTCGTCCACAGTTACGCCCCCCGCCACGTTCATGAAAACGTCAAATCCCATCAGGTGCATTCCCAGTTTTTTTTCCATGACTGCAACCAGAAGTGAAACCCGGTTATGATCAAGCCCCAGTACGGTCCGGCGCGGAAGCGCCAGGCTGGTGCCTGTCACCAGAGACTGAAGTTCAACCAGAATCGGCCGTGTCCCCTCCATACTGGCGGTTACCACCGAACCGGCCGAACCTTTGGGGCGTTCGGATAAAAAGGCGGCGCTGGGATTTGTCACTTCTTGAAGCCCTTTTTCCTTCATTTCAAAAACGCCGATCTCGTTGGTGGATCCGAACCGGTTCTTAACCGCCCTCAAAATTTTATATACATGATTCCGGTCCCCTTCGAAATACAGAACCGTATCCACCATGTGTTCCAGAAGCTTTGGGCCTGCAATGGCCCCCTCTTTAGTCACGTGTCCCACCAGGAAGACTGAAATGCCGGTCCGTTTGGCCAAAAGCATCAACCGAACTGTCGTTTCTCGCACCTGGCTTACACTCCCCGGCGCTGAAGTAATTTCCGGATTGAACATGGTCTGAACCGAATCGATCACCAGAACATCCGGTTTTCTCCCTTCCACCATGGCCAAAATGGAATTCATGTCGATTTCCGAAACCACAAAAATATTCGAGGAAACCACGCCAAGTCGCCGGCTTCGCATACTGACCTGGGTCACCGATTCCTCGCCGGAGACATAGAGAACCCGTCGCCCATTTTCGGCAAGCCCATACAATACCTGCAGCATGAGGGTTGACTTCCCGATGCCGGGATCTCCCCCGATTAAAACCAGGCTCCCCGGAACCAAACCTCCGCCGAGAACCCGGTCAAACTCATTGATTTGGGTGGAATGGCGGTGAAAGTCTTCTTCTTTAACGGAATCGATCGGGACCGGCTCAGTTTGAAACGCGGAAATCCCACCCCCCCGCCGTTGCTCCGATTTCGACCGGGCGACCTCCTCAACAAAGGAATCCCACTGGCCGCAGTCCGGGCATCGTCCCATCCATTTCAGCGTCTGATACCCGCACGACTGGCAGGAAAAAACGGTTTTTTCTTCTTTTTTCATGAATCTTTTTTCTAGCGTCTGGCAATTGACAAGTCAATACATACCATATTAAAGGCATGAAAAGAAAGACATTGATAAAATTTGCTTTGCAAGGCCGGGTATTTTGAAATGATCGACTATCACATCCATACGCCGCTCTGCCGGCATTCCACCGGAAGCATGGACGATTGCGTCCGGTATGCGGTTTCAACCGGAATGACCGAAATTTGTTTTTTGGATCACTTGACCATCCGGCCGGGGAAGACGGCCAAATCCATGGATCCTACTGAAGTCTCCCTCTATTTTAATGCCGTTCAGGTTCTCAAGGACCGATACAAAAACCGCATCCGGATCAAGGGAGGCCTCGAAGTCGATTTCAATCCGGAAGTGAACGGCCTGATTGAAGCCCTGACCAATACCTTTTCTTTTGACGTGATCGCCGCATCCATTCACTTTCTCGGGGAACTCGATATCGTCAGCCGCTCTGAAGCCTGGATTCATGCGCATATGGATCCGGATCTGCTTTATTCCCGATACCTGGAGCAGCTCAGGGAAATGCTCACTTACGACTATTTTGATTTAATCTGCCATATCGACCTCCCCAAAAAATTCGGTAAAACATTCTCCGGTTCTTTTCGGTCTGAAATGGACGATATCCTTTCCGTGATTAAGAAAAAGGGGATTGCAGTCGAGGTGAACACAAGCGGATACGATCACCCTATCGGAGAGGCATACCCTTCTCCGGATATTCTTGCCGTTTGTCGGAAACTCGGAATATCCATAACGATAGGTTCGGATGCTCATCACCCGGAAAGTATCGGAAAACACTTTGCCAAAGCTCTGGCACAAATCCAGAAAATAGGATATAAACACCTGACCGCTTTTTCGAACCGGAATCCATTTAAAATTCGAATTGCGGACATGGTTTCATCAACACTTAACTCCGGATGTCCGAAGGAAATATGACATGTGCTTAAATTTTACCCGTCTGCGTTGCCGGCTTCCTTTAATTTTCTGTTTGCTGGCCACCCCCTTTTTTATGCACGCTCTTTTAAAAGAAGCCAAATGTGAGCCG
>MGQD01000110.1 GCA_001797695.1 Deltaproteobacteria bacterium RBG_13_49_15 | reverse complement strand
TTTGAAAACGCACCATGCGCATCAAAACGATAAACGTCTATCAGGTATCGCTTATCTTTAACGGCAGGTTTCCACACTCCCGTTCCGAAGGAGGGTACGCCGATAATGTCATTTGCGAAGTCATTGAAGACGGTGGAGCTATCAAAGGGTACGGTGAATGCGCCCCCAGGCTCTATGTTACCGGTGAAACCCCAAAAAGTGTTTTTACGGATATTTCAACTTTTGTTCGCAAAGCAGCTTTTCCGTCTCGGTTGGAAGATGTTTCCCAGATAAGGAGTTTTGTCGAAGGCATCTCGGACGGCAAAACCCATAACGCAGCTGTTTGCGCATTGGAAACCGCACTCCTGGATGCCTTGGGAAAACACCAGAAGAAGTATCTCACGGCCTATTTTTCAAATGATTATTATGTTGAAACGATCTATTACGGCTCCGTTATACCGTTATGGGATAAAGAAGGGACCGATCGTTTATGCCGGCAGATACAGGAAATGGCCATCGATCGGATAAAGCTGAAAATGGGAACGGATTATTTTCAAAATAAAGCCGGCGTTAAAATTATCCGAAATGTCTTTAATAACGGGTGTGATTTGAAAATAGACGCCAATGGGGCATGGGAAAGAAAGACCGCTTTCGATCATATACCCCTGATTCAAACCTCAGGAATCCGGGTGGTTGAACAACCGATGATGCCTCGTGATCCCTCATTTCCCGATTTTGCCAGGCAGGTTTCAACTTGCGGGATCCTGCTCATGGCAGATGAGTCGATTTGTTCCTTTGAGGAAATCGGCGAGTTGATGGACCAGGGATATAACATGGTCAATATCCGGCTTTCAAAATGCGGAGGGTTTCATCGCTCATTAAAAATGATTGGGCAGTTGAGAAAAAACGGAATCCCTTTTCAAATCGGCTGTCATCTTGGTGAATCCGGAGTCCTTTCCTCGGCAGGGCGAATCCTGTCGCTTCTTTGCAAGGATGCCGTATATCATGACGGTTCCTATGATAAATTTCTGCTCAAGGAAAATGTGACCCGGAAACCGGTGACGTTCGGAAGAGGAGGTGCTGCCGGCGCTCTGGATGGGTTCGGTTTGGGCGTTGATATCAATGCGTTGCAATTGGAGCGCTTAAGCAAGGCTTTTGCAGGCTTTACGGTTCCTTGAAACGGATGCTATAACCCCTCGATCAAAGGATCAATTCATCGGTTAAATGATGTTCCCCGTCCAAAAACTTCCTGGATTTCAGTCTGATTCCTTTCCCGGGTAAAATCAAAAGAGTGGATGTTCCGTGTGCCATCAATTCCCCATTCTCATTTTTCACTGTAGCTTCGGCATAACTTAGCGTGCGTCCGGCCTTGATGCAATGACCGTTAGCGTTTAAAATTCCATTACTTGCGGTTTTTAAATAGTTCAATTTCAAGTCGATGTTCACCAGCCCCGCGTTTTCGGGGATTCTAAGAAACGAAGCCCAAAAGGTTGCGGTATCGATAAGCGTTGCCAGTACCCCTCCGTGAACGATTTGAAACGGCTGAAGATGACATTCGGAGATGACCAGCAAAACGGTTGCGTTATCCAATGAAATCGACTCTAGCCTCATAAAAAGATGCTTCAGGAAAGGGCTGTTATTCACCGCTTCCAACAGCTCTTGAAGGTATGCTTCGTTTGGTTTGGGCATGAGTCAACCTCGGCTGGGTGAAACCCTTCAGCAGCAAGACCCGGGATGCCGCTTCATTTCTTAAACGTTGTGAAGTTCCCCGCTCTGAAGAGCGGGGCTTCCCGGCAAGGGAAGCTGACCGGTCAACATTCAGGCCGGATTTCCGCAATATGGGCAATACATAAAACCTTTCTGAAGACCTTTTCCACATCGCCTGCAAGGTGTGATATTTTCCATAGGGCCTGAGTCAAAAGCAGTTTTAAATTCGGCCATACTCTTTTCACAGGATTCGCACATAATGAACGGCTCTCCTGCCTTGACTTTAATAATAGGGATGAAAAAAAGGGTCAGGTAATGATCGGTTCTTTTATAATAAGCCCTGACGAGCCCGCAGATCGGACAT
This sequence comes from Deltaproteobacteria bacterium RBG_13_49_15, assembly GCA_001797695.1. GTDB lineage: Bacteria > Desulfobacterota > Desulfobacteria > Desulfobacterales > UBA2156 > RBG-13-49-15. The sequence goes on along the minus strand of MGQD01000110.1, from coordinate 6,348 downwards.
ATCCTCGGGTGTTCATCGATGATCGTTGTCTTTGGGGATATGCCGGCAATAAAAATCATAATTCCGTCATTTGATTAAAAATCCCTGGGCTTGCAGATGATCTCCCGGATTCGCATCTCAAAAAGATCCGACTGATTGGCCGGTTTCAGGACAAGCGCCGTATCCGCCCCTCTCCCCGTTCCCCCGATGGATATGATATCGCTTCCTGAAAGAGCGCCCGAGTCGGAAGCCATAATGGACACTTCGATAGCCACTTTGGTTCCCTGTCCGAAGAGCCTGAGGGTATCGGCGATGATTAATACCGGATAAATTCCTGAAAACCGTTTTGCCAATGAGCGTTCGACTCCGGATAGGGCATGGGTGGCGGATACAACCGTTGCCCCTTTCTTTTTTAAATCCGTTTTGACTTTTTCGGGCATGACGCTCTTAAACGGCTCCTTAAAGCCGCAGTGGTAGGTGACGACGGTAATGTTAAATCCGTTAAAGATATCTAACGCTTTATAGGCGGTAACTCCTTTCGTTGAAGCGACGACAACCTCGTTTATTCCGAGTTCTTTCGCCCGTTCACAGGCGGTTTTTAAAACCTGCTCCGTATTTTCCGGTCCTGGTTTTTCAAAGATGACGGTCATATATCCCTCCGTTGATTTTACCGTTTTGGGAAAAGGACGGTTATTCTATTCACTCTTAATTATTTTCCAACCGTGCAGATGGTAATATTCGTTCAAAAGAGTTTCCATTTCGTCTTTGGTTATCTGTTTTCCTGAATCTGCCATGGGTTGGTAAAGAGCTTTGGGAAGCGCTTCGTCTTCCGGGGTCATTCCTTCCCTGAGATTAAAGCTTCGAATAAGGTCGGCTGTATTTCGGGCCTTGTTTTTTAATATGTTCATATTTGATTCAAGGCCGGTGACGGCATGGATAATCTTGGCAAGATTTTCCCATTGATAGAAGTCCCGGTAAAACCGGCACAGGATCAACATGTCGAAAATCGTGAGCCGATCCTCGAAATCTAAAAAGAGCTCGGCTTTTCCGGTAATTTTATCCGGTGAGATCATCCCGGAAAGCTCCGGCTTGTAGAAAGTGGTTCTCAGATGGCATGCTCCGCGATCCGAAACAGCATAAGCGAGCCCCATCCCTTTCAGCACCCTGGGATCATAGCCGGCCGGTTCCAATCCTTTAACGTGTACGGCAATATCCTCAAGACCCCATGTTTGAGATGCATGTTTTATTCCGTAAGACAACACGCCGCCGGGTCCTTCCCGCCGGGCGATCTTTTGGAGCAATCCGGCAACCGCATCTGCATCTCCGTAATCCATGGGATAATCGATTTTGCCGCGCCGCGCTGCTTCAATGGCAAATGCGCACAAGTTCCCGGAGGTGATGGTATCCATCCCCAGCCGGTCGCAGATATCGTTTAAATATGCGATTTCTTCTATACTGTCGATCATGCATAAACCGCCAAAAGCATAAATGGTTTCATATTCAGGCCCTTCGATGTGAAGTCCTGAATGTCTCCCTTCTTTCACTGTTCCCAGTTTTCCGCAAGCCATGAAGCATTTGGCACATGCAGTGGAAGTGGGTTGCATCTTTTTCATCATTGCATCAGCGTCGATGGTTTCCCATTTATCGAATGAGCCTCTGGTCCAGTATCGGGTTGGAAAGGCGCCGGCCGCATTGGTGATTTTGACCAGCATAGCAGTGCCAAGCGATTTATAAGCATTGGTCGCCGCATGATCTTTGAATTCAGCTAAAAATTTCCTGGAAAATGCGTTGACCAAATCATCGTTAAATAGCGGTCGTTTTTGATCTCCCGTAAATAAAATTCCTTTTAATTTTTTAGCCCCCATAACAGTCCCAGCCCCGGTTCTCCCCGCCGAACGCCAGTAGTCGTTTTCGATGACAGCGAATCGGACCCCGTTTTCACCGGCCGGTCCGATCACGACCGCCCCTTTCTTCCTGAATTGATCCGATGAAAAGCGGGATTTGATAGCATCTTCGGCAGAGTAAGTGTCCATGCCCCAGATATCGCCGGCATCATGAAATTCCACACCTTCCGGATGAATGGTCAACACCGCAGGTTTGGCGCATGCCCCCCGGATGACAATGGCATCGAACCCTGCAGCATCGAGAGCTTCCGGCGCTTTTCCGCCGGAGTAGGATTCGGTGAAAAAACCAGTTAGGGGAGATTTTGTAAAGACACCGTACCGGCAGGAACCCCAGATGCTGCTGCCGCTGAAAGGGCCGGCGGCGAAGATCAGGGTGTTTTCAGGGGCCATAGGGTTAATACGGGCTGGATTCTGTTCATAAAGAAGACGGGATGCCAGTCCTTTTCCGCCGAGACACTCGGATAGAATGTCATCCGGCAAAGTTGAAATGACGGCGTTTTTTCGGGTTAAATCGATATGCAAAACTCTTTTGTGGAACCCATCCATCTCTTTTCCCCTAGCGCCGGATTCCCCGGAGAGCCGGCTTGAATCGGTTATTGGTTTTTGGTCAGCTCTTTTAAACCGGACTCAAGGATGGAAAGTCCTTTTTCGAGCTGATCAGTGGTGATCACAAAAGGAGCAAGAATCCGAATCACGTTACCGTAGGTGCCGCAAGTCAGAATGACCAACCCTCTCTCCATGCAATAATTGACAAGCCGTTTTGCTTCATCAGTGGCCGGTTGCCGGGTTTTTCCCTTGATCAATTCAAACCCGATCATTGCTCCCAGACCCCGAATATCTCCGATAACCGGAAAGTCCTTTTTCCACTTTTCCAGTCGGGCCTTGAGGGTTTGCCCCAGAGATTGTGCGAGTGCCAGCATATTTTCATCTTCGAATATGTCAAGTACCGCTAACGCCGCAGCACAGGCGACTGGGTTTCCGCCGTAAGTGCCGCCCAGGCCCCAGGGATGAACAGAGTCCATGATCTCCTTTCGGCCTACCACGGCAGCGATGGGCATGCCGGCGCCCAGGCTTTTTGCAATAATGATCAGGTCGGGAGCTACCCCCCAATGTTCGATGGCAAACATTTTTCCAGTTCTTCCCATTCCGCTCTGGATTTCATCAGCAACGAAAAGGATTCCGTTATCCCGGCAAATGCCGGACAGTTTCTGAAAATAACCGGGAGGGGGAGCGATAAAGCCGCCTTCACCCTGAACCGGTTCAGCCACTACGGCGGCAACGGCTTCGGCGTTGACGTGTTTGATAAAAAAATCGTTGAGCTTATCCGGGCCGACAACATCTCCGAAAGGCATCCGGTAAATTTCCGGTGCAAAAGGGCCAAACCCGAATTTATAAGGCTTTACTTTGCTGGTCATGGTCATGGTTAACAGGGTCCGTCCGTGATAGGCATTTTCAAAAACGATGATGGCCGGACGTTTGGTATAATAACGGGCGATTTTTACAGCGTTTTCCACAGCTTCAGCTCCGCTGTTCACAAAGATGGCCTTTTTTGGAAAATCGCCTGGAGTGACTTGTGAGAGCTTTTCAGCGAGCCTTACCGCCGGTTCATACGGGCTGACCATAAAACAGGTATGAGTGAACCTCTCCGCCTGGGATTTAATAGCAGCTACGACTTTTGGATGGGTATGCCCGATGTTCATCACGCCGATCCCGCCCCCGAAATCAATGAACTCATTTCCCTCCACATCCTTAAGGATTGCGCCACTAGCCGATTCGATATACGTTGTGGTAATGCTGGCAACTCCGTCTGAAATGGCTTTTAGCCGGCGCTGTCCGATGGTTTCGTTTTGAATAGATGGATGCATTGTTCCTCCTTTATCATCCAACGATCATATTTATGAAGGTTGATATGCAATTCGATAAAACAGGGAACTTGTTTGTAACGTCGGTTGATCCAAATTTCAATGATTGATTTTTCAAGATGCTTTATATTTTTGCTTGACAAAGAGACATTTTTATTTTACGAGCCCCTGAACACCTGTTGTCCGTTATTTGTTAATAAGTTGGAAATTCAATATTTATAGTAATATTAATTTGTTATATATGATCGACTCAATTTTACACTGATATCTGGAGACGAATGGATCGCCGATCATTTCTCAAGTTCGGAACATTAAGCCTTGCGGCATGCATGTTCCCCGTTCGATTGAGAGCGGCGGTTAAAAAATATATTCCTTCCCGAAAGAGCCTCTCTTTTTTCAATCCCAACACGGATGAATCGCTGGATGTCGTCTATTTTGAAAACGGTCATTTCGTTTCTGACGCGATGGAAGCCATCAATCACATTTTCCGGGATTATCGAACCGAGGAGACCAGGGCCATCAACACAGAGTTATTGAATTTTTTATATGCCATTTCAGACAAATTGAATCTGAATTCCTCGAGACCGTTTCATATCATTTCCGGCTACCGCTCCCCGGAAACAAATGCCCTCATGAGAAAGCATAGCAAAAAAGTTGCCAAGAACAGCTATCATATCAGAGGAAAAGCCGTCGATATCCGGTTGCCGGAATATTCCACTTCTCTGGTCCGTAAGACGGCCATGACCCTTTGTATGGGAGGTGTCGGATTCTATCCTAAATCCAATTTCGTTCATGTTGACGTCGGCCAGGTGCGCTACTGGTAATCATGAATCGGGCAGCTTTTCCTTGAGCGCCTGATCCAAGGGAATATCCCGATCATATACATCCTCCCAGAAATTCACAACCCCATCCGGATCAACCCAGGCGGTCCAATAGAGCAGATGCACCGGTATCGGATGCTTTAAAAAAATTGTCCGATTGTCACCGGCTTCAATGGCTTTCCGGATCCCTTCCACGCTCCATTGAGGGTCGTTTCCCAGCACATACGCCGCCAGGTCGAGCGGTTTTTCGATCCTGATACAACCGGAGCTGAACGTCCTGACGGTTCTATTAAAAAGCTCGCGCTGAGGGGTATGATGAAGATAAACCGAAAAGCGGTTTGGAAACATGAACTTGATCTGACCTAGGGCATTTTCCGGTCCAGGTTCCTGGCGCAGGCGATATATAAAATTATGACGGCCGATTGACGACCAGTCGATGCTGTACGGATCGATTTCGCGGGCGTTTTCCTCCCATCCGTTAAAAACCCGGAAGTTGTTTTTTGACAGATAAGCAGTGTCTTTTTGAATGAGAGGGAGCTTGTCCTTGACTGCGATGCTGAAGGGAACCTCCCAAAACGGATTGAGCACAATGTATTTCATGGTTTCGCTGAAAACAGGCGTGCGGCGGTAATCTCTCCCTACAACAACCCGCATATCCAAAATCGGATTCCCTTCTTCAACCACTTCAAGGACGAAGTCTGCGATGTTGACCAGAATATATCGCCGACCCAGGTCATGCGGAATCCAGCGCCACCGTTCCATATTCAGCTCGATTTGACGGATTCGCTGTTCGATGGACTTATTGAGTTCGTTCAATGTGTTTTTCCCGGCAACACCGTCTGCTTCCAGTCCGTGCCGTCGCTGGAACCGTTTGAGGGCCTGTTCCAGTTTGGCGTCAAAAAACGAAGGCTCCTCAGGAATCGGCTCCGGAAAATCCTCTGAGATTTTTAATCGTTTCCGAAGCATGATGACGCGCGGATCCTTTTCTCCCGTCTTCAAAGCCGGGCCGGAATGGATTTGTTCCCATTCGCCGGCAAGGGCGATTCTGCGGTAATTGTGGAGTGCGTCTTTCAATCGACGATATCCGGGATGCGGCGGGTTGAGCTGAAAAAGGGTTTCCGAAATCCGACCATTTATAAGAGCGGATGTGAGAATTGCACTCAGGTCAATTTCAGTATGAAATGCCACCCATTCGGTATGAATGGTTTCCGGGTTCACACGGCCGGAACGGAGATGAGAAGCATACAAGAGAAAAGAATCAGTAAGCAGAATATCCAATTCGGCGAGATGGAAGAAGCGATCCGGATCCAACCCGGGTCTTGATAGGTGCATATCGGAAACAAGGTTCTGAACTTTTTGAAGATGATAGATTTCCGGTGAAAGCCCTTCCAACGGTGATGATTGCAGAGCATTGATCAACTCCCGGACATTGCCGGTAAGTGATCCGTCGGAAGCTATCCAGGCCGGCGCCCAACCACGATTTTGATAAAATTGGGGAATCAGCAGAACACCGCAAATCCGTTCCTTGCCGCAGGTAAACTCTTTTTCGGAAGCATTGGTTTGAATAATCTGGGAAATATGCTGTGCGACGGCTGGATGGGCGTTCGCCGCGTTGGGAGAAATGGTTTCACAAATAAGCCATATCGCGATTAGATATTTATTAATTCGCATGGGAATCATGTTCTTTGAATTTGGCAATCGGAATGGGGATATATACATCACGCTCTGGTAATGATAACATAACTCGCACAGTAATTCCAAGCCAAATGAGATTAATAATAA
>MGQD01000109.1:206-8339 GCA_001797695.1 Deltaproteobacteria bacterium RBG_13_49_15 | reverse complement strand
GATCGCCCCTTTTGCCGACGAATGGGATGCCAAACATTACTTTCCTTATAAGGAAGCGTTAAAGCCGATGGGTGAACTGGGGCTTTTCGGCACCGTTATTCCGGAAGAATACGGCGGATCAAACATGGGATGGCTCGCCGCCATGATCGCAACCGAGGAGATCGCCAGGGCATCAAGCTCTCTTCGGGTTCAAATCAATATGCAAACCCTTGGTTGTGCGTTTACCATTTACAAGTACGGAAGCGAGGCGCTGAAAAAGAAATACGTCCCCAAACTGGTCAGCGCCGATTACGTGGGCGGTTTTGCCATGACCGAACCCAACGCCGGATCGGACGTCATGTCCATGACATCCAAGGCAGAAGATAAGGGGGATCACTGGCTGCTCAACGGTTCCAAAACCTGGATATCCAATGCCCATGTCGCGGACGTGGTGGTCTATTATGCTTATACGGACCGCAGCAAAGGGTCTAACGGGCTTTCGGCTTTTGTCGTGGAGCTAAAAAACTGCAACGGCGTTCGAACGACAACCCTGGAAAAAATGGGATCATTTTCAAGCCCAACCGGTGAAATTTATCTTACGGATACGAAAGTCCCCAAAGAAAATATTTTGGGTCAGCCGGGTGACGGCGCCAAAATCCTCTTCAGCTCTTTGAATCAGACCCGGCTGTCGGCTGCTGCCGGAGCGGTTGGACTTGCCCAGGCCTGTCTGGATCAAGCCGTGAAATATGCCAAGGAACGCAAGCAGTTCGGAAAAGCCATCGGCGAGTACCAAATGAACCAGGACATGATCGCACAGATGAGTTCGGAAACTGAAGCGGCCAGGCTCTTGGTTTATAAAGCCGCATGGGCCAAGGATCAGGGACGGCTGAACAACGGCCTCGATGTTGCCCAGGCCAAATATTTTGCCGGAGAAGTCGTCAACAAATGTGCCAACTACGCCATGCGGATAATGGGAGCATATGGATATTCCACCGAATATCCGGTCGCCCGATTCTATCGGGATACGCCGACGTATTATATGGTGGAAGGTTCGGCCAATATTTGTAAATGGATCATCGCACTCGATCAGCTCGACATCCGAAAAGCCAACCGGTAGCCCCATCAGGAAGTTTTAACCGGTTCATATCATCTCAGGAAAGGAGAACGAAATGGATATTGTGGTGCTCGTCAAACAAGTGCCGGACACCGAATCGCTGATTCAGATCGCCGGCGACGGGGTGTCCATCAAAACCGACGATTTAAAATGGGTGATAAATCCGTATGACGAATTTGCAGTGGAAGAAGCACTGAGAATCAGAGAGGCTCAGGGAGGAACCGTTACTATTCTTTCCATGGGGCCGGCCAAAACCGTCGAAGCGATCCGGACAGCATTGGCCATGGGTGCGGACAAAGGAATCCACATCAACGATCCCATCGCCGAGGGGAGCGATTCCCTGGGGATTTCAAAGTTGCTTGCCGCCGTCTTAAAAAAGATACCGTTTGATCTGATCATCGCCGGAATGCGCGCGGTGGATGGAGACAATTACCAAGTCGCTTCGGCCGTTGCCGAATTTCTTGGAATCCCGCAGATCACCCAGGTCACCAAACAGGAAATTACCGGTAAAAAAATCCGGTTAAATCAAGTCGTTGAAGGCGGCGTTGCCGTCATCGAAGCGGACCTGCCGGTCCTTTTCACCGCTCAAAGAGGGCTCAATGAACCCCGCTATGCCTCTCTCCCGGGCATTATGAAAGCCAAGAAAAAACCCCTGGAAATCAAAACCGTCGGCGACCTGGGCGTTGACGCCGGCCAGGTGGGAGTCAAAAACCGAAAAGTCAAAATTGCCGCGCTCAAACTTCCTCCGACGAGAAAGTCGGTGATGATGATCAAGGGAGAAGATCCGGCAGCCCTGGCAGCCAATTTGGTGCACAAACTGCACGAGGAAGCCAAGGTGATATAACTAAACCTTTTCATGAAAAAATCGGCTGTCGCCGAATACGGGATATCGAAAAAGGAGATGAAGATGGGACAAGGGATTTTCGTTATAACGGAACAGCGCGAAGGCGCTTTTCGAAAAGTGAGCTATGAGGCGCTAAGCGAAGGAAGGCGGCTTGCGGATGTAAAAAAATGCGGGCTGACGGCCATTATCGCTGGGCCGGGTGCGGAAAAAATGGCGCCTACTCTGGAAAAATATGGTCCGGATAAAGTGCTTGTTGCCGATGACCCTTTGTTGACCGAATATACGACCGATGCATATACGGATGTCGTTGCCGGCGCCGTCAAGGCCCAAAACCCTGAATTGGTCATTATCGGCGCATCCATCCTGGGGAAAGATCTCTCAGCCCGATTGGCCGCCCGGCTCGATGCCGGTCTTGCCATGGACTGCGTTGCCATCCGGGTTGAAAATAGTGAATTTATATTTACCCGACCCATGTATGGCGGGAAAATCTTATCCGATGTGAAAATAGATGGAACTCCAAAAATGGTAGCCATCCGGCCCAATGTATTTACCATTTCCGAAACGCCCCGGAGCGTTGTTTTGGAAAAAATTACTGTTTCAGCCGGTCAGGCGAGGACGAACGTCGTGGAGAGAAAGCTTGAAAGCGCGGACAAGATTGAACTGACCGAAGCCGACATCATCGTTTCCGGAGGGCGCGGAACCGGCGGCAACTTCACCCATATTGAAGAGCTGTCAAAAATCCTCGGAGCGGCTGTTGGGGCTTCCAGAACGGCGGTCGACGAGGGATGGAGGCGTCACAGCGACCAGGTCGGCCAAACCGGAAAGGTCGTATCCCCGACACTTTACATTGCCTGCGGCATTTCCGGCGCCATTCAACATCTGGCCGGGATGTCCACATCCAAATTCATCGTGGCGATTAACAAAGACCCGGAAGCTCCCATATTCCAAAAAGCCGACTATGGCGTTGTCGGAGATCTGTTTCAGGTGCTTCCGGCCATCATCGATGAAGTGAAAAAATTAAAATAGAAGCATATTTAGGACAGGATTAACACCATGGCGAATGTAACCAGGGAAGAACTCCCGTTTGACGTTCTTTTTGTCGGAGGCGGCCCCGCCGGTCTGGCGGGAGCCATCCATCTGAAAACGCTTGCTCAGAAAAAAGGAATGGAAATCGAAGTCGGTCTCATTGAAAAAGGAGACAGCCTCGGCAGCCATTCCCTGAGCGGCGCTATCCTCGACCCGATCGCGCTGAAAGAACTGATCCCCGATTATCTGGAAAAAGGGTGTCCCATTGAAAGCGACCAGTGCCGGGACAGTTTCTACTTTTTAACAAAAAACCGAAGTTTTGCCGTTCCTTTTACTCCAAAATACATGCACAATGAAAATTGCGCGGTGATCAGCCTCTCCCGGCTCACCCGATGGCTGGGTCAAATCGCCGAAGGACTCGGAATCAATATCTTTCCGGGCTTTGCCGGAACCCGTGTTCTTTTCGGCGAGGGGGGTAAAAGCATCTTGGGTGTTGGAACAGGCGATAAGGGGGTCGATAAGGCGGGCAAGCAAAAATCGAATTTTGAACCGGGAGTGGACCTGACCGCTCGGGTGACCGTCTTTGGAGAAGGATCTAAAGGAAGTCTCATCCGGGAGATTGGGGAAAAAATGAGGATCTTTTCCATAGGAATGCCCCAGATTTTTGAGACCGCCGTGAAAGAGGTGATCGAGCTTCCGGAAACAAACCCTTTTTTAACTTCGGAAATCACCGTCCTTCATACCTTTGGCTATCCCCTTGGCATGGAAACCAAAGGGGGCGGATTCCTTTATAAAATGAAAGATAACCGGATATCGTTAGGGCTTGTGGTCGGGCTCGATTATGAAGACCCTTTACTGGAACCTCGCCAAATGTTTTTAAAGTTCAAGAGGCATCCACTGATCGGAAATATCATTTCCGGCGGAAAAATCCTTCAGACAGGCGCCAAGACGCTTTCCGTCGGCGGATACTATACCATGCCGATGCTCGCCGTGGACGGCGCCCTTTTTGTGGGAGACAGCGCTTCCATGCTCAATTCCCAGCGTTTAAAAGGGATTCATACGGCCATGAAGTCGGGGATGCTTGCAGCCGAAGCGGTTATCCAGGCATTCGAAAAGAATGATTTCACCCGGAAAACCCTGGGCGCTTATGAAATAGGCGTTGAACAAAGCTGGATCAACAAGGAACACTATCAGGCACGGAATTTTACCCAGGCCTTATCACAAAAAGGGATTTTAAAATTCATGCATGTCGGCGCCCAATATTTTTCAAATGGAAAGGGGATGAAGGATCCGATATCCATAAAAGAAGACAGTGCCACGCTGAAAAAACTCTCGAAAAACCAGATCGAAGCAGCTAAAATTGAAGAAAAACCCGAATATGACGGCACCCTCTTTGTCGACAAGCTGACCGGGGTATTTCTTTCCGGGACCCAGCATGTGGAAGACCAACCGTGTCACTTGCTGGTGCACAATACGGTTATCTGCGAAACGCAATGCTATGAGGAATTTCGTAATCCGTGCACCCGTTTTTGTCCGGCACAGGTGTATGAAATCGTTGAAGAAGGCCCTGATCAAAGGCGCCTGGTCCTTAATCCATCGAACTGCCTCCATTGCAAAACATGCGAAATCAAGGATCCGTATAAAAATATCACCTGGACATGTCCGGAAGGAGGAGGAGGACCCAAGTATTCGATTGTGTAAAAATAGGCTCCGTCACCGACACCGTTTCCTGTTTTAACTCGACTCTTTTTATAAAACCGGTCAGCCGGTTTTAACCAATTCGATAAACAAATCCCTTTAAGGAGGATTTTATGAAACAAGTTGTCATTTTAGGTTCAGCCCGGACCGCCGGCGGGAAGTTCGGAGGTTCACTGCAAAACATGACGGCGCCCCAATTCGGTGCGGTTGTGGTCAAAGAAGTCATCTCTCGTTCGGGAATAACCCCGGATACTATCGATCAGACCATATTCGGAAACGCCTGGCAGGCGGGTGTGGGACCGAACCCGGCCCGCATCACCGCCGTCTGGGGGGGCGTTCCAACAGATGTTCCTGCCGTTTCGGTAAATGTGCGGTGCGGTTCCAGCATCCAGGCCCTGATCATGGGCGCCCAGGCCATCAAAGCCGGAGATGTGCAGACCGTTCTGGTGGGCGGAACAGAGAGCGCCAATCAGATCCCCTATGCGCTTCCCAAAGCTCGATGGGGATACCGTATGGGGAAAGGAACGATAGTCGACCTGATGCACCATGACGGCTTCCAATGCCCTCTCGGCGGCGGCCTTATGGGAGAGCTCACGGACGGATATGCCAAAGAACTCGGAATTACCCGAAAGGAACAGGATGAGTTTGCCGCCGCATGTCACAATAAGGTGGAAGCAGCGGTCAAAGCCGGGAAATTCGAAGCCGAGGTGGTGCCGGTTGAAGTTCCGGGTCCGAAGGGAAAACCGGTCCTTTTTAAGAATGAAGAGATCTACCGGGAAGGCGTGGTTCCCGAATCGCTGGCCAAGCTTTCGCCGGTGTTCAGCAAGGATGGAACGGTAACCGCAGCAAACGCCTGCGCCCTGTGCGATGCGGCCGCTGCTCAGGTGATCATGGACGGTGAAAAAGCAAAAGCCCTGGGGCTCAAGCCGATGGCTCTTGTCCGCGGATACGCCTTTGTCGGATATGATCCGAAGCGTTTCGGGCTATCCCCTGTCAAAGCCATCCCGGCCGCCCTTAAACACGCGGGATTGGAGCTCTCGGATATCGATCTGATCGAACTCAATGAAGCGTTCGCCGCCCAGTATATCGCCTGTGAGCGCGGGTTGAAAATCGATCGAGGTAAAGTGAATGTCAACGGCGGCGCCATCGCTCTTGGACATCCGGTTGCCGCCACCGGCTCCAAGATCCTCACCACCCTCCTGTACGCCATGAAAGATCGGAATGTTCAGTTCGGTCTGGCAAGTGCCTGCATCGGAGGAGGGAACGGCGTTGCAGTTGTCGTTGAACGATTGACTTAAGGAGGTATGACATGACGATAAAAAAAGTAATGGTCATCGGGGCCGGCGCCATGGGGGCCGGGATTGCTCAACTTTGCGCCCAGCAGGGATTGGATGCCGTATTGTCGGACGTCAACCTGACCCTTTCAGAAAACGCTAAAAAAAGGATTCAAAAAGGGCTTGCCGGACGCGTTGAAAAGGGAAAAATCACAACGGAAGAAATGAACAGTGTCCTCTCAAAGATATTTCCTGCCGGCGATCTATCGCCGGCAAAGGATGCCGATATCATCATTGAAAGCATTGTTGAAAACATCGATATAAAGAGGAAGGTCTTTGCGGAGATCGATCATCTGGCAAGACCGGGTGTAATTCTGGCCACCAATACCACCTCGTTGTCCATTTCGGACATGGCAGATGCCACTAAGAGACCGGACAAGGTGATTCAGATGCATTTTTTCAATCCGCCCACCATCATGAAGCTGGTGGAAATTATGCCGGGGGAAAAAACATCCAAGGAAACGGTGGCGGCGGCTGAACATTTCGCCAAACAGATTGGAAAAGACCCAGTCGTGTGCAAAAATGAAGCTCCGGCCGGAATCGTAAGCCGGATTCTGGGGCAGCTTTTAAATGAGGCGACATGGCTGGTGGCATCAGGGGTCGCGGAACCCAAGGATGTGGATAAAGCCATGAAACTCGGCGCCAATCATCCGATGGGGCCGCTGGAGCTCATCGATTTAATCGGACTCGATGTGCACCGGGCTAAAATGGAAACATTGCGCACAAAATTGAACGATCCCAGATATCAGCATCCCAAACTGCTGGATGAAATGATTACTGCAGGAAAGATCGGCCGAAAGGTTGGAAAAGGGTTTTACGATTACGGAGAAAAATAATGTTTGAAAACATTTTGCTTGAAATGGAAGGGGCGTTGGCTGTTTTGACCATCAACCGGCCGGATAAGATGAACGCCGTCAATAATGCCACGGTGGAAGAACTGGATCAGGCCCTGTCCGCCATCGAAAAAAACCCTGATCTGCGTGTTTTGATACTGACCGGAGCGGGAGACAAAGCCTTTGTCGCCGGAGCGGATATTCATGAGCTCAATCTGCGAGATTCCGTCCGGGGAAGAATCGAAACCCGTCGTCGCCAGGAGGTCTACACCCGGATCGAGCAATTGGAAATACCGTCCATTGCCGCCATCAATGGCTGGGCGTTAGGGACCGGTTTGGAACTGGCCATGGCCTGCACCATCCGCCTGGCATCCACCAACTCCAAATTGGGTCAGCCCGAAGTCAAACTGGGAATCATGCCGGGGGCCGGCGGGACTCAACGCCTCCCTCGGCTAATCGGAATGGGCCGGGCCATGGAGATGATCCTAACCGGCGAACCGGTGGATGCCCAACGGGCATTCGAAATGGGATTAATCAACAAAATAACCCCTTCCGAAGCCCTCATGGCTGAAGCCAAAAAACTGGCAATGATGCTTGCTTCAAGGCCGAAACTCGCAATACAATATGGCAAGGAAGCTGTCTTACGCTACCCCGAAGGATCCTTTGCCCAAGGATTGGCCCATGAATCCTATCTGCATGCCTTATCCTGCGGGACCCAGGATAAAAAAGAAGGAATCAGTGCGTTTCTTGAAAAACGGAAACCGAATTTTATCGGAAAATAAATCCAAAATCCATAAAACCTGTCGCTTCAGAGGTAATGAAGAATGAGACCTTACTTTGAAAAAATGCTCGAGTTCGGCACGCCGCTGACTCCGGGTCAGATCAAAAGCAGCGAAGAAAATGTCATTCTAATCAAAGAAGTCGAAAAACAGATCAGGGAAGCGGTGGAAAAAGTCAAAGCCGCCGGCCTTTCTGAAGAAGAGATTAACCTCAGGGGACAGATGACCATTTGGCAGCGTTTGCGATACCTGGTCGATCCCGGCACCTGGTGCCCACTGCATACGCTTTATAATCCGGAAAATAACGAAGAGCAGACCACGAATGTCATGGACGGACTTGGTAAAATTTCCGGCAAATGGGCGGTGATAATCGGTTTCGACAATAAAGTCTTTGCAGGCGCATGGATCCCCGGACAATCCGAAAATATCCTAAGGGTGACCGATCTCTCAAATCGGCTCAATATCCCGCTCGTCTGGCTGGTCAATTGCAGCGGCGTCAAACTGACCGAACAGGAAAAATTTTATG
>MGQD01000109.1:0-153 GCA_001797695.1 Deltaproteobacteria bacterium RBG_13_49_15 | reverse complement strand
ATGGGGATTCCGATCCTCGCCGGAATTTACGGAACCAACCCGGCAGGCGGTGGATATCAAGGGATCAGCCCGACCATCCTGTTTGCCCATAAGGATGCCAATATCGCGGTCGGCGGAGGAGGTATCTTAAGCGGAATGTCACCCAAGGGATAC
>MGQD01000108.1:33717-40303 GCA_001797695.1 Deltaproteobacteria bacterium RBG_13_49_15 | reverse complement strand
AATTTCGGTCTTAAGAGTCAAGATCACGATTTATTCCAAGGGTCTTCAACCGATAAAAATCCGAAGCAAAACCACATATGAACATGTTTCAAGCCGGCAGCAGAAAAATCTTTTATGGCATCTCCTCATTCGAGGTGATGGCCATGTTTCGGCGGGGTCTTTTCTATGCCTACCTGTCCATTTATCTGCGCCATTTCCTGGGTCTTTCGGTGACGGAAACAACGCTCTTTGCAACCCTGCCCATGATCGCCAATATCTTTTGTCAGACCTTTGTCTGGGGGCCTGTCTCAGATCGCTTCCAGCTCCGACGGACCCTCATTATGTGGGGAGAATTCATGGCAGCCCTCGGAACTGCGCTTGTCTGGTACGCCCATCGGATCCCCGAATCGCCGCGGGGCGCCGGGTACGCCGTAATCTTCGGGTTGACAGCGGTGGAAATCTTCTGGTCAATGTCGAACGTGGGCTGGAGCGCGCTCATCTCGGACATCTACCCGCAACAGGAGCGAAATGCCATCCTGGGAAGATTGGCAAGCCTCGGCGGTCTCGGCCGAATGGCCGGAATCTGGATCGGTGGGCTTCTTTACGATGGGCTGGGCCTGCGATACAACGGATGGGGGTTTCACGATGGATCGCTCTTCTTCGTAGCCTCAGTGGTCATGCTTCTTTCGATCCTTCCCCTTCGGTGGGTCCCTGAAGGCGGCATCGCGCTGGAATCCTCAGAATCGGCATCCTCAGAACCGGACTCCCAACGCACCGACGCCCTTGTCTTTTTCGTCTTCCTGACCGCCATGGTCTTCATTAATTTCGGCCGCAATTCCATCATGGTCATCCAGACCCAGTACCTGGTGATGGAATCCGCTTTCGGGGTTTCAAGCCGGGAACTTTCCTACATCGTCAACACGCAGTCGGTGGCCATGATTCTTACGGGATTTGTGGCCGGACATATCAGCCGGAAACTGGGGGATCGCAACGCACTGATCACCGGTACGATCCTTGCCATTGCCTCTCTGGCGCTCCTTTCGGCCACCCTGAATCTGAAGCTGATCTATCTGAGCAACTTCCTGAAAGGGGCTTCGGATGTCATTATCCTTGCCTCTTCTTATGCCGTGGCCTCGGCCCTCATCTCACCCAAAACCCGCGCCCGCTTCTTCGGCATCTTCAATGCCACGTTTTTCTTGAGCTGGGGACTTGCCGGAACCCTCCTGGTCGGGCCCGTGGCTGATTACCTCATGGCAAAAGGCGTTCCCCAAGACGTTTCTTACCGCATCTCCTTTTCCTTTGCCGCAGGGGTCACTTTCATCGGCCTGATCCTCCTTGCCGTCCTGATGTCTACCTCCTGGTTTAAACGGAAAACGCCCATATCCCAAGGTTGAGAAGGAGCCAAGAAATGGAACCTTCTTGCGCCCGTCAACCCGTCTTGGGGTTTTTTCGAAGACGATCTCTGGATCGTAAAACTCCCGGCCTTAAAAGGCGGGGCATCTTAAAAAAAATTGGAAGGGGATTGCATCCCTATAACCCTGCACCGCATTCATCTCCGCCATAAATGGCAGGGTATTCTACGGAGTTTCTTAAAGTCGAACACCGCTTTTGGGCATTTGTTTTTTGCCGTCATCCCTGACTCGATCCGGGATACAGGGTATTTGAAGCTTAAACGGCCATAGATTCCGGATCTCGCTTCGCTCGTCAGGAATGAAGATCTTTTTCCTGGTCAATCCTTATTTTCAACCTTCGCGGGTGATCGCCCCTTGCATGGGGGTTGGTAGAAAATTACTAAAGGGTTTTCAGGTGGGGGATTTTTTGGAGTGCCCGGCCCTTGGTGATCAGTGGGGAGTCCAAGAGATTGGCTCTAGAAACGATTATTTTATTGTGAAGTTCCGGAATGGCTTTTAAAGTGATTTATGAGCCAACTTTATATCCTGGTCGGTTATCTTAATTCCTTTTAATTCCCTTTTTAGAGAGGTCGGCTTTTTCGCTTGAGGAAGCATTTTTTTTAGGATAGTTAACTTCAAAGCCCTTACATCTTGCTCTAAGGCTTCGACCATATTGAAAAGGTCACTGTTTGATTCGGCTCGGGAGGATTACATAACATTTATCCTTTTGATATAATTTAGCAAATGATATTCTATTCAAAAAATTATGCCAACCTTCAAGAAATGGCAAGGTATGGCAGATGACCGACGGCTTCAAGGATATCGAAAAGCTCGAGACCGCCCGCTATGACCGGATCATGGAGCAAGCCGCCGTCGGCGGGAGCGACCTTCCCGGCCTGTTATCCGAGGCCATGACCGCCATCGAGGCGGCCTTCGAACCGCTTCAGGGGGTCTTACCCAAAGATTACGGGATCTTTGAGCCCAAGGTGCTGGAAGACCTGATGCGGCTCTTCAACAGCGAGCAGATCAAACAGGCCACCGGCGACGTCTTCGGCCGCATCTATGAATACTTCCTGGCCAAGTTTTCCGTTCAGAAAGCCCACGACAACGGTGAGTTTTTCACCCCCTCTTCGCTGGTCCAGACCATCGTCAATGTCATCGAGCCCGATCACGGCACCGTTTTCGACCCGGCCTGCGGCTCGGGCGGCATGTTCGTCCAGTCCAGCCACTTCATTGAACAGGAGGGCGGCGATACGGCCAAAAAGGTGGTCTTTTTCGGCCAGGAGAAGAACCGCGACACCATCCGCATCGCCCAGATGAACCTGGCCGTTCACGGACTGGAAGGGAAGATTGCCGAGGCCCTCACTTATTACCAGGACGAGTATGCCCTGGTCGGCCGTTGCGACTTTGTGATGGCCAATCCGCCTTTCAATGTCGATCTGGTGGATGCCGAACGGATTAAAATCGACCCCCGCCTCTCTTTCGGGCTCCCGGGCGTGAACAAGCAGAAGAAGGTCTCCAACGGGAACTATCTCTGGATTTCATACTTCTGGAGCTACCTGAACGAAAAGGGCCGGGCTGGGTTTGTTATGTCTTCCCAGGCCTCCAACGCCGGGCACGGCGAAAAGGAGGTCCGGCGAAAGATCGTCGAGACCGGAGATGTGGACGTGATGATCTCCATCCGCTCCAATTTTTTTTATACCCGCTCCGTCCCTTGCGAGCTATGGCACTTCGACCGGGCGAAACCGCCTGAACGCAAGGACAAGGTGCTAATGCTCGACGCCCGGAACATCTACCGCAAAGTCACCCGCAAAATTTACGATTTTTCGCCGGAACAGATGAGCAATATTTCGGCCATCATCTGGCTCTATCGGGGCCAATCCGATCGATTCCTGGCCCTGGTGAAGACTACCTGCATTCCGTCTGCGACGAATGCGCAGCTATACCGGATAAAATAGCCGACTTCGGAGGAACACTGGCCGAATTACGCGGGCGTTTTATGATTCTCGAAAAAGCTGTTGAAAAGGCCGATTCCATCGAAGACGAGAAGAAAACGGCCTTGACCGAGGCTGGCACGGAACTCCGCGAAACCGAAAAATCTTACGAGATCGATAGGAACAACCTGCTGGCCGACCTACGTGATTTCATAAAACGGCTTGCCCGGTCATTACCGGAAAAAAATGATCCCCAACACAAAGCCCGTCGGATGTTCGAACCGATTGCCTAACGGATCAAGGGGCTGATCAAACAGGTGGACCTGCTCTATAAGCTCGCCGCTCGGGCTGCTGAACTTGGGGGTGATTTCAACGGGGAGGAATCGGTAACGGAGGTGTACGACCGCCGTTTTGTTGCTAAGCTGGTCAAGAAGCTCGATGAGGAGAGAAAGACGGCCATCGAGCAGCTCAAACGGGCCGTTTATTTTTACCGGCAGGTGGTCTGGCTGCAGGACCGCTTCCCCAAGGCCGAGTTGGAATCCGTACTGGGGCTGGTGAAGCTGGTGGATACAAAGGAAATAGAAGCCGCCGATTGGAGCCTGACCCCAGGCCGCTATGTCGGGGTCGCCCCTCCCGAAGAGGACGAAAACTTCGATTTCGAACAGACCATGCGCGAAATCCATACCGAGCTGGCCGACCTCAACAAGGAGGCGGCGGAACTGGCGGCGAAGATTCAGGGGAACTTCGAGGAGTTGGGGATATGAAGAAACTTGCACCGGCGGTGCGAGAAATCGGAGAGACCGGATTCATGAGCCAAGACAAGAAATTGCTACCCAGCGACTACGCAATTTTTCTTGCTGAAGTGAAGGAAAGGGTGCGTTCCGCCCAGTATGAAGCATTACGGATGGTCAACAAGGAATTGGTTGGCCTCTATTGGGATCTTGGGAGGATGATCGTCGGACGTCAGGAAGGCGCCTCTTGGGGGAAGGCGGTCGTGGAACGTCTATCGGAAGATTTGCGAGCTGAGTTCCCCGGAGTCCAGGGGTTTTCAATGCAAAATCTCTGGTATATGCGGCAGTTTTATCTTGCTTACCACCGGCATCCAAAACTCCAACCACTGGTTGGAGAAATCAGTTGGTCCAAGCACCTGGTCATCATGGCCAAATGCACGGACCCTCTAGAACGTGAATTCTACATCCGGATGACCCGGAAGTTCGGCTGGTCGAAGAACGTGCTGATCCATCAGATCGAGAACCAGAGCTACGAGAAGACCCTCCTCGGCCAGACCAACTTTGATAAGGCGCTAACGCCCAAATTGCGCGCGCAAGCCAAATTGGCGGTCAAGGACGAGTACACTTTCGACTTTCTGGAACTGGGCGAACAGCATTCCGAGCGCGAACTCGAACGAGCGCTCATCGCCCGCATCGAGCGTTTCCTTCGTGCCATGGGCGGACTCTTTGCCTTCATCGGCAGTCAATTCCGTCTGGAGGTTGAGGACAAGGAGTACTTCATCGACCTGCTGCTCTTCCACCGCCGCCTGAAATGCCTGGTCGCCGTTGAACTCAAGATCGGCGAGTTTCAACCCGAATTCGTCGGCAAGATGCAGTTCTACCTGACCGCCCTCGACCGGCAGGTGCGCGAGAAGGGTGAGAACCCTTCCATCGGGATCATCCTGTGCAAGGAGAAGAAGCGCACCATCGTCGAGTATGCGCTCCAACCGGCGAAGAAGCCTATTGGCGTGGCGACTTACCAGATCGTCAAGCGCCTGCCCAAGGAACTGAAAGGACAGTTACCCAGCCCCGAGGAAATCGCCAAGTTGCTGGAGGATGAGGGATGAGCGGAGAGGCGAAGATTCAGGAGAACTTCGAGGAGTTGGGGATATGAAATGGGAAGAGAAGAGCCTTGATGATCTCGGCACAGTATCAAGGGGACGCGCCCGGCATCGACCGCGTGACGCAGCGCATCTCTATGGTGGCCCATATCCATTCGTACAAACTGGCGACGTGAAGCACGCAGGCCTTTATTTGACTTCATTTTCTCAGTCATACAACGAGGTTGGTCTTGAACAAAGCAAACTATGGCCGCAATGTACACTGTGCATCACCATCGCGGCCAATATTGCCGAAACTGCCATCCTTGGCCTTGAAGCTTGCTTTCCTGACAGTGTTATCGGATTCGTAGCGGATGATTCAAAATGCAACGTCCGGTTCATAAAATACAAATTCGAAACGATCAAGCAGCATTATCAACAAGTTTCACAAGGAGCGGCTCAAGACAATCTTAGTCTCGAAAAACTCTTGTCCTTCAAACTATCTATCCCAAACATTGGGGAACAAAGAAGAATCGCTGACATCCTCTCCACCTACGACGACCTGATCGAGAACAACCGGCGGCGGATGGCGTTGTTGGAGGAGGCGGCGCGGCAGCTTTATCAGGAGTGGTTTGTCCGCCTCCGCTTCCCCGGCCACGAACACACCCAGATTCTTGATGGCGTGCCGGAGGCGTGGGAGCGTAAGCCAATCGAGCGGCTAACTATCTTCCTCAATCGCGGCATCGCACCGCAATACGACGATAACGTGGATGGGCTGGTCATCAACCAGAAGTGTATTCGTGGCAGTCGCCTGGACCTCTCTTTAGCACGTCATCAGTCGCGTGAGTTCAAGCCCGAGCGACAGGTACAACTGGGTGATGTCTTGGTGAACTCAACAGGAGAGGGCACGCTGGGTAGAGTCGCGCAGGTTTTCGCACCAATCGCGAACTGTACGGTGGATTCGCATGTCACGATCTTGCGACCAAGTACAGAAATCGGGCGCTACTACTTCGGTCGGGCGCTGATGGAGTGGGAATCGCGTTTCTCGACAATGGGACGCGGAGCCACAAACCAAACCGAGCTTTCTTGTAACCAAATTGGGGCTGCCGAGATTCTCGTGCCGCCGTCAGCCCGGGATCAGGCCATAGAAAAACTTACCCGGGTGGACTATGCCCGATCACTCCTGCAGCATAACCGGGAGTTCTATGATTTTCTCCGAAATGGCGTCCCGGTGGATTGGCGCGATGCCAAAGGGGAGACAAAGCACGCCCGGGCGCAAGTAATCGATTTCCGAAATGCGGCCCATAACCTTTCCTTGCGGTTCGGGAACTGAAGCTCCAGGGAATGCGGGTCCCTCACTATAACGTCCGGGCGGACCTGGTCTGTTTTGTCAACGGGTTGCCGCTGGTTTTCATTGAATTAAAAGCGGTCTACAAGAACATACGGCAGGGATTTGATAACAATCTCACCTG
>MGQD01000108.1:31705-33710 GCA_001797695.1 Deltaproteobacteria bacterium RBG_13_49_15 | reverse complement strand
GATCCGAATGTGGTTCCCCAGACCTTTCATCACAATGCCTTCCTTGTCGTCAGTAACGGCGACCGGGCCCGCTATGGGTCCATCACCAGCCGCTGGGAGCACTTTGTCGAATGGAAGCGCAATTCAGAAAAAGATAAAGGTCGTTTGGAAGCCGAAGCCCTGCTGGAAGGGATGCTCGCCAAGGAAAATTTACTCGATATTATTGAGAATTTTATTCTGTTTGACGACAGCCGGCCCGGCAGAACCCGTAAGATTATCGCCAGAAACCACCAGGTGCTGGGGGTGAATAATGCCGTCATCTCGGTCCAGCGGCAGGAAGAACTTAAGCTGGAGTTTCCAATGGACCGAAGGCTTCTTGCTTATACCGTACCATTATTGGAGGTAAAAAAGGCGGCCGAGAAGGTGATTGAATTCTCCAAGGGCGGGTTGTCTGTGATCAAACAGGATAACCAAGTTGATGAATTACCCCTGGTGAAACGGGCGCATCCGGACTTAGGCCGGTTGGGGGTTTTTTGGCACACCCAAGGAAGCGGCAAATCTTACTCCATGGTCTTCTTCACCGAGAAGGTCCGGCGGGTGGTGCCGGGGAACTTCACCTTTATCATCATGACCGACCGGGAAGATCTGGACGATCAGATCTGGAGGACCTTTATCGGCTGCGGGGCGGCGGATGAGAAGAATCCGCGGGCCCGGTCCGGTGATGACCTCAAGGTGCTTCTGGCTGAAAACCACCGGTTTATTTTCAGCCTGATCCACAAGTTCAACCAGGAGGTTACCGAACCCTATAGCGACCGGAACGACATCATCGTCATCTCGGACGAAGCCCACCGGACCCAGGCCGGGAAGTTTGCCCGCCACATGCGGTTGGCGTTGCCGAACGCCTCCTTCATCGGATTTACCGGCACCCCGCTGTTCAAACACGATCATCTGACCAAACGAATATTCGGCGGATATGTCTCGCGTTACGACTTCAAACGTTCCGAAGAAGACCGGTCCACGGTCAGGCTGGTCTACGAAAATCGGGGAGAGAAGCTGGGAATTGCCAGGCTTGACCTGAACGATCGAATTGCTTCCAAAATTGAGGAGGCGGAACTGGATCCGGACCAGGCCGCTTTGTTGGATAAATTGCTGGGTCAGAATTATGAGGTCATAACGGCCGAGGATCGATTGGATAAACTGGCCGAGGATTTTGTCGAACATTGCTCCACCCGCTGGGAATCCGGAAAATCGATGCTGGTTTGTATTGACAGGATCACTTGCGGCCGGATGTATCAAAGGATCAAGCCCCGCTGGGAGGCTAAACTGGCGGTTCTTAAAACCGCTATCCGGGAAAAAGAAGCGGAATTAGCCAGTAGTTCGGACCCGGACGAAATACAGCGGATAGACAGGGATCTTGAAAAACTGCGGGGACAAGTGGGTTGGATGGGGACCACCATCATCGAGTTCATCATCAGCGAAGCGCAACACGAAGTACGTGATTTTAAAAAGTGGGGAATCGATATCATTCCTCATCGGGAGGTTATAAAGACAAGTTTCCAAACGCCGGACGGTAAGCGGGTGGCCGTGGATGATGCCTTTAAAGACCCGGAGCATCCTTTTCGAATCGCCATCGTCTGTGCCATGTGGCTGACCGGCTTTGACGTGGAATGTCTGTCCACTCTTTATATCGACAAGCCGATGAAGGCCCACACCCTGATGCAGGCCATTGCCCGGGCCAACCGGGTGTATCCGGGGAAGGACTGCGGCGTGATCGTGGATTACAGCGGGATGCTTAAAAGTCTGCGGGAGGCGTTGGCCCAGTATGCTTTGGGAGACGATGAGCAGGGAGAAGAAGGAGGGGAACTGGTTGCCCCGATTGAAGAGCTGGTAATGGCCCTGGTTCAGGCGCTGGAATCGGGAGAAAACCATCTCCGATCCCTGGGTTTTGAACCAACGAGGCTAAAAGGGGCCAAGGGTTTTGACCGGATTCAAGCCCTGCGTGATGCCGTAGAGGCCCTTTATTCCT
>MGQD01000108.1:31476-31674 GCA_001797695.1 Deltaproteobacteria bacterium RBG_13_49_15 | reverse complement strand
GATCATGCCGAAGGGCTTACCGTGGACCTGAGCCGGATCGATTTCGTCAAGTTGCGCAATGAGTTCGCTAAAAAAGTAAAACGAAAGCATACCGCGTTGCAGGACATCCGGGAGATTGTGGAAAAGAAGCTCTTGCAGATGATGGCCCACAACCCGCATCGGATGGACTATTACAAGAAATATCAGGAAATTGTCGCC
>MGQD01000108.1:29789-31432 GCA_001797695.1 Deltaproteobacteria bacterium RBG_13_49_15 | reverse complement strand
TGCAAAACTGGTCGAACTGGCCCATAGTCTGGACGCCGAACAAAAGCGCGCGTTCCAGGAGGGAATGAGTGAGGATGAGTTGGCGCTGTTCGACCTGCTCTTTAGAGAGAACGTCAGCAAGACCGAACGGGAAAAGCTCAAGCAAGCCAGCCGGACGCTCCTGGCATCGCTCCAAGAACTGATTAAGCCGATGCCGACCTGGACCCAAAACACCCAAACTCAGGCGGAGGTCAAGGTCCTGGTTCTCGATACCCTTTGGGAAAAACTGCCGCGGCCGCCCTTTACCGAAGAGGATACGGAAGCCCTCTCCGAAAAAGTATATGATTTTGTCTGGCAGCAGAGTGTGAGGGGGCGGTTCAAGGAAAATATGAGGGCCGCTTAAGGACTTAGAAAATGGGGCTATTGCGGGTTCTCCAAATAAATTTCGATAATCAAAACAGAGGGTTGACAATAATGGCAACCTGTGCAAAAAAAGCACAGGTTGTTTGAATGGACAGCCGTCTGGATCAGTTAGTGCATTTATTACACTAGCTTAAAAAGATTCTTACTCCATTAAACCCATTTAAAACTCTATATTCCAAAGGGGCCTACTACGATGCTGACCAAATTAACCATCCGAAATTTTAAACGGTTTGGCGCGGTGGAAATCGAGCTGGGCAATCCGGTGGTCTTTATCGGCCCCAATAATTCTGGGAAAACTTCGGCCTTGCAGGCCCTGGCTCTCTGGGAGATCGGCTTAAAAAAATGGAATGAAAAACGCAAGGGTAAATCGGCACCGGAAAAACGGCCGGGGGTGACCATCAACCGGAAAGACCTGGTCTCCATCCCCGTTCCGGATGCCAACCTGTTGTGGCGGGATCTGCACGTTCGGGATGTTCGGAAAAGTGAAGGGAAGCCTCAGACAAAAAATATCCGGATTGAAATTATCGTGGAAGGGATTACCAACGATAAATCCTGGGCCTGTGGATTGGAATTTGACTATGCCAACGAGGAGTCTTTTTATTGCCGACCGCTCCGATCCAGCGAAACAAAGGGCGAACCGGGCCGGATGGCTATTCCGGACGAAGCCGGGTTGGTGCAAACGGCCTTTCTGCCTCCCATGTCCGGGCTGGCGGCCAATGAGACCCGATTGGATGATGGTGCGATTAATGTTCGAGTCGGAGAAGGAAGGACAGCCGAGGTCCTGCGGAACCTATGTCAAAGAGTTTATGAGCGGCAAAACGCCTGCTGGGACAGGATGGTTGGTCAAATCCAGTCACTTTTCGGATCGGATTTGGATATCCCACAATATATTCCCGAGCGCGGGGAAATCAAGCTGAGCTACAAAGAAAAGGGAAGATCCTTCGACTTGTCCTCTTCCGGCAGAGGGTTGCAGCAAACCCTTCTGCTTCTGTCTTATATGTATGCCAACCGGGGGGCCGTTTTATTACTGGATGAACCTGACGCTCATCTGGAAATCCTCCGCCAGCGGCAGATTTATCAACTGCTGGTCGATGTGGCCAGGGAGAATGATAACCAGATCATCGCCGCCAGCCATTCCGAGGTGTTACTTAATGAAGCCGCTGAAAGAGACGTGGTGGTCGCCTTTGTGGGAACCCCCCACCGGATGGATGACCGGGGCAGTCAGGTTCTGAAGGCCCTGA
>MGQD01000108.1:28589-29769 GCA_001797695.1 Deltaproteobacteria bacterium RBG_13_49_15 | reverse complement strand
TATTACCAGGCAGAACAAACCGGGTGGGTGCTTTATCTGGAGGGCTCTACGGACCTGGCCATCCTCAGGGCCTTGGCGGGAAAGATCGGCCATCCGGACGCGATTCAGGCGCTGGACAAACCATTTGTCCACTATATCCAAAATCAGCCGCAGGAAGTCTTAAGGCATTTTCACGGCTTAAGGGAAGCCACCCCAAAGTTAAGGGGTGTGGCCATTTTTGACCGACTGGAGCAGGAAATTCCCAGAGTGAATGGGGTGAAAGGTCTTGAGTGGCGGCGAAGGGAGATCGAAAACTACTTGTGCTACCAAGAAACACTTTTCGAATATGCCAAGGCCACGAGTCAAGTCGATTCTATCGGCCCTCTTTTTACTGCCGGAGAAGCCTCACGCCGAATGAAAGCCATGGAAGAGGCCATAGAGGAAGTCACCCGAGCCATGGAGACCTTTGGGAAAGGTTCCCCATGGGATGTAAACACCAAGGTCAGTGATGATTTTATGGGCCCCCTGTTCCGTGCCTATTTCAAAAGATTGGGGCTTTATAATGTGATGGCCAAGAAAAATTTTCATGAACTGGCTTATTTTGTACCGGTAGAAAAAATTGATCCGGAAATCAAAGAAAAGTTGGATGCCATTGTTAATGTAGCCTCCGCAGCCAAACCAATGAAGGAAGACTAACCCGTTCTTTTGCCAATGGACCGTTCTGAAGATCTTCAACGTCAACTGCTGGAAGCCCGGGAAAACTGTGACTTATTGCGCGAAGAAAATGCCCGGTTAAAAAAACTTCTGGGCTTGAAACAAGATAAGAAAAACCCCCCGACCAGCCTAACCCTTTCAGAGCCCCTTGTCCCCTTTGTTGCCCAAACCGGGGTAATCCACAATGAATCCCCTCGGGAGGGGAAAATTGCTCTTTTCCGTTCTCTTTTCCGCGGCCGGGAAGACGTTTATCCGGTTCGCTGGGAGCGGAAGGACGGGCGGTCCGGGTATTCTCCGGCTTGCGTTCTCGAATGGAAAAGGCCCTTGTGCGGGAAACCGGTGATAAAATGCGGGGACTGCCGACATCGCAAGTTCCAGCCGGTAACCGATGAAGTCATCCATCACCATCTCATTGGAAAGCACATCGTCGGAGTGTACCCCATGCTTCCAGATGAAACCTGCTGGTTTCTGGCCGTCGATTTCGACC
>MGQD01000108.1:28455-28577 GCA_001797695.1 Deltaproteobacteria bacterium RBG_13_49_15 | reverse complement strand
AGGAGGACCCCCGGGCCTTCCTGGCTACCTGCCACAAAATGGCCATATCCACGGCCCTGGAAAGGTCCCGCTCCGGGAAAGGGGGACATGTCTGGCTGTTCTTCAAAAATCCGGTTCCAGCC
>MGQD01000108.1:27884-28437 GCA_001797695.1 Deltaproteobacteria bacterium RBG_13_49_15 | reverse complement strand
CCCTATCCGGATCAGTGGGTTTTCCTGTCCGGTCTCGACCGGCTTCCGGGTGAGACCGTGGAAACCCTGGTTAATGAGGCCTCCCGAGCCGGGAAAATAATATCCGTTCGACAAATCTCGATCGATGAACAACTCGAGGAGGATTCCTGGCCCGATTTACCTTCCGGAAGAAAAACGATAAAATCCCTGTCAGGACCTTGGCCGAAACAGATCCGTCTGGTGATCAGGGATTTGATCTATATCGACAAGGAGGATTTACCCCCGTCCATCCTCAACGCCTTAACCCAGTTGGCGGCCTTTCAAAATCCCGAGTTTTACCTGGCCCAGGCCATGCGCTTGCCGACCTTTAATAAAACTCGGATTATTCGTTGCGCAGAGGATCTCCCCCGGCAAATCGGCCTGCCCCGGGGATGCCTGGAAGAGGTTTTACGTTTTTTCAAAGAGGGTGGAGCAGTCGTTACGATCGACGATCAACGAAATAAGGCCATCCCTATAAACGTGCATTTTCGCGGGGAACTCCGTCCCGAACAGGAAGAGGCAGCCAGAAGCGTAT
>MGQD01000108.1:19724-27874 GCA_001797695.1 Deltaproteobacteria bacterium RBG_13_49_15 | reverse complement strand
AAACGGGATCCTCTCCGCCCCCACCGCCTTCGGTAAAACGGTAATCGCGGCCTGGGTCATCTCCCAAAGGAAGGTCAGCACGCTGGTTCTGGTCCATCGAAAACAGCTTCTGGATCAGTGGCGGGATCGATTAGCCGATTTTCTGGATCTGCCCAAAAATGAAATCGGTCATATAGGAGGGGGAAAGGGGCGGCCATCCGGTGTGATCGATGTAGCGATCCTTCAAAGTCTGGTTCGAAAAGGAGTGGTCAAGGATTTAGTTTCCGAATATTCCCAGGTTATTGTGGACGAGTGCCATCATATCCCGGCCTTCAGTTTTGAACAGGTATTAAAAAAGGCCAGAGCCCGATTTGTCCTGGGCCTGACGGCGACCCCGATCCGGAAAGATGGCCACCATCCCATACTAATAATGCAATGCGGTCCCCTCCGGTATAAGGGGCAGGCCAAAAAAAGCGTTCAGAATGACCCCTTTGAGCATGTGGTCATTCCTCGCTTGACCGAATTCAACATACCCCCCAATAAAGATTTGGGGATCCAGGAAATCTATAACGCTATACTGTTTGATCAGGCCCGAAATGACTTGATTTTCGATGATTTATTAACCGCACTTGAGGCCGGCCGATCACCCCTTTTGTTGACCGAACGAACGGAACATCTCGAACTGCTGGCCGGAAGGCTTAAAAACTTTGCCAGGAATATTATTATCCTTAAAGGCGGCATGGGAAAAAAGCAACGAACAGCCATCAACGATCAAATGAAGGCCATCCCGGACCGGGAAGAGAGACTGATCCTGGCCACCGGCCGGTATATCGGAGAGGGGTTTGATGATGCTCGCCTGGACATACTTTTTTTGGTCATGCCCATTTCCTGGCGAGGTACCCTCCAACAATATGTCGGCCGCCTCCATCGCCTTCACGACAATAAACGGGTGGTGCAGGTATATGATTACGTGGATAGAAAAGTCCCGATGCTGTTGCGAATGTATAACAAGCGACTGGCCGGGTACAAAGCCATCGGCTATAAAATAGAAAACCCAAGTGGAAATTTAGCTTAAATATTGTCATATGCCAAATTTGATGGTTTCGCAAAAAGCTCCCAGGGCTGTTGATATTGGTTAAAAATGCCGGAAAGAAAAAGACGGCGGAGTCTATGAAAGGGGCCGAAAAACGGCATTGAGCCAAAAGGAAAAAAGATGCTGCAAGGCTGAGAAATCCTCCAAAGATATAATACTCCCTAAAAACTGGACAAAGGATTAAGGTGCATATTAGCCCGCTATTTCCTGAAGGAAGAAAGGTATTCGCCGGGAAAAAGGTGCTTTGGGTCAAAAAACCCCCTTGATGCGCAATAAGAAATGGGGAAAAATGCCGTTTCCCAGCCTCATTATTGGTTTGACTTGTATAACAATTTAATATTTAAGCATAAAATAAAGTGAAGCTCCCCGCTCTGAAGGGCGGAGCTTCCCAGTGAGGAAAATATTTATTTCGGATAGCTTCCCCTTGACCCCGCTTCAATAAGCCTAGGGTTTATTAATAAGCCTTAGGCTTATTAAAAGACGGAGCTCGCGGGAAGCAAGCCGGTCATAAAAGGATATTGCCAATATGAGCACCAAGCTTCTCATTAATGCCCTTGATGCCGAAGAGTGCCGGATTGCAAAGGTCAAAGACAGCAAGCTGGAAGAGTTTTTCATCGAAAGCGCCTCCCGGGAAATCATCCAGGGAAACATTTACAAGGGGGTTATTTCCAGGATAGTTCCAAGTCTTCAGGCCGTTTTTGTCGATTTCGGCGCTGAGCGAAACGGTTTTTTGCAAAAACACGAAATTCACAGCGACTACTTTCAGGACATGGATACCGGGGACCATGGCATCAGCAACCTGATAAAATCGGGACAGGAACTTCTCGTTCAGGTCACAAAAGACCCATCCGCTCAAAAGGGGGCCATGCTGACCACCTTCATTTCGCTTCCGGGAAGATATATCGTCCTGATGCCGGGAAGTAAAACCCAGGGAATCTCAAGGAAAATAGAGGATGAAGGGGAGCGCAACCGGATCAAGGAGTTGTTGAACTCGCTTAAGATTCCGGAAGGTTTCGGCCTGATCGTTCGAACCGTCGGTTCCGATTGCACCAAAACAATCCTGGGAAGAGACCTGGGATACCTGCTGCGTTTGTGGAAAAATATTAAAAAAATGGGGATAACTCAAAAAGCCCCGGCACTTCTTTATAAAGAACGGAATCTTGTGATCCGATCCATTCGGGATCACCTGACGCCGGATATTAAAGAGATCCTGGTGGACGACGAGTCGGTCTATCACGAGGTCAAGGAGTTTGTGAAAATGATCTCTTCCCGGCATGCCGATATCGTCAAACTCCACAAGGACCCGGAACCTGTTTTCACAAAACATCAACTCGAGGATCAGATCGCCTCGATATTTGAAAGCCGTGTCGAGCTCAAATCCGGAGGCTCCATCGTCATCGATCAGACCGAAGCGTTGGTGGCCATCGATGTCAATTCAGGAAAGGCCACCCAGAAAAAATCGATTGAACAGACTGCGTTGCAGACCAATCTAGAAGCAGCCGAAGAAATAGCACGGCAGCTTCATTTAAGAGACCTCGGCGGTCTTATCGTCATCGATTTCATCGACATGAAGGATCAAAAGCATAGAGTCGAATTGGAGCGCGTCCTCAAATCGCAGTTAAAGTCCGACAAAGCCAGAACATCCATCGGAAAAATTTCGAAATTCGGACTGATGGAAATGTCGCGACAGAGAATCCACCCTTCCATCGAATCGACCAGCTATGAGCCCTGTAAATACTGCCGGGGAAAAGGACTCACGCCGTCTGTTGAGACGCTTGCACTTCGGTTTTTAAGAAAGCTGCAGCTCGACACCCTCAGAGAGAAAAAACCGGTAGTTAAAGCAACTCTACCTACCGAAGTAGCTGCTTATCTTTTGAATAAAAAACGGAAGGAACTCCTGGAGCTGGAAACCCGGCGGGAGTGCAGTATTCTCATTGAAGCCCAATCCTCTATGGCGCCTGGAGAAAGTGAATTGATCTTCGAATCGATCAAGACCGGTTGACACATCTTTCCGATTATTATATCAGCTCAATTATCCAATGTTTTCTACAGATTTACGAAAGCACCGGTCTTCACCGTGCCGATTTACTGAAATGGGAAATTAAATCATGATCAAACGGTATACCCGAAACGAGATGGGGGAGCTTTGGACCGACGAAAAAAAATACGAAACATGGCTCAGGATTGAAATTTTGGCCTGCGAGGCCATGGCCAAGATCGGGAAGATCCAGGAAGAAGCGCTAAGGAATATTAAGAAACGAGCGGCGTTTTCGGTAGCGCGCATCGAGGAAATCGAAGCCGAAACCAAGCATGATGTGATTGCCTTTTTGACGAATGTCGCCGAGAATGTGGGGCCGGATTCCAGGTTCATCCATATGGGGCTCACATCTTCTGACATCCTCGACACCGGTATGGCCTTTCTCTTGAAAGAGGCCGGACATATTATCCTTAATGACATTCACAAACTGCAGGGCGCCATCCGGGAAAGAGCCATGGAACACCGTTACACCATCATGATCGGCCGGTCCCATGGAATCCACGCAGAGCCGATTACATTTGGATTGAAACTTGCGGTCTGGTACGATGAGATGAAACGGAATAACGCCCGCTTTCAAAGCGCTGTGGATACCATCAGCTACGGAAAAATATCGGGGGCGGTCGGCACATTTGCCAATATTCCCCCGGAAATCGAGGCCTATATCTGTAAAAAACTCGGTTTAAAACCTGCTCCGGCCTCCACCCAGATTATCCAGAGGGACCGGTATGCCCAATATTTCACCGCCCTTGCCATCATGGGATCTTCCGTTGAAAAAATGGCCACCGAAATCCGGCACCTTCAGCGGACCGAAGTCCTCGAAGCGGAAGAATATTTCTCAAAAGGGCAAAAAGGATCTTCATCCATGCCCCACAAACGGAACCCCATCGGCTCCGAGAATCTCTCCGGACTGGCCCGAATCCTGCGGGGAAACGCGATGGCATCCATGGAGAATATCAGCCTCTGGCATGAACGGGACATCAGCCATTCATCTGTGGAACGGGTGATTGCACCGGACAGCACCATTCTGATGGACTATGTGCTGAATCGCATGACCCAATTAATCCAAAACCTCGTGGTTTATCCTGAAAAAATGAAAGCCAATCTGAACTTGACCAGAGGCCTCATTTTTTCCCAACAGGTCCTTCTGGCGCTTACCGATGCCGGCGCCACGCGGGAGGATGCCTACCGGATGGTCCAATCAAATGCCATGAATGCCTGGAACCGGAAAAAGGACTTTAAGCGGTTGATACAAAAAGATAAACGGATTGCCCGTTACCTAAATCCTGAAAAAATTGAAGAACTATTTGACGCCAATTCCCATTTAAAGTATATCAGCGCCATATTTGGTCGGGTATTCGGAAAAAAGGAAGCTCATGGGCAATAAGCGTCTCGAATTTAAGCAAACCTCTTTTTTTCTTTTGCTTGCAATCACCCTCTCCGTCATGGGGGGTTGCGCTCATGATGACCCCCTCAAAGGATTCGTTAAAACCGGCTCTCCGTATCAGGGAGGAAGTTATCAACCCAACCTGGATCTCTGGACCCGGGAAGCCCGAATTTACAAGGGATTTGATCTTGAATTGATGGTAACCGCCACTTACAAGTCAACGGACTTCAGGAAAGCCTATGTCAATGAATATGCGCGGGTTTTTAAGTTGAATGAATCAGACAGAAAGCGCTTAGAGCAAGATGAGATGCTTGCTGCGGAAAACCACAACGAATTTCTGATCGCTTCTTTTATGCCGGAAAGCCGTATCAACGATTTCGATAAAAAAACCCCTGCATGGAGATTGTATCTCGTTATGAATGAAGCCATTCGCATAGAGCCGGCTAAAATCGAAAAGAAAAAAATGGATCCCGTTACTCAATATTTCTTTCCTTATACGTCTCCGTGGAAGTCCATCTATGCCGTTCGGTTCAAGAAAAACGGACCCAAGGAGAAAACCGTTCCCGAAACGGGTGCGGCCAAAATTAAATTAATCATAACGGGTGTGCGCGGAAATGCCGAGCTGAATTGGAATTAAAATAAATATATTACCGACCGTTGTTTATCATAAAGAAACAAAATGTGAAGGAGGTTTGAATTTTGATGAATCTAGCATATGCCATGGGCCAGGGAGGTATTACAGGGCAAGGCGCCGGAGGAGGATTTACGGCATTTATCCCTCTTATTCTGATGTTTGTCATTTTCTATTTTCTTCTCATCCGGCCGCAGCAGAAGAAGAGCAAAGACCATCGGAATATGATCAGCAATGTGAAAAAAGGAGACCGCATTATCACCGCCGGAGGGATTCACGGCCGGATTACAGGTGTCGAGGATAATGTCCTTACCGTGGAAATCGCCGAAAAAGTAAGGGTAAAATTAAACCGCGGGAATGTGGGGGCCGTGATTCAAACAACACCTCAATCTCAGGCGCCGAAGGACATTAAATCCGAAGAAAAAAAATCATCCTAAACGAGGGGGATAAAGCCCCGGGAAATCGGATTTGCATAACGCTGCCATTGCTTCTCTCTATGGAACGGCGTCCGTTATGCATATTAACCCGTTTCCGGGGCTTTTGTGTGATAAACGAGACAAACCGATTTTGACCCGAAGAAAGGGAACCAACATTGAAAAGCATTTCATGGAAAGCGCTCCTCTCCCTGGTGGCGGTTGCAGCGGCGATCATTTATGTGATTCCCACCATAAACCCCAAACTGTGGCCATACAAGCGGATCAATCTTGGACTTGATCTGCAAGGAGGAATGCATCTCGTTCTGGAAGTCGATACCGAAAAAGCGGTTGAAAGCACAATGGAACGGATCGTCCAGGATATGCGAAGATTGCTAAGACAAGAACAGGCCGGGCAATCCACCATCGAACTGGTGGAGAGGATCAGGATATCGGTTAAGATCGAAGGTCAGGAAAGCATCGACAAATTCGAAACGCTTTTGGATAAGGAATATAAAGATCTGCGGATGATCTCCAGGTCGAATCAAAACGGCATTTTTTCAGCGATGATGGATCTTCCGGATGCAGAGAATGCGCATATTAAAAAATTAGCCGTTGACCAGGCCCTGGAAACCATTCGAAACCGGATCGATCAGTTTGGAGTGAGCGAACCGGACATCCGGAGGCAGGGAAACAATAGGATCCTCATTCAATTACCGGGCATCAAGGATACCGAGCGGGCCAAGGAACTCATCGGAAAAACCGCCCTTCTGGAATTTAAACTTCTGGATGAAACCCACTCCGTTGAGGATGCTTTGAAAGGCGATATCCCGGTCGGAAGCGAAATCCTCTATCAAACCGTTGAGGACACAAAAACGCAACGAACGACTAAAACCCCTTTCCTGATCAAAAAACAAACACTGCTGACCGGTGCATACTTGACCGAAGCAAGGGTGGAGATCGATTCACAGTATAACGAACCATACGTCTCCATCACCTTCGATAAAAAGGGCGCCCGTCTCTTTGAACGGATCACCGAAGAAAATGTCAAAAAACGGTTGGCCATCGTTTTGGATCAAAACGTTTACAGCGCACCGGTCATCCAGGAAAAGATCGGGGGCGGTCAGGCCCGAATCACCGGGAGCTTTACCATGGACGAAGCGCGCGATCTGGCCATCGTTCTTCGGGCAGGTGCGCTTCCGGCGCCCGTTAACATCATCGAAGAGAGAACCGTAGGGCCCTCCCTCGGATCCGATTCGATTCGGAAAGGGATTATTTCCGGATTTGTAGGGGGCCTTCTCGTTATTTTGTTCATGGGTATATATTATAGTTTTTCGGGCGTAATTGCCGATGTCGCCCTTATCATCAACATACTTATTATCGCTGCCGGCCTTGCCGGCTTCCAGGCCACCCTCACCCTCCCGGGGATCGCCGGCATCGTTTTGACCATCGGCATGGCGGTAGACGCCAATGTCTTGATATTCGAGCGCATCCGCGAAGAACTGCGCCTTGGAAAAACCCCTAAAGCATCGGTGGATGCCGGATTCGACAGGGCAACCCTGACGATTTTGGATTCAAACATAACCACGCTGATTGCCGCATTGGTTCTGTTTCAATTCGGGACCGGACCGGTCAAAGGGTTTGCGGTGACGCTGAGCATCGGTGTCCTGACCAGCATGTTCACCGCGCTGATCATGACACGTTCCATTTTCGAGTATCTGTTAATCAACCGGAAAATGAAACAATTAAGCGTATAAACCCATATATCCTCAGTGATCGCTTACAGTCGGAAAAGGCGCCGGTTCAACTCCAAGCGCGGAGAATTCGCAACCGTAAAAGGATAAAAAAGACATGCAATTCATCAAGTCCGATATCAACATTGACTTTTTAGGTAAAAAAAACATCTGCTTCATTGCATCGGGCATTTTAATTCTGATCGGCATTGTTTCCCTTATCTTTCACAAAGGACCCCGGTACGGGATCGATTTTGCCGGAGGGACAGTGATTCAGGTCAAATTCACAGCGCCCGCCGCCATCGACGACATCAAGTCCGGACTTCGCTCCATCGGACTTGATAATCCGACTGTTCAAACCTTCGGGGAGAAAAAGGATAATGAATACCTTGTCCGGATCGATAAAACCATAAAGACTCCGGAAGGTTTTTCGGATACGGTCAAGACAGCCTTAAAAGGCGCCACCGGCAAGGACGTTGAAGTTCGCCGTACGGAAATGGTCGGCCCTCAGGTTGGTAAAGACTTAAGAGAAAAGGCGTTATTTGCTATTTTCTACTCTCTTCTTTTTATCGCCATCTATATTTCCGGTCGGTTTGAAT
The DNA here is from genome assembly GCA_001797695.1 of Deltaproteobacteria bacterium RBG_13_49_15. Taxonomy (GTDB): domain Bacteria; phylum Desulfobacterota; class Desulfobacteria; order Desulfobacterales; family UBA2156; genus RBG-13-49-15. The sequence goes on along the minus strand of MGQD01000108.1, from coordinate 20,004 downwards.
TCAAGTGGGTGGTCAGCGCCATTTTGGGAGGGTCGCTGATCGGAGCTGTTTATGCTCTCACGTTTTTCAATGTGAGCATCCCGTTTCTGATTGCATCTGCGCTTGCCGTCACGCTCTTCTTATTCTGGGTGCTGAACCTGAAATACGCCATGGGCGCGATCGTTGCGCTGATTCACGATGTGACAATTACCGTGGGTATTTTTTCCCTGCTCGATAAAGAGTTCACCCTTCCCATTATCGCCGCATTACTGACCATCATCGGTTATTCCTTAAACGATAC
>MGQD01000108.1:14688-19705 GCA_001797695.1 Deltaproteobacteria bacterium RBG_13_49_15 | reverse complement strand
ATCCGTGAAAATTTAAAAAAACATCATAAAAAACCCTTTGATTTCATCATCAACCGGAGTGTGAATGAGACTTTGAGCCGGACCATCCTGACCTCTGGATCAACTCTGATTGCCGTCATAGCCCTGTTCGTTTTGGGAGGAGGGATCATTCATGATTTTGCTTTTGCGATGATTGTCGGGATCATTGTCGGAACTTACTCTTCCGTCTATATCGCCAGCCCCATTCTTATCGCCTGGCAGGATCCGAAAAAAAAGAGGTAACCGGATGGAGTCTTGCCTCCCCTGGATGATTCTCAAAAACGTCCCGGGAATCGGAAACCATCTTTACAAGCGGTTGATTGAACGATTTGAAACTCCGGAGCGCGTCTTTAGTGCAACGAAAGATGAGCTTCTCGGCGTCGATGGTATAACCAGCCGGTTGACTTCGAACATCTATCGGCGTTCCACCCCGGACTGGATAAAAAAAGATCTCGACCTTGTGCAGAAAAAACATTATTCCATCGTTACCATGGCAAACCCTGCTTTTCCTCCTCTCTTACACCAGATACCGGATCCGCCGCCGTTTTTATATGTATTTGGAACCATCGACGATATCAAAGACCCTATCGCTGTCGTGGGATCCAGGAATGCGACTGATTATGGGATCGACACTACCCATCGGTTATGTTCGGATTTGGCCTCTCTCGGGATGACGATTGTGAGCGGAATGGCCAGAGGGATCGACACGGCTGCACACGTCGGCGCCCTATCGGCTAAAGGGAAAACAGTTGCCGTACTTGGAAGCGGTCTTGAGCGGATTTATCCCCGTGAAAATCGAAAACTTTTTTATCAGATTGCCGAAAACGGCGCGGTTATTTCTGAATTTTCACTCCATGAGGAGCCGAAAGCTCTCAATTTCCCACAGCGGAACCGGATCATCAGCGGCATGAGCCTCGGAACCGTTATCGTGGAAGCTGCCCGAAAGAGCGGATCGCTCATCACGGCACGCATGGCGGCGGAGCAAGGAAGAGAAGTATTCGCAGTTCCGGGAAGCATTCAGTCGTTTAAAAGCGCCGGAACACACGGTCTGATCAAACAGGGAGCCAAGCTGGTGGATTATGCCGGAGATATCGTGGAAGAACTCTCCCATCTGCTCTCCTTTAAACCGGATATCGGCCGCCTGAACCCCGCCGAAAAAGGGTCTGCTCAAGCATCCCTTTCCCCGGATGAACAGGCGGTTTTAAACACTCTCGAAGCGTATCCGATTCATATCGATGATTTGATACGGAAAACGTCTCTCGACGCCGGGAAGTTGGCCGGAATCCTTTTAAAGCTCGAAATTGCCGGACTTGTCCGGCAAAGCCCTGGAAAACGATTCAGCAGGCCCGAAAGCTAATCCGTTGCGGAGGTAGAAATCTTGGGAAAACCCCTTGTCGTTGTTGAATCACCCACAAAGGTGAGAACGTTAAAAAAATATCTTGGCGATCGCTACCATGTAGCGGCTACGGTAGGACACATCAAAGATCTTCCCAAAAAGGAGATGGGGATTGATGTCGAAGCCGGTTTCAAACCGCTATATCAGACCATCCCGGGAAAAGAAAAAGTCATCAAATCACTTAAACAAGACGCCCGTGATTCATCCGAAATTTTCTTGGCCCCTGACCCGGATCGTGAAGGAGAAGCCATTGCCTGGCATACGGCTGAAGCCCTGAATAAAAAAGGGAGGACGTTTCATCGGGTCCTGTTCCATGAGCTCACCCAAAATGCCATCATGAATGCCATCAATTCGCCTGAGCCGTTAAATTTGCACAAGTATGAAGCCCAGCAAGCGCGACGGGTCCTGGACCGCCTTGTAGGGTATCATATTTCCCCGCTGTTATGGAAAAAAGTCAAACAGGGCTTAAGCGCCGGACGGGTTCAGTCCGTCGCCGTGCGAATCATCTGCGAAAGAGAACGGGCGATACAAGCATTTGAGGCGGAAGAATACTGGACCATCACCGCTTACCTGAATATCGACGGAGCACCCTCCTTTTCAGCAAAACTGGTTAAAAAAGAGGGGAAAAAGATCAAAATCCCTGATGAAACGTCCTGTTTGAAGATCATAAAGGAACTCAGGGGAGAGACGTTTACGGTGGAAGATGTCCTTAACAAAACCATCAAACAAAATCCTCCCCCGCCCTTTAACACGAGTAAACTCCAACAGGAAGCCATTCGAAAGCTCAGGTTTTCCGCTAAAAAGACCATGAATGTTGCCCAGCAGCTTTACGAAGGGATCGATCTCGGGCCTGGAGAGCCGGTCGGGCTCATCACCTATATGCGAACCGATTCCTTGCGCATCAGCCAGGAAGCGGCCCAGGAAGCACAGACTCTGGTACGGGAGCAGTTTGGTCCAGAATATGCTCTTGAGAAACCCCGCTTTTTCAAAAATCAAAAAAAAGCTCAGGATGCCCATGAAGCGATTCGGCCGACATCCGTCTTCAACATTCCGGAGAAAGTAGCCTCTTATCTTTCAAAAGACCAGTTCATCCTCTATGACCTCATATGGAAACGCTTCGTGGCTTCGCAGATGCGGGAAGCGCTTATCGACAAAGTGACGGCATCCATTCAGGCAGGAGTCTATCTGTTTGTCGCCAACGGCTCCTCTATCCGTTTTCCCGGTTACATGTCCCTCTATCAGCCTGCGGAAGATGAAGCAAAAGACGAGAAGGAAAAGGAGATGCTCCCGGTGCTTTTAAAGGGAATGGATCTGAATACGGAAAAACTGGAACCGAAACAGCATTTCACACTTCCCCCTTCGAGGTTTTCAGAGGCTTCACTGGTTAAAGAATTGGAAGAAAACGGGATCGGTCGTCCCAGCACCTACGCCGCTATTCTGACGACCATCCGTGAAAAAGGGTATATGGATCTGATCAAAGGATATTTTCACCCGAGTGAGTTGGGTTTTATTGTGAATGATCTGGTCGTAGAAAACTTTCCTGATCTGGTCAATGTGGATTTTACAGCCAAAATGGAGGATCATCTGGACCGGATTGAAGCCGCCGAGATGGATTATGTCAACATGCTTTCGCAATTTTATCAGGAATTCCAAACGCAGATGGGGAAAGCCTCCGAGGGAATGCTCAATTTGAAAGGGATCGGACTTCCGACAAAGCTGGCATGCCCCAAATGCAAATCCGAACTCCATATTAAAGTCGGGAAAAACGGTCACTTTCTGGCCTGCAGCAGGTATCCCGAATGCACCTATACCGCAAACTATATCCGTGACGAAAAAGGGAAGATCCGGCCTATCGAGCCGGCTCCGGTCATCGCTTCCGAAGAAATTTGCGAAAAATGCGGCCGATCCATGGTGGCCAAACAGGGGAAGTACGGCGTGTTCCTGGCTTGCAGCGGATATCCGGATTGCAAAAACACACGCTCGATGAATTCAAACGGCCCCGATAAGGAGACCGGAGTCAACTGCCCGATGGAAGGATGCACCGGACGGCTGATTAAAAAAACATCCAAAAAAGGGAAGGTTTTTTACGGGTGCAATCATTACCCGGATTGCTCTTTCGCCCTCTGGGAACGCCCGGTGCAACGAGAGTGCCCCAAATGCGGCGCCGGCTTTCTTATCGAAAAATCGACAAAAAAAGAAGGGGCCTTTTTTTCCTGCAATACCAAAGGATGCCAGTATAAGGAAAAATAAATGCTTGACAGGAATTATCGAGACTGATATGTTAACTAAAAATTTAATTTTTATGAACTATTGATAATGAACCGATATACCATCATCAACCTTATTAATCTTATTCTTATCCTTCCGGTAGCGCTTATCGGCTATCGGGAGGTAAGGGGTTGATAATGGCCTAACGCTTTCACTCTAAAAAAATAAAATCCGTTATCAGCCCCAAAAAGGCCGGTAACGGATTTTTTTTTGGAATTTTTTAGAAAGGACATTTATTGAAATGAAACTGACGGGCGCTCAAATATTAATGAAAGTGCTCATGGAAGAAAGTGTCGATACCATCTTCGGTTATCCCGGCGGCGCCTTAATAGATATCTATGACGAATTGGTCAAAACCGAAATCCGCCACATCCTGGTCCGCCATGAACAAGGGGCCGTCCATGCGGCTGACGGGTATGCGCGGGCCACAGGGAAAGTCGGGGTCTGCCTGGCGACATCAGGCCCCGGCGCCACCAACACCGTCACTGGGATCGCAACAGCCCATATGGATTCCATCCCTCTGGTTGTCTTAACCGGTCAGGTCCCCTCGCATCTGATCGGGAATGACGCGTTCCAGGAGGTCGATATCGTCGGAATCACCAGGCCCTGCACAAAACACAACTACCTGGTTTCCTGCATCGAAGAACTCTCCATGATCCTGAAGGAAGCATTTCATATTGCACGGTCAGGCCGGCCAGGCCCTGTTCTGGTGGATATTCCCAAAAACGTATCGGCGGGAAAAACCGAGTATGTCCCTGGCGGAAAGGTAAAATTAAAATCCTATAACCCGACTTATGAGCCGAACCTAAAACAGCTCGAAAAGGTCATCCAGCTTATAAACGAGGCAGAGCGGCCGATGATCTTTGCCGGAGGCGGCGTGATTCTATCCAATGGGTCCTCCGACCTCATCGAATTTGCCAAAAAAACACAGATGCCGGTGACCATGTCCCTGATGGGGCTGGGCGCCTTTCCGGGGAAGGACCCCTTAAGCCTGGGGATGCTCGGCATGCACGGCACCTATCGGGCCAATATGTGCTCAGGCGCCTGTGATCTTTTTATCGGCATCGGTGTGCGATTTGATGACCGGGTTACCGGTAAAACCGATTCTTTCGCCGCCCAGGCTAAAATCGTTCATATCGACATCGATCCCACCAGTATTCGAAAAAACGTGATCGTTGCGGTACCGGTAGTGGGGGACTGCAGAATCAGCTTAAACCATATAAACCGTCTCCTGAACAAGGAAGATCTCGGCGATCTCTCATCCAGAAGGCGACCGTGGCTCGAACGGATCGAGGAATGGCGCCGGTCTCACAAACTGGCATATCGTCAGGATAT
>MGQD01000108.1:11035-14554 GCA_001797695.1 Deltaproteobacteria bacterium RBG_13_49_15 | reverse complement strand
GGGAATGGTGCGCCAGTGGCAGGAGCTTTTTTATGGGAAACGGTATGCCCATACCTGCATGAACTGCACGCCGGATTTTGTCAAACTCGCAGAAGCATTCGGCGCCAAGGGGTTCAGGGCTAAAAAACCGCAGGAAGTGAAAACGGTATTGCAGGAAGGGCTTAAAGCCTCCGGCCCGGTCATTATGGACTTTCTTGTAGCAAAGGAAGAATGCGTCTACCCCATGGTGCCGGCCGGTGCACCTATTACTGAAATGCTTCTGGCATAGATTTCATGCGCCTGAGGAACCGACAAATAATTATGAGCCGGGTTAAGGATTTGAAATGAACAGCGACAAACATGTTCTGACCATGCTGGTGGACAACAAACCCGGCGTTTTATCCCGGGTGGCGGGATTATTCAGCGGCCGGGGCTTCAATATCGAAAGCCTGTGCGTGGCTGAAACCGTCGATCCGCTGGTATCCCGCATCACCGTTGTCACCAAAGCCAATGAACTGGTTTTAGAGCAGATCGAAAAACAACTGCGCAAGCTCGTCAACGTGATCAAATTAAGAGACATGACCGGGCCCAGGGCCGTAAAACGCGAAATGGCCCTTATCTGCATCAGGGCCAAACGGGAAAATAAGGATGAAATCCTTCGGCTCGTTGATATCTTTCGATGCAAAGTGGTGGATGTCGGGCCCGAGTATTACATCATCGAAGCGACCGGAGATGAAGGCAAAATGACGGCCTTGATTAATATGTTGAAACCCATAGGGATTAAAAAGATCGCCCGCACCGGCGCCATCGCGTTGTACCGCGAGCCGAATTAAGGGCGGAACAAACCAAAGGAAAAGGAGGATATATGGCAACAATTGATTTTGGCGGCACTATTGAAGAAGTGATTACTTCCGAAGAATTTTCACTGAAAAAGGCAAACAAAGTCCTAAAAAATGAAATCATTGCGGTCCTGGGATACGGGGTCCAGGGACCGGGACAGGCGTTGAACATGAGGGACAACGGCCTCAACGTCATCGTCGGTCAACGGGAGGGGACCGCATCATGGAATCATGCCCTTGCGGATGGATTTACTCCCGGGAAAACCTTATTTCCCCTGGAGGAGGCTGCCCGAAAAGGAACCGTCATCCAGTTTCTACTCTCCGATGCCGGTCAGGTGGCCACCTGGCCAAAAATCAAACCCTGTCTCAACAAAGGGGATGCCCTTTACTTTTCGCATGGGTTTTCCATCACCTATAAAGACCAGACAGGCATCGTGCCTCCTCCCCACGTGGATGTCATCCTCGTGGCGCCGAAGGGGTCCGGCCGAACGGTTCGTTCCAATTACCTGAACGGGAGCGGCATCAATTCCAGCTTTGCCGTGTTTCAGGACTTCACCGGGAAAGCAAAGGAAAGAGCCATAGCCCTTGGAATTGCCATTGGCTCAGGGTACTTGTTTCCGACTACTTTTATAAAAGAAGTGTATAGCGACTTAACCGGCGAGCGGGGCGTGTTGATGGGATGTCTTGCCGGCGTCATGGAAGCCCAGTACAACCTCCTCCGGAAAAAAGGGCACACTCCGAGCGAAGCATTCAATGAGACCGTTGAGGAACTTACTCAGAGCCTAATCCGGCTGGTTGCTGAAAACGGGATGGACTGGATGTTCTCCAACTGCAGCACCACGGCGCAGCGCGGAGCTCTTGACTGGGCGCCGCGGTTTCGGGATGCCGTAGTCCCCGTGTTTAACGAGCTATACGATAAGGTCGTATCTGGAGAAGAAACCCGGAGGGTTCTCGCGGCTAACAGTGCTCCCGACTATCGGGAAAAGCTCCAGAAAGAACTCGACGCCATCCGGAACTCAGAGATGTGGAAGGCAGGAGCCGCAGTCCGTGGATTAAGACCGGAAAATAGAAAAGTAAAAAATCGATAGAGGCAAAATAATTAGAGGCTATCAAGTCGATTTGGAGCCGGAAAAATGAAACCCATATTGCTTTACGATACCACGCTTCGGGACGGAACCCAGGGAGAAAATATCAGCTTCAGCGCCGATGAAAAAATGAATATCGCAAAGCGGCTGGACAACTTTGGGATCCATTATATCGAAGGGGGTTGGCCGGGATCGAACCCGAAAGACAAGCGGTTTTTCGAGATGGCGAAAACGCATCGGTTCAAAAATGCGCGCCTGGCGTCCTTCGGGGCCACCCGGAAAGCCGGCATATCGCCTGAAGATGATGACAATATACAGGCGCTTCTCGAATCCGAAACCCCGGTTGTCACTGTCTTTGGGAAAAGCTGGACACTGCATGTGGAACAGGTAATGGAAAATACCCTTGAGGAAAACCTCGCCATGATTTCAGAAACGGTCCGGTTCTTAAAAGACCGGCGGCGGGAAGTCATTTATGATGCCGAGCATTTTTTCGACGGATATAAAGAGAATGCCGTTTATGCTGAAAAGACCCTGGATGCCGCCATGAACGGCGGAGCGGACGGCATTGTTCTTTGCGATACCAACGGCGGTGCGCTTCCGCATGAAATCGAAACAATCGTCTTGAATGTACGCCGGCGCCTCCTTGACAAATATGGGGCTTCGGACGGATCCCTCCCCATGACCTTTGGAATTCATACGCATAACGACTGCGGGCTTGCCGTTGCCAATGCCATTACGGCGGTGAAGGCGGGAGTCGAGATGGTCCAGGGAACGATCAACGGATACGGTGAACGGTGTGGAAATGCGGATCTGATCTCGATCATTCCCATCCTGAGCCTTAAAATGAATCGAAGTTGTCTCCCTCGTGAAAATCTCGTTCATCTCAAACGGCTCTCCAGGTATGTCGGCGAAACCGCCAACATCGTCCCGCTCAACAGCCGTCCCTTTGTGGGGAAGAGCGCCTTTGCACATAAAGGCGGAATTCACGTAAGCGCGATTATGAAAACCCCTCAGGCCTACGAACATCTCAACCCTGAACTGGTTGGAAACAGCCGGAGGGTCCTGGTGTCGGATCTCTCGGGGAAAAGCAATATCGAATATAAAGCCAAGGAACTCGGAATCGAACTGGGAGGGAACGGTTTCCACAGCCGGGAAATCGTTTTAAAAATCAAGGAGCTCGAACAAGCCGGGTATCAGTTCGATGTTGCCGATGGTTCCTTTCGGATTCTGGTTCAAAAACTGACCGACCGGTTCAAGCCGCTTTTCGAACTGGAATCGTTCAGGGTTACTATTGAAAAGGATAAGGAACAACCCTGCAGCGCCCATGCGACGATCAAGATCTCCGTGAACGGGCAAAAGGAAATTACGGCAGCCGAAGGGAACGGCCCGGTGAGCGCTCTGGACAACGCCCTGCGAAAGGCTTTGAATAAGTTTTTCCCGGACCTCAATACCATGCGGCTGGTTGATTTCAAGGTTAGGGTGATCGACGGGCGGGATGGAACCGCTTCAAGAGTTCGCGTTCTGATCGATTCAAAGGATCAGGATCAGATCTGGAGCACCATCGGCGTATCCACGGATATTATCGAAGCGAGCTGGAAAGCGTTGGAGGAGAGTTT
>MGQD01000108.1:10699-11017 GCA_001797695.1 Deltaproteobacteria bacterium RBG_13_49_15 | reverse complement strand
CCGGAAAACCTCTGAAGCCAACGGGATATAGACGAATATAGGAGCAACAACATGAATGATCGCGTCTGGATCTTTGATACGACATTAAGAGACGGGGAGCAATCACCGGGGGCCAGCATGAACACCGGCGAAAAAGTGCGTATTGCGACCCAACTGGAAAAACTTGGGGTCGATGTCATCGAAGCCGGATTTCCGGCAGCATCGGAAGGAGATTTCCATGCTGTCTCTGAAATCGCAAAAAAAACAAAGCGGGCTGAAGTGGCCGGTTTGGCCAGGGCATCCAAAGCCGATATCGACCGGGCCTGGGGGGCTATCCGG
>MGQD01000108.1:6692-10660 GCA_001797695.1 Deltaproteobacteria bacterium RBG_13_49_15 | reverse complement strand
TCCGACATCCATCTTGCACATAAGCTCAATATGAAGAGGGAAGAAGTCGTCAAAGCCGCTGCGGAAGCCGTCCGATACTCGAAGTCGCTTACGGAAAACGTGGAATTTTCAGCAGAAGATGCATCCCGCAGCGACCGGGATTTCTTGTGCATGGTTTTTGAAGCGGCCATTGAAGCCGGGGCCGCCACCGTTAATCTTCCCGATACCGTCGGCTACGCCATTCCCCAGGAATTCGGGGAATTGACCCGATATGTTTTAACACATACCCCGAATATCGGGAAAGCGGTTTTGAGCGTGCATTGCCACAATGACCTGGGTTTAGCCACATCAAATACTCTTGCCGCCATCGGAGTAGGAGCACGGCAGGCCGAGGTCACCATCAACGGGATCGGAGAGCGCGCGGGAAACACGTCATTGGAAGAAGTGGTCATGGCTCTGCATACCCGGCCGAATTATTTCCCGGTATCGACGGGGGTTCGGACGGACCAGATCTATCCCACCAGCCGTCTCGTCAGCATGATCACCGGTATCATCGTGCAACCCAACAAGGCCATCGTGGGCGCAAACGCCTTTGCCCATGAAGCCGGCATTCACCAGGATGGTGTGCTGAAAAACCCCATGACCTATGAGATCATGAAGCCGGATACCATCGGTCTTTCCGCGAACCGCCTCATTTTAGGAAAACATTCAGGCCGCCACGCCCTCCGTTCTCGTCTTAAAGAAATGGGATATGATTTATCGAACGAAGAACTGGGGATCGTATTTACAAAATTCAAGGAACTGGCGGACAAAAAAAAGCAGGTGGTGGATGAAGATCTGGAGGTTATCGTGACCGAAGGCATATTAAGAACATCAGATACATTCAAACTCGAATATCTGCATGTCACCTGCGGGACCACGGTTCTTCCCATGGCCAGTGTTCAGTTAAACATCAACGGCAGGTTGGCCCGGGGCGCGGGATACGGGAACGGCCCTATCGATGCTGCCTTTGAGAGCATCTCCAAGTTGACCGGAACGGCGGCGGAATTGTTGCGTTTCTCGGTCAGCGCCATTACCGGCGGAACGGATGCTCTCGGAGAGGTCACCGTCCGGTTGAGTGAAAACGGGTTGATCGCCCTGGGCAAAGGCGCCGACCCGGATATCATCACGGCCAGCGCCAAGGCGTTCGTGAACGGATTGAACCGTCTGGAGTTTTTAAAAACCCATCCCGTGGAAAAAGTGGAATTTTAATACTCTCCCAGCAGGCTTTTTTTGAGGGCTTTATTGGCCGCTTTCTCTCCAAGCCAGATGGCAAAAAGCGCCTTTTTAAAATCAAGCCCGGGAATGGTCCCGGAAAGCTTTTCGTTGATGACGAGGCTGACCCCTTTGGCCGGGAGATAAATCAGGTCATACCGGTCGTCCTTTTTCGCTTCTTTGGTGAAAAAGGAGTTAAAGGATGCGACCTTTTCTTTAAACGGAGCGGGCGCATTTTCTCCCATGGTGACGGCAAACCCTTCATTCCATGTTTCGATGAGCTGCTTCGGGGATACACCGTCGTAAATAAAATGCATCCGGATGGCCATGGGCTTATCCGCATCAACGATGGTTTGGAAATTTCGATCCTTTTCAGTCAGGTAGAGTCCTGCCGCATACACCTTAATAATGAGTTTCTTTCGCAATCCGGTTCCATTTAAAATGAGATTGGCTCCATCTACGGTTAACGTATCCGGAAGCCTAACCCCATCAACATCAGCGGCCTGCGCAGAACCGGCCATGCAAACCATAAAGAGCGCCATAATCACCTTTTTCAATTCCATAGTCCCTCCTTGAATTGATAAGATCGTAAAAAGCCGATTTTGCTCGCTTCGTGAGCAAAAGACTTTTTACGAAGCCATTAAATTTGAATGTTTGAAACTCGTCGGATATTCCATGTTTTATCGAATTATACGCGAAGCGTTCCAACAATATCCCGGATGTCTTCGATTCCTTTTTTGCTTAAAAAGTGCTCGATACCTTCAAGAATCTCGATGGTAGCCCTGGGGTTGACGAAGTTGGCAGTGCCGACCTGGATTGCACATGCCCCTGCGATCAGAAATTCCAGGGCATCTGAAGCCGATGCAATCCCTCCGATACCGATGACCGGAATGCGGACGGCATTTGCGACCTGCCATACCATCCGCAACGCTACGGGTTTAATTGCCGGCCCTGAAAGCCCCCCGGTGATGTTGGCCAGTTTCGGCCTCCGGGTTTCGATGTCAATCGCCAGGCCTGTAATCGTATTAATCAATGATACGGCATCCGACCCGGCCGCTTCCACGCTTTTCGCTATTTCCGTGATATCGGCGACATTCGGCGAAAGTTTGGCAATAACCGGCTTTTTTGTCATATCCCGAACAGCCTTAATCACTTCGTGAGCAGATCGGGGATTCACGCCGAAGGCAATCCCTCCTTCCTTGATATTCGGACATGAAATGTTGACTTCGATTCCGGCGATCCCTTCGACCGGGTCAATGCGAGCGGCCAGTTCAGCATATTCATAAACGGTGTGCCCGTAGATGTTGACAATGATGGGTGTTGAAAGGGTATTCAGATATGGCAGTTTCTCTTCGACAAACGCTTGAATGCCTATGTTTTCCAGCCCGATGGCATTTAGCATGCCGCATGGCGTTTCCACAATTCGGGGGGGTGGGTTTCCTTTGGCCGGCTTAAGGAAGAGCCCCTTGACGATGATTGCTCCAAGACGGCTGAGATCGATCAGTTCGGAATATTCCCGGCCGTACCCGAAGGTGCCGGATGCCGTCATGACCGGATTCTTAAGCCGAATTGTGCCGATATCCGTCTGAAGTTTTGGCTGTTTTTCCATAATGAAAAAGTTTATTCAAATCCGGCTCGGAGATCAAGTGAATTTACCGGGAACAGCACGTTTTTAAAAACTCATTTCAAGACGCATGCATTATTGAAGACGACCTGGAACAGATATGGAGTGCGCTGAGAATGGCCGATGTCCTCATCGTTGCCGCCCTCAACCCATCCAGACCACCCTCGCTCCGATCACCAGGATGATCGCAAGCACCACCGTTCGGTAGGCACGAGACGCTTGAGTTCCTCGGCAGCTTCCCCTAGAATTCCATAATCAAAACTGTTCATTGAACGTTTCCTCTCACTTCTGTTCCATTCGCCGAACCTGCCGGAAAGCACCCGCTCCGGAAGGATAGGGATGGCCAGGGGCCGCAGGCGCACTTCTTTGCTGAGGTGACGATGGTCATGACCATCCCATCCCTTGTCTATGCGCTTTCGTAAAGCTTGGTCAGTACGAATTCCTCGTGCCCGAGGATCTCCTGGGCCGTCAGGCGACCGTTAGATGTGCGGATGAGCATCCGGATCAGATTGTCCCCCGACTGGTCCAGCGTCATTTCCCCCCTCAGTATGGCCGAGCAATCGTAATCGATGTGTTCGACCATGTCGGTCACCGTGCGCGGATTAGCCGACAATTTAATCACCGGCAGGATGGGGTTGCCGATGATGTTGCCTTGACCTGTAGGGAAAAAGTGCGCCGTAAATCCTCCGGCGGCCCACAGAGTCACGGCCTCGGCCGCAGCGCTGGAGGTGTCCATATACCAAAGCCCTGGGCCAGCGGGGCTTTCGGCCTTGTCGAGCACTCCCACGTAGTTGATCTTTTTCCCGATCTTCTGCAGGTTGCCGAAGGCCTTCTCCTCAATCGTGGTCAGCCCTCCGGCAATATTACCCTTGGTTGGCTGGCTGCCGGAGAGATCGTCGGTCTTGTTACGGTCGATCATTTCTGCATAGCGGTTGAACATCGCCATGAATTTCTCGCCCACCTCGGGGGTGGCTGCTCGCGCCTTGCATACCATCTCAGCGCCGGGGCGGCCCTTCGCATTAACGTTGGCCAAGTCTGGGCCGTTGCGCACGATGCCCGCCTTATTCCAATTCACTTCTTTCACCGTATTGCGTAACCGAAAGGGCTTTCC
>MGQD01000108.1:4875-6635 GCA_001797695.1 Deltaproteobacteria bacterium RBG_13_49_15 | reverse complement strand
CGAGCCGTTTCGGGATGCACCCCCTCTCCGTTGCCACAAAGCGGGTCAGCGCCTTGCCGGCCGTAAATACAGCTATCACAAATGCCGTTTCCTCTCAACCGGTTGCTGCCGTAAACACCGCCGCTGTCTTCGCCTGCGACAAACAGCCGCCCCAAGAAGGCCTTGCAGTGCTTACCAATGCGCGCGCCTCCATGACATAGTGCGCCGTGGGAGACACCTGCACAGGGCCTCTCGCCAAGTCGCAACCGAGTTGCCGGCAGCGGCTGCACATGCCGGGAAAAGAGCTGACGGCTTCGGAAATCTCGAAATTTCTGGGTGAGTCCGGCGCCACAGGATGCGTGGAGCTGACTGCACTGCTTGATCGCGAGAAGAAAATCATCGAAGAGGCGCTGGTGGCTTGCAGGGGGGTAGTCGGCGGGTCGCAAGGAGCTGCCAAAAGGCTGGGTTTGCCCACCTCAACCCTTCAATATCGACTGAAGAAGTTCAAGGTCGACCCAGTGGATTTCGCCAAACGACAGAGCTATTATCGTGCACCTCAAATAACCTTGCCATAAGGATCGTCAGTGTCTCGATTAGCCTGAAGCACCCTATCCAGCCGCGAAGGAACACAGTCAACTCCGCATCTCTCGCAAAGGGGATTGACTCCCACCATTCACTCGAGGTCGAAACCGCTTATTTTCCCCGTGTACTGGGGAACCTCCGACGATTTCTTGCCCGAACTCGGCGCTAGAGCGTATGAATCGAATTCCTTGACATTTGCCGGTTGAATCTGGTTAAGATAACCATTATCTTGATCTTAAGGAAGGACGGCATGAAAAAAATACTCGGGATCATCGGCTCCCCAAGAAAACTGGGCAACTGCGAAATTACCGTTAAAGCCATCAGCCGGAGAATCCCGGAACCTCACCAACTGATGCTGTTGCGCCTTTCCGACTTCACTATTTCCCCATGCAAGGGATGCTACACATGCCTTTTTAAGAAAGGCGCATGCGTTATTGAAGACGACCTGGAACAGATATGGAGTGCGCTGAAAGAGGCCGATGCCCTCATCGTTGCCGCCCCGACCTACTTCCTGGGGCCGAACGCTTCCCTGAAACGGTTGCTGGACCGATCCTTTTCGCTCCATGCCCGTCTCGAAGAGTTCTGGGGAAAGCCGGCCATCGGCGTCGGAATCGCCGGGATCAGAGGAAAGGAAGGTTACACCCTGCTCGGAGTTGAAAGCTTCCTGAAGTTTCTGATGACGGATATCAAAGGATGCGCGACTCTTTACGGCGCACTTCCCGGAGAGATTATTTTAAATGACGGGAACGAGGCCGTTATGTCGGATTTGGCATCCGCTTTATTCGGCGCCGGATTGGACCCTCAGAGACCTTGTTGCCCGGTATGCGGCGGCCGGACGTTCCGATTTTTGAATACCCGTGACATCAAATGCATGCTTTGCAGCAATTCCGGATCATTTCGATGGGATGATGGAATTCCGATTTTCGACATTCAAAAAAGCGAAAAAGAAATGTTTACTTCGAAAGAGGCGGCCATTTCCCATCGCCGGTGGCTTATGGGGATGAAAGAACGATTTATGGAGCAAAAAAGCAGACTAAAGGAAATCAGCGCCTCCTATCTCAAAGACGGTATATGGATAACCCCCGGCGCCTTTCAGAAATAATGCAATCATGCACCAACCATCCGGATCGAAAAACAGATCGAAGAGGTGGAAAAAAGGATGCCCGCGCACTCGGTGAAGCCTCCCATCATGCATGAGC
>MGQD01000108.1:0-4810 GCA_001797695.1 Deltaproteobacteria bacterium RBG_13_49_15 | reverse complement strand
TAACGTTCACTCATGAATTTTGATCAATAATGAATCAGAAATCGAAAACCGGACAAGGCTTTGATTAAGGAGGAAAAGATGGATCATCTGAGCGTTTTGAAGGGAAAACGGATCCTCGTTGTGGACGATGAACCGGATATTTTAGAGACGATAACCGATCTTTTGGATACATGCATCGTCGAAACGGCTCAGCAATATGATACCGCCGACAAATGCCTGAGAAAGGGACGCTATGACGCTGTTATCCTCGATATTATGGGAGTGGACGGATATAAACTCCTGAGAGTGGCCAATGAGAGAGGCATCCCGGCGGTGATGCTGACGGCTCACGCCTTGAGTCCGACGTATCTGGTCAAATCGCTTAAGGAAGGGGCGTATGCCTACCTTCCCAAGGATAAAATGGTGGATATCCCGGATTATCTGGCGGATCTGATCGGTTCCAAACAAAAAGGGATCAAACGAAGCGGGAACTGGTTTGAAAAGTTAAAACCGTTCTTCGACGAAAAATTCGGTCCTGACTGGCGTGAGAAGGATAAGGAATTCTGGGATGATTTTGATGAAAAATTCGTGGTTAGAAAAGATGAGCTAGAGAGGATGCTATAGCCCTTCAACTGATCATTTTGATCTCATTATTATTAATCATTTTTAATTTTTATTGGCATTTCAAGGTATTTCCATGACCGATCCGACGCTGTTAGGGGAAACCATTCCCTGAAATTCGCGGTATAGCGCCACAGTGGCATCAAAGCCCGTGCAGTGACCGACCATTATTTTTTTTACCTTGAATTTTGAAAACGACTCGACGACCTTTTCAATCCGTTCTTTTGATGCCTTCATTAAGTGAAGCCCTCCAATGACGGCATGGATTTCCCTTGTTCCGGTCATTTTAAGGACATGCTTTAGGGTATTGATCGGTCCCCGGTGTGCGCACCCGAAAAGAATCACGATTCCCCTGGAGGTCTCAAGGAAAAGAGCCTGATCGTCCTCAAGCGGATCTTGAACCATGCGCCGGTCGTTTAAGATAAACAAGGAATCATCCGCAAACTCATATCCGCATTCAATGGGAATCTCGCCGGTTGTGGTTATGCCGGGTGCAAGGGGTTGCGGCTTTTGATCCAACACCATCCGCACCCCCTTTTTCTCAAAATCCCTTTGCATCATTGGAATTCCAATCTCATGAGTGCGCCCCTCTCTTTTCGAAAATCGTTGCACGAATACACCCGGATGAGCGATGAGAGAAAAGGTGCTGTTGCAGGACAATAGTGATTTCAATCCACCCGTATGATCGTAGTGGCCATGGCTCAACACCACCGTGTCCACTTCGCTCAGCTTGATCCCAAGGATGCCGGCATTATGTGGCAGGGCAAACCCCTGCCCAGTGTCGAATAAAATTTTTCTTCCTCCGGATTCAATCAAAAAGGAGAGGCCGTGCTCTCCGATGAGCCCTTTTCCTGCAGAAACCGTATTATCCACAAGGGTTGTGATTCTGAATGGCATGGTTCGTTCGATCTCTATAACAGCCTTGACAGTTTTTCCGCGATTTCCGAGAAGGCCCGTGTGACATCTGAATCTTCATACTTGTCCTGATAGGATATGCCCGCATCCCCGCAGGCAACCAATTTCGGATCAAAAGGGATCTTCCCGAGCATCGTCAATCTCATATCACATGCGGTTTTTTCTCCTCCGCCCGACCCGAAAAGCCCTATGGACTCACCGCAGTGGGGGCATTTGAACCCGCTCATGTTCTCGACAATGCCAAGGATCTCCATCTTCACGGTTCTGCAGAAATGAATCGATTTTCGGACATCGGCCAGAGATATTTCCTGCGGCGTTGTGACTATGACGGCTTTGGCATCCGGGATCATCTGAGCGATGGTCAACGGTTCATCTCCGGTTCCGGGGGGTGAATCAATGAGAAGAAAATCAAGATCTCCCCAGTATACTTCACCGATGAACTGTTGAATCGCAGAGTATTTGAGAGGGCCTCTCCAGATGATGGCCTCATCCTTATTCGGAGTAAAGGATTCAATGGATAGGACTTTTAAATTTTTTGAATAAGCCAGCGGGCTGATCTTGCGATCCCCGGTCACTTCTACCGTCCCTTTGAGACCCAGCATCCGAAGAACATCCGGACCATGCAGATCCACATCCATCAGGCCCACCTGAAAACCTTTTTTTGAAAGAGCAATGGACAGGTTCACGGCAACACTGCTTTTCCCGACCCCTCCTTTCCCGCTCATGACGATGATCTTGTTTTTAATCTTCCCCAGGGAAACCCGGACGTTCGCTTCATGTTGACGCTGTTTCTCTTTTTTGCCGTCTTTTTCCGGCACCTTATTCATAATCTGAACCATTTCGCATCAGCTCCTTCCATCTCCCGCTGCTTCGGTTTAAAGACCATTCCTATTTCGTAAACGGGGCCATAAATTCATATGGAAAATCTAAATACGATACGCTATATTTGTCAAGGAACATTCCAGTGAAATTCATTCTTTTAAAGGAAAAATGACCATGCGATTAAAATCCAAGCTCCCGGATGTCGGGCTGACCATTTTCTCCGTTATGACGCAGATTTCCAATCAAAACAATGCGATCAATCTTTCCCAGGGATTCCCGGATTTCGACGTTCCTGCCGAGCTGATCGATTTAGTGGAAAAGCATATGCGCTCCGGGTGTAATCAATATGCCCCAATGCAGGGTGTTGCGGCCTTGAGAGAACGGATCGCCGGGAAGGTCAGGGAAATCTATGGCGCCGCATACGATCCATTAACCGAAATCACTGTTACATCGGGCGCCACCGAAGCGCTTTATGCGGCCATCACCGCAACGATCAGAGCCGGGGATGAGGTTATTGTTTTCGAACCGGCCTATGACTCCTATGTTCCGGCAATCCGGCTCAATGGAGGAATTCCCATTTATATCAGACTCCGTTACCCCGATTATCAAATCAATTGGGATGAAGTTAAGGATAGCATCACCCCCAAGACCCGAGCCATGATCTTCAATTCTCCTCATAACCCCACCGGATCAGTTCTTTCCGGCAAGGATATGGCCGCTTTAACCGAAATCGTTCGAAAAGGCGAGATTGTCATCATCAGCGATGAGGTTTACGAACATATCGTTTTTGACGGACTGTATCATGAAAGCATGTGCCGGTATCCGGAGCTTTACAAACGGAGCTTTGTGATCAGCTCATTTGGAAAAACCTATCACGCTACCGGGTGGAAGGTGGCCTACTGCCTGGCGCCCGAACCTCTTTCACGAGAAATTCAAAAAATTCATCAGTTTCTCACCTTTGCAACCAATACACCGATTCAATATGCCTTGGCGGATTATTTGGAAAAGCGGGAGGCTTATCGGAATCTTGGCGCGTTTTATCAGGAAAAAAGGGATCGGTTTCTGGGATGTATCCGAAATTCTGCTTTCAAGGCGATCCCCAGTCGTGGAACCTATTTCCAGATGCTCGATTACAGCGACATCTCCAGGGAGCCGGATATTGAATTTGCCAAGCGCCTGACCATTGAGTATGGAGTAGCATCCATACCTCCATCGGTATTTTACCATAACAAAGAAGACAACCGGGTCCTTCGATTCTGCTTTGCCAAAAAAGATGAGACCCTTGAAAAAGCGGGAGAAAAATTATGCCGGATCTCAAGGTAACCCTTATTCAGACCGAGCTTTTTTGGGAAGATATCGAAGCGAACCTGAATATGTTCGATAGAACGCTTAACTCGATCACCGAGGAAACTCACCTTATTGTGCTCCCTGAAATGTTCACCACCGGGTTTACCATGAATGCAAAACAACTGGCCCAGGACATGGCCGGTTCGGGTGTTTCCTGGCTGAGCGAAAAAGCCAGGCAAAAAAGGACCGATATCGTCGGAAGCCTGATTATACAAGAGCATGGAGCTTATTATAACCGGCTTGTTTGGGCAAAGCCAAACGGCATGCGCTTCACTTATGATAAAAGGCACCTTTTTCGCATGGCCAAAGAAGATGAAACATATTCCGGAGGCGCTCAGCATCTCACGGTTCTTTTGAACGGATGGAATATCCGGCCGTTTATTTGCTATGATCTTCGGTTTCCCGTCTGGACCCGCAACCTGAACAATCATTACGACCTGGCGATTTTTATCGCCAACTGGCCCAAAGGCCGCTCTTCTCACTGGAAAACCCTTTTGTCGGCCAGGGCCATCGAAAACCAGTCTTATGTCGCCGGATGCAACCGGATAGGAATCGATGGGAACGGTCTTTTCTACTCAGGGGATTCATCCATTATCGATTATCAGGGAAATACGATAATCCAAAAATCCGATGAGCCCTTTGTCGCCACACGGGTCCTCTCCTTCGATGCATTGGTCAAGTATCGAAACGATTTCCCTGCATGGAAGGACGCAGATACCGAACGGGATTGAATATTTTAGAACCTCAAGCCTCTTTCGACCGGTTTCCATTCAAATAAGCAGGGATCGGATGCCGGATCAAGAGACCAGCTTAAGCTCCTTGATCATCCTGTTTGTTTCATTCATACTCCCCTGCCGGTATCCTTCAAGGTCGACGGATATTCCGGAAAAGCCGATTTGTTGAAAGCGTATGACCAGTTGACCCCTGAACGGATCTTTTAAAAGCCGATCCACCTCTCCGGAATCCACCTCAATCCTCGCCGTTGTCTCCAATCGCCTGACCCGGCAGATTGAAAAGCCGGACCCCAGAAGAAATGCTTCTGCTTGTTCAATCATGAACAACGCCTCTCGCGTTATCGGGTCTCCATACGGGATCCGGGTCGCAAGGCATGCCATGGGCGGCTTAT
>MGQD01000107.1:37831-37908 GCA_001797695.1 Deltaproteobacteria bacterium RBG_13_49_15 | reverse complement strand
TCCCATTTTCCTGAGCCATGAAGGATGCCCCCACCGTTGCGTTTTTTGCAACCAGCATGCCATGGATAAAAACAGGG
>MGQD01000107.1:20478-37753 GCA_001797695.1 Deltaproteobacteria bacterium RBG_13_49_15 | reverse complement strand
ATTGAACGATCATGCTTTGGAAACGTCACAGCGCGGCCACACATCACAGGATTCGTATCGTGCCATCGGCCTTTTGAAAGAACGGGGGTATCAGATCGGCGTTCAAATCATGGTCGGGTTGCCGGGTGACAGTGAATTCGAGTCTATAAAAACAGCGGAAAAAATAGCAGATCTGGCGCCTGACGCTGTCCGCATTTATCCTACTGTGGTGTTGCGGGGAAGCTTGCTTGCGAAATGGCATGCAGAAGGTAAATATATTCCCATGCCGCTCGGTTCATGTGTAAGTCACGTAAAAGAACTCTATCTTTTTTTTACAAAAAAAAACATTCGGGTTATCCGAATGGGTCTTCAGGCTTCGGAAACGCTCGCTTTCGGGAGGGATCTTCTGGCAGGCCCTTATCATCCGGCATTCGGCCATCTCGTTTTTTCTGAAATCATTTTGGATGCTATGGTGTCACATTTGAACGGTAAAACCGATCATCCGCAGAAGCTTTCCCTCAGAATCCACCCCAAAAACAGATCCCGGTTAAACGGATTAAAGAGCCGGAACATCAAGGTACTGCAAAAGCGGTTCAATCTCCAGGCCATCTCCGTCGTTTCCGATCCCGTTTGCCCCGAAGATCATCTGGTGATCAACGATTTGCCTCTCTTACTCCCCTTTGCCCCTGAATAGGTCACAACAAGATTGGACCTTTTGGCACTGAAGGCCAGTTGCCAAGCGGCCCGATGATGCGAGCGAGTTTGAACCCGAGCATTTTATAGATCAGCTTGGCAGCGGCAATAGGTGAATTTCGATCCCAGGGGGTGTATGAGAGCTCCACGACATCGAAGCCGACGATGTTTTTCATTTGAAAAATCTTATGCAACAAGCTCAGAGCTTCATCCCACATCAGCCCGCCGGGTTCCGGGGTGCCCGTGCTCATAATGACGCTAAAGTCAAAAGCATCGACGTCAACAGTGAGAAATACCGGGTCTGGCAAATTCTGTAACTCCGCTTCCAGGTTTTTTCCGCCTGTCCGAAACTCATGCATGGTGATCACCGGAAGCTTCTCCCTCTCCATCCGTTTCGCCTCTTCCGCCGACATGGATCGGATTCCGATCTGAAGGGTTTGGCTTGTTTTTTCCCGAATACGGGCCATGACGCAGGCATGGCTCAAAGGGGTTCCATCATAGGTATCCCGCAAATCAGCATGAGCGTCGATTTGTATGACCGATAAAGAGCGATATTTTTCCTTCATGGCCATGACGCATGCGCTTGAAATCGAATGGTCTCCGCCGATGACCACCACGAACTTGTCATCATCCAAAAGACGCGTAACCATTTTAAAAAGCGCAGTAACCATTTTTTCAGGACGTTTCGGTATCTTTGGGGAGGCCAAGGTGGAAATACCCATCCGGTATGGTTCGGCTTTTAAAATCTCATCATAAAGTTCGATCTGATGGGATGCATCAATAATGGCATCGGGAGCCCCTGCGGCCCCTCTGCCATACGACACGCCTCCTTCATAAGGAAAAGGCAAAACAGCAACGGCGGCCGAATCGTAATCACATGACCCTGGATCAGGGCCCAAGAACTGGTTTGGATGCAACTTCATTTCGCCTGATCCAGTTTTTCAATAAATGAAGGGATCTTTTCGATGATCCGCTTTGGTGTTCTGTTTTGGCATTTTTCCAGAACATAAGCGGTTAAGAGCGGAAAAATTACACTGTATTCTCCCCAAATTTGAACAAGCTTCCCCTCGTCGGATTTGCGGTACTTCCCCCATGTGACCGCTTCCCCAAATGTACATCCGGAAAGGCTTCCCTCTCTTTCGACTGCGGTTCCGATCTGAAGACCCCGGTCTGCACCTTCGAACCGGATTCCCAAAATCTGACTGATGGAAGGGCCGGTCTGTTGGATGAAATTTTTAGGTCCTCCACCTCCAAGCTCGATGAAACCGGTCTGGGGCGAAGAGTAAGTGATGGCAGCGGAATCAAAAACATCTTTTTGTGGAGAAAACACCAGGGGGTATCCTTCCCGATCCGTCCGCACCAGATTCATTCCGATGGAGTGATTGGAAAAGGAATCCCAAAAGATGGGGACCCCCAGCCTGGCGGCCAGAATCATGAAGCTTTTTTCCGGATAAGGAGCGTTATTTGCCGCCCATAATCCCAGTTCATAATTGAATTCCCAGCTGGATAATTTTTCCCCGGAAAGATCTCTCTGCTTTTGCATCACGAAACTGCGGATGATTTTATCCTGTTCTTCGAGAGTCTCCTTTTCCCGGATGCTGATGTCATATATGCGGGTATCCCCGTGCCGCCTCAGGAGATCATCGTCGACAGCAGGGCTGATGGCCTTGACGGGCAAACCAAAAGCAAAGTGCAAATCATGATAGATCTGCGCACCGGTGGAACAAATCACGTCTATGAATCCGGCTTCTAGTAAAGCAATGACGATACCTCCGAGTCCGCCCGCAATCCCCGCGCCGGCTATCCCCAGCCAAATGGTGTCATCCTCATCAATCATCCTCTGATACAACGTCGCCCCGCGACCCACATTTCTTGCCTCAAAACAGGTTTTCCCCATGAGTTCTACAAGCTGAACGACGCTCATCCCTTTGGCAAAACGAACGGGCTCGATGTCCGGGGCATGCCTAAATAACGATTTGGTTTCCATAAAAGGTTTTCCAATTTGAAGCTAAATTCAGGCGCGCCGTGACAACAGCAGCCATAAGCCGGCCGTGATCTCAGTCAAATAAAAATACCGCCATTGCCGCAACCGTCGTCCACAGCCCGTCTTTGTGCCCTTCCGCCGTTTGAGCGATACTGCGACTGACAAAATAGTTTTTTGCATCGACCTGATAGACCTTCTTCCGTTCATTCCAGGCCACATCCGGATCCAGTTCAAAACCCAGGGTGGAGGCCAGCATCGTTGCGGCAAGGTCCTCGGCAAAATCCGCCGCTTTTTTCTGGGTTTGGCCAAAGTCATGGTGTTCGCTGATATAACCATATTGCATCTTGTCCCTGGGCTGAGCAAGCCCAATGGCGGCGCTAATCAGGCGATTGGGCTCGTTGGTGCTCTCTCGGGCCATGACCACATACGTGATTTGACCTAGTTTGAGCTCCTTTACACCCTTCATTTTTGGGATAATGGTACAATCCGGCGGGAAGATGCTGGAAACCGTAACCAGGTTGCAAATTTCGACTCCGGCACTCCGAAGCGCCAGTTCGAAACTCTGCAATTTGTTACGATGATATCCGACCCCCTTTGTGAAAAACATCCGTTTCGGTACGTACTCTTTCACTCTTTTCACCCTTTCCCGCTTGGTTGCCTAAAAACTCATCAATTTCACCCGGACCCCATCCCCTTCCTTCCCATCGCCTTGCAGGGCGCCGATTTTGGAATAGCCTTTTATCAACTAATATCCTGACAATCAATGGATTTTTAATTGTAAATCACCCGGGAATTATTTCAGGAACAAAAGCCCGCCGGATCGATTTTGCTCGGCCACATGGAGGCTGGTATGACGTGAATTGACCGCCCCGCAGATTTCACGGTATGCCTTCTGCGGAGTATTGTTTGTTTCGCTAAGATGGGCCAGAACAACATGCTCCAGGCAAGGATGCCTGAGTTCTTTTAACAGATCCCTGGCTTGTTCATTTGACAGATGGCCGGTTCGGCTTCGGATGCGCTGTTTCAGAGACCACGGATATGGCCCTTCCTCAAGCATCTTCAGGTCATGGTTGGCTTCAAGAACCAACAGGGAACACCCCTTCAGATGCTCTTTGGACAAGGATGTGACAGTCCCCATGTCTGTAGCGATCCCGATTTTCCTGCCATTGCGGGAAACAATTACTCCGGCCGGATCTTCGGCATCGTGGGGGAGCGAAAACGGGCGCAGGGTAAGGGTGTTGACGGCAAATTCGCTGCCGCATTCAAAATGGACTATTTTGTGAAGCTTCCCTGTCAGCTCCGCCGATCGGCAAGCGGTCGCTTTGCTGGCATAAACGGGAAGGGAAAGCCGGCGCGATAAAACTCCGACCCCTGAAATATGATCTGCATGTTCATGGGTAACGACAATGGCGTCCAAAATCCGAGGGGAAATACCCGCCGATTTCAACCGCCGTTCGATTTCAATCCCCGATAATCCCGAATCCACCAGGATGGAAGTGATCCCATCCGTAATATAGATGGCGTTTCCCTTACTGCCACTTCCCAGGACGCATAAGGCCAATCTGAAGTCCATAAGTGGGCGCCGTTTCTCTGTTTTTTCCATGACATCAAAAATGACCGGTATAAAACCCCGTTAGACCCCGGTATGGCCAAACCCGCCTGCACCCCGAGCCGTTTTATCCAGGTCCTGCTTCAATGCGATGTCGGCCTGATACACCCGTTGAATAACCATCTGAGCGATCCGGTCGCCTCTGCACAAGGTAAACGGTTCTTTTCCCCAGTTAATGATCGCCACCTTGACTTCCCCCCGGTAATCGGCATCAATGGTGCCGGGGGAATTCACAATTCCGATGCCGTGCTTAACCGCCAATCCGCTTCTTGGTCGAATTTGGGCTTCATACCCTTTTGGAATGGAAACGGCAAATCCCGAAGGGATCAAGGTGATCTGGCCGGGCATGATTTCCATTTCCGCTCTAATTGCAGCACGGATATCCATCCCGGAAGCATTCGGCGTCATATACTGAGGAAGAGAGATATCCCCGTCCGATTCCGGCCTCAGCCGCACAAACTTAATGAGCGGACGGTCATCCATTTCGCAGCCCGCTTCTTTTTGTCGTTCTATCAAGTTTCGGTTGTTTTAAGAAAGGGCGATCCCTGAACCGGCTCTCGAAACCCGAGAGAAAAGCCCGTCGAATTGCTTTTTCGGAGAAACCGGCCCCAGAACAGTTAAGGAGATCCGATCCGGCTCAAAAAGATCTTTCATGAGACGGGTGATCTGATCCGGCGAGACCGCTTCAATCTGTTCAATGATCCATTCAAGCGAGATAATCCGGTCAAAGTAAATTTCGCTTTGGGCTACCCGTACCATCTGATTGTCCACGCTCTCCGAAGCAAGAAGGAGGCCTCCTTTGGTGAATTCCTTCGCATTTTTCAGCTCCGCGCCGTCCAAAAGAGATTCTTTCAATCGATTCATCTCTTCCAATATCAGCGACACCACCTCATCTGTTTTTTTTGGTTCGCAAGCAGCATAAACGCCGAACATTCCGGTGTCGGCATGAGACGTGATGAAGGAATAGACGCTGTAGGCAAACCCCCTTTTCTCCCGGATTTCCTGGAAAAGCCTCGAGCTCATGTTCCCGCCCAAAATCGTGTTCATCAAGGAGAAAGCAAACCGTTTTGGATCGGTCAAGGCAAGCCCCTTGGCGCCGATGCAGACATGAACCTGTTCAAGCTTTTTTCGATGCATACGTATCTCGGGGTGGATATCGGGGATAACTCTGGCAGGAAACCCGTTCCCGGACTGAATCGACTCAAAAGCCGGGCCGATCTGATCAACAAAACACTGATGTTCCAGGTTTCCGGCAGCGGCTATCACGATCCGGTCCGGCTGATAGAATTTTTTGAAAAAGGCTTTTATTGATCCCGAATCGAATCGGCTGATGTTCTCCCGGGTTCCCAAAATCGATCTTCCGAGAGGATTATCTCCCCAGAAGGCATTTCCGGAAAGGATATGGATATATTCCTCAGGGCTGTCTTCCACCATGCCGAGCTCCTGCAAAATGACAGGCCGCTCCCTCTCAATTTCAAGAGTGTCAAAGACGGAATTAAGGAAAATATCGGAGAGGATGTCGATCATGGTGGGCAGATGGGCATCCGTCACCCTGGCATGGTAACAGGTGCTCTCCATCGTTGTGAACGCATTGGTATGGCCGCCGATGGCATCGAACTCTTTAGCGATCTGGAAGGCGGACCTTCGGGCGGTCCCCTTAAAAATCATATGTTCAATGAAATGCGAGAGTCCATTTTCCTCAAGGGTTTCATCCCTTGCGCCGGCGTTCACCCAAACGCCCATAGATACGCTGCGGACATGCGGAATCCGTTTGGTCGAAATGCGGACGCCGTTTTTCAGGACTGTTTTACTTGTCGCCGGTTCCATTATTACCCTTACCCGCCAGAGCGTCTTTCAAGCTCAATCGTATTTTACCTTCTGATGTGATCTCGAGCACTTTTACATTGATTTTATCACCCTCCTTGACGACATCGGTCACGCGCTTGACGCGGTGGTCCGCCAATTGAGAGATATGTACGAGTCCGTCCGTTCCGGGAAGGATCTCGACAAAAGCCCCGAAGTCCGTAATCTTGACCACGGTCCCTTCATAAATACATCCCACCTCAGGCTCCTGAACGATATCCTTGATCCGTTTCAGGGCAGCATCACCTTCTTGTTGTGAGAACGCGGCGATTTTGACAATCCCAGAATCTTCGACTTCGATACGGGTATTTGTCTCTGCTTGAATGGCCCGGATGATTTTCCCTCCCGGACCGATAATTTCCCTGATTTTTTCCGGATTGATCTTGACGATGATCACTTTGGGAGCAAAAGGAGAAATTTCTTTCCTGGGTTCCCTGATGCACTCCAGAATTTTCCCCAGAATGGCGTTACGGCCGATCCGAGCCTGTTCAAGAGCTTTTGCCATAACATCTCTGGAGAGTTCACGGATTTTGATATCCATCTGAAGAGCGGTAATCCCTTCACCGGTTCCGGCCACTTTGAAATCCATATCTCCCATATGATCCTCGTCACCGAGAATATCAGACAGAATAATCACTCGATCCCCTTCTTTAACGAGCCCCATCGCGATTCCGGATACCGGTGACTTGATGGGAACCCCCCCATCCATCAGGGCAAGGCTGGCGGAACAAACCGTCCCCATCGATGAGGAACCGTTTGATTCGAAAACCTCGGAGACAACCCTTATGGTGTAATCGAATCGGTCTTTCGGAGGGATGACCTTTTCAATCGCCCGTGTGGAGAGACCGCCATGTCCGATATCCCTTCGTGAAGGGCCGGTGAGTTTCTTTACTTCTCCCACTGAAAACGGCGGAAAATTATAATGAAGCATAAACGGCCGGAATTCTTCTCCGATCAGCGTTTCCACACGCTGTTCATCGGGACCGGACCCCAGTGTCAATACACCAAGCACCTGGGTTTCCCCTCTGGTGAATAAAGCGCTTCCGTGAGTCCTGGGAAGAATCCCGACTTCGCAAGTGATTGGCCGGATCTCATCGCATTTCCGGCCATCAATCCGGCGACCTTCGCTAATGATGAGCCTCCTGCAAATCTTTTTCTTGAGTTCGCCGAAGATCTCATCCACTTCCGCTTTACGGTCGATGTATGCGTCGCCAAGCCCTTCAAAGATCCGGTGTTTAAGAATCTTTAACGCATGGTTTCGCTTGATTTTTCCGGGAATTAAAAGGGCATCCAAAATCGGAGAAGCGGCCTCGCGTTCGATCCTTTCGGATAGCGCCTTCTCAACCGGAGGCCGGACAAACAAGCGTTTTGCTGCCCCCGCGGCCTCCTTGAGCTTTTCCTGGATCTCGATGATGGGCTGCATTTCCCGATGTCCGAAAAAAATGGCATCCAGGACATCCGCCTCACTTACAATGTTCGCCCCTCCTTCCACCATAACCACACCGGTTTTGGAGCCGGCAATAATAATATTGAGATCGCACTTGTCATAATTGCTGATGGGAGGGTTAACGACGAGTTTACCGTCAATGCGGCCGACCCGAACACTTGCGATAGGCCCTTCGAAAGGAATATCCGATAATTCCAAAGCGGCCGAAGCACCGATCATCGCCAGAGTATCGGCATCGTTTTCCTGATCCATGGAAAGGACCGTTGCAATGACCTGTGTTTCGTACGGATATTTTTTAGGGAAAAGCGGACGGATCGGCCGGTCGATCAGCCTGGAGGTCAGCGTTTCTTTTTCGCTTGGTCTCCCAATTTCTCTTCTGAAGTAATTCCCCGGTATTCTGCCGGCTGCGTAAATCTTTTCCTGATATTCGACGGTAAGAGGCAGAAAATCGATTCCGGACCTTTCATCGTCGGATGACACTACAGTCACCAGAACAATGGTCTCGCCATATCGAACTACTACCGATCCCGAGGCTTGCTTGGCAACTTTTCCTGTCTGCAAGCTCAATGTCCTTCCACCTACATCTGTTTTAAGCATCATTTCCATAATCATCTCCAAAACCGCAATGGGTTATTGCCCTGCCAGACAAGTCCGCCTTAGGCGGGCAAGACCCATATGCTTTTTTAATTGATCGTTTCTGTTTGAGTTTGCCGCCGCTACCGCCTTAACCCAAGATTTTGCAAAATCTCCCGATAGCGCTTCACATCGTTATTTTTGACATAATCGAGCAACCTTCTGCGCCTTCCCACCAGCATGAGCAGTCCTCTCCTGGAATGATGATCTTTTTGATGCGTTTTCAGGTGTTCCGTAAGATAATTGATGCGGTGAGTCAAAAGGCCGATCTGAACTTCAGGAGATCCTGTATCCTTATCATGAAGTTTAAACCGATCGATTAATTCTTTCTTATGTTGTGCCGTTAGAACCAATTTTTTCCCCTCCATTTCTTCGGTGTTCCGCGTTCAAATAAAACTTCCCGTTTGAGAGTCCATTGTCAACCCAAATCCGCCTCTGGCGGATAAATCTTATATTTCCATCATGTTGCCTGAATGGGCAAATCAAATATGCCACAATATGAATAACATCGTTTGTTTTGGCTAAACCCCAATACTGCCAACAGATGGTTATCCGTATCAATTACTTTGACGTAGTCCTCATGTGACGGAGGAGGGATTTCGTCAATCGTGATCGGACTGCCGTGTGTGATTTTCTCCGTTAATCGGGCATCGGCCGTGTGCTCCGGTAAATCTTTGAGGGCACTCCTCATGCTGATTAATCTGTCAGCCCAATCCCCCTTTTCGACCAACGCCTTCAGTTTTTCAACCGAGATCGCCTCATCCACCCGAAAACCGCTGCTTTCGAGCCTCCGCAATTTTTTAATATGCCCTCCGCATCCAAGCATCTTTCCAATATCCGTGCCGAGCGATCGGATATACGTTCCGGTCGAACAGCGGACGTCGAACCATATCTCGGGAAGCTTGATTTTTACCGGGTTGATTTCCCGAATGAACACCTTGCGAGGCATTTTTTGGACCGGATTCCCTTCCCGTGCAAGCCGGTATAGAGGAACCCCCTCGTATTTTAATGCGGAATAAACCGGCGGCGATTGATCGATACCTCCTTCAAACCGTTTCAGAACAGACCGGATTTTATCCTTTGAAAAATCGATACTGTTTTTTTGGAAAGTTATCCTTCCGGTAGCATCCCCCGTATCTGTTTCAATCCCTAAAAAAAGCAATGCCCGGTATGTTTTGTCCCCTTGCAAAAAGAACCGAGCAATCCGGGTTGCCCGGTTGATGCAGCAAATCAGGACCCCTGTTGCAAAAGGGTCCAATGTGCCGGCATGGCCGACTTTTCGGGCGTTCAGGATCCGTTTAACCTGAGCGACCACCCCGGCAGATGTCATCCCTGCGGATTTATCGATAAGTAAAATGCCGGAGAGTTCGTTGTTCATTTTCGGATCACATGGTTTCTGCAAGTTTAATGATTTTCGATTTAATTTCAGAAAGAGTCGATTCGATGCTGAATCCAGCCGCCCTGGAATGACCGCCGCCCCCAAATTCGGCTGCGATGGCGGCGACATCGACCGTTCCATTCGATCTCAAGCTGATATGATAATGTGCAGGCCCACCGCTTTTATCGCCGCGATTGGAATTCAATTCCTGGATCAGGGCAGCCACTTTGACATCCTCGATCCCTTTTGCATAGTTGATCAAGCCGTCGATGTCTTCAGGACGGGTATTCGTCTCTTTCATCATGTTCAGAGTTACAGCCATCATGGATAACTTGCCGTTCTTTGAAATCTCGATGGAATCCAGCGCCAAGTTCAGGAGTTTAATGCGTCCGAGGGAATAAGTGCCATAAACCCTCTGTGCGATCCGATACGGATCAACCCCCAGCAATACCAATTTCTCGCAGATTTCAAAGGATGCCTTGTTGGTGTTTGAGAAGCGAAAAGATCCGGTATCCGTCAGAATTCCTGTATACAATGCCGTGGCGATATCCAGGTCGATCGGAAACCCCATTGCCGTGATGAGCCGGTAGACAATCTCCGACGTCGCGCATGCCTCAGGGTCAATGATCTGAAAATGGCCGAAATGGGTGTTCGTCACATGATGATCGATATTGATGACAACCGGAATGGTTTCGATTCCAGGGCCGGCATCTCCGATCCGCTGAACATCACCGCAGTCAAGAACAACTGCGGTGTCATACAACTCCAGGTCATCCAACCGCCTGACGACCCGTTTTACACCCGACAGAAATCGATATACCACCGGGATGGGGCTCTCATTATAAAGAGTCGTTCCTTTGCCCAGTCCGGAAAGGGTGAGCCCCATGGCAATCAACGAACCGATGGCGTCTCCATCGGGGTTGGCATGGGATGCCACCAAGACGGACTTACTTTTCCTCAGTTTTTGGATAATCGGTCCCATTCTCTCCTTTAATCGATTCGAGTATTCGGTGTATCCGCGATGCATAGTCAAATGACTCATCAAAGGAAAATTTCAAATCCGGCATGTATCGTAAACCCAGTCTAGGGGCAAGGGCTCTTTTGAGGAATCCCAGCGCGGTTTGAAAGCCCAGGATCGCCTCTTCTCTGCTCTTTTCCCCGCCTGCCGTGGAAAAATAGACCCTGGCAAACTTCAGGTCCGAAGATATCTTCACACGCGTGATGGTCACCATGTGAAGACGGGGATCCCTGATATCCTTTTGAAGTATTTCTGAAAGGATCTTTTGGATCAAGCCCGAGACTCTATCGGCTCTTTTGAAGGGCCTCATAAATGGACAATTTCCGATTCGGTATCAATTATCTCGGCCAACCCAAGCTCATCAGCAAGATTGATCATTTTGTCGATTTTGGAGTTGATAAGCTGGTGATCATTACCTATCAAAGCAAACCCGATCTCGGCCTTTTGATGCAAATCGTTTGCCCCGACCTCGGCTACCGAAGCGTTGAAATGATTCTGCAATCCGGCAATAATGGATTTAACGACCTTTCTTTTTTCTTTCAAAGAACGGCAATCGTGGATCCTAAACGTGATCATTCCATAACCGACGACCATGGTGCCGGTTTCTCCGAATCAGTGCGTTCCGATCAGGTGATTTCAGGCTTTATCTCCTCAAGGTAAAAACACTCGACAACATCTCCCACCTTGATATCGTTATAGTTCTCAATTCCGATCCCGCATTCATAGCCGCTCATCACTTCTTTGACATCATCCTTGTATCGCTTCAGAGAAGAAATTTTTCCGGTGTGGTAAACCACGCCGTCCCTGACCAGCCTTATCTGTCCTCCCCTTTCAATTTTTCCGTCCGTGACATGACATCCGGCAATGCTCCCGACTTTTGGGATATGGAAGACCTGCCTGACTTCTGCACGACCCAATACCCGCTCTTCAAAGGTGGACGCCATCATTCCGACGATGGCATCCTTCATATCCTTGATCACATGGTAAATGACATCGTAATAGCGGATATCTACATTTTCTTCGTTCGCCAATTCGATCGCTTTTTGCGTCGGCCGCACGTTAAATCCGATGATGATGGCGTCCGAGACCGCTGCCAGGGAAATGTCCGATTCGACAATCGAACCGGTTGCGGAATGAATTACGGTTATCTTCACTTCTTCATTGGAGAGCTTAACCAGGGAGTCCCTGAGGGCCTCAATCGAGCCATGGACATCGGCCTTGATGATCAGATTGAGATCCTTGACCGCACCTTCCTTCATTTTCTCGAAAAGTTTTTCGAGGCTCATGCGGCTCGTCTTGGCCAGCTCCTTTGAACGCTGTTTCTGACTGCGGTAGATACTGAGTTCTTTAGCAACCTTATCGTCATCAAACACCATGAATTCATCTCCGGCCATTGGAACGCCGGATAAACCGAGTATTTCCACTGGAATGGAAGGGGTCGCTTTTTCCACAAGAACCCCCCGGTCGTCATGCATGGCACGGATCTTCCCGTGGTGGATGCCGCACACGACGGATTCGCCCGTATGCAAGGTTCCCTCCTGCACAAGCACGGTTGCCGCGGGTCCTCTTCCCGCATCCAGTTTGGCCTCAATGACATGCCCCCGGGCATGTTTTTCCGGATCCGCCTTTAAATCCAGCACTTCCGCCTGAAGTAAAATCATCTCCAGCAGGTCGTCAATCCCCTGGTTCATCTTCGCTGATACTTGAAGAAATATGGTATCCCCTCCCCACTCTTCAGGAAGAAGCCCGAGTTCACCAAGCTGCCGTTTAATCCTTTCCGGATCCGCATTGGGCTTGTCGATTTTATTGACGGCGACGATAATGGAGACCCCGGCCGCTTTTGCATGATTGATCGCTTCAATGGTCTGCGGCATTACGCCGTCATCAGCAGCAACCACCAAAATTACCAGATCCGTAACCTTGGCGCCCCTGGCCCGCATGGCGGTAAAAGCCTCATGGCCCGGAGTATCCAAAAAAACGATCTGCCCTTTTTCCGTTGAAACATGGTACGCTCCGATGTGCTGGGTGATCCCTCCCGCCTCGGCTTCGGTGACCCGGGTTTTTCGGATTGTATCCAGGAGGGATGTTTTTCCATGATCCACATGTCCCATAATAGTGACCACCGGAGGTCTGTGGACTTTCTTTTCCGGATCACCTTCTTCGGCTTTAATAATCGATTCTTCCTCAAACGTCGCCTTCTCCACCTCGTAGTTGAATTCCGAAGCCACGAGGGATGCTGTTTCAAAATCCACCGTTTGGTTTACTGTTCCCATAACCCCCAGCGTCATGAGCTTCCTGATCAGATCTGCGGCTTTAATTCCCATCCGCCGCGCCAGGTCTGAAAGAACGATGGTTTCATCGATTTTAAACCTTCTTTTTATCGCTTTGGGGACTGTGATCTGAGGCTTCAATCCCTTGATCGCCGCTTTGGCCAATACCGCTTTTTTCGCCTTCAGCGCCCTCGGTCTTTCTGCATAGAGATCAGAACCTTCAACGACTTCCTTTTTCAGAAAGGAGATTTTTTTCTTGAAGAACTTCCTGTCTTTAAAATCTTCGTCGGCCCCCTTTTTAACCTTTTTTTTCTTTTTATCCTTCTCCGAGGCTTCCTCTTCTTCCACCGTCTTAATTTCCGCAACGACTTTTTTCAGCTCGAACGTCTTCTCGATTTTCAGTTCCGGCGTTTTTTTCTCGATCTTTTCCTCAACTTTTGTTTCAGCTTTGGCGAATTCGGGAAGACGGATGATTTTTGCCGGTATTTCTTTATCTTTCTTCTTTTTTCCCTTTTTAGGCTTTACGATTTTCGTTTCAACGGTGGTCGGCGGCCGGGCAGGGGTGGCTTCGGGCAGAACGGTTTGCACCTGTTCCAGTGGTTCAGCAAAAGCTCCCTCAACCCGAGGCTTCTCACCCTTCTTTTCGGCCTGGAGTATCTTAACAGCAGGCGTCGATTCTTCAACAATCGGCAACTCTTCGGCAGCGCGCTCACCGGCCGCCTGCGCCTCCAAAGCGACAGGAGCTTCCTGACTGATAATCAACTCTTCAGGCGGGAATTTCTCTTCCGGCAATACCTGAGTTTCGGCAGGCACTTCGATTTCCGGGGCGATCTCCTCTTCCATTGTCTCAAGCGGGAATTTCTTCTTTCTCCTGCGAATGACGGTCGGTCTGACACGTGTCTCTTCGACATCTTCGGCTTTGCGACCAAGAATTCGTGCTTTAATCCCTTCGGCAAGTTCCGAATCCAGAGAACCCATATGGCTGCTCACAGGGATTTCCATCTCTTCCAGCTTTTCCATAAGCGCCTTGTTGGTCATGTTCAGATCTCTGGCAAGCTCATATATCCTGATTTTTGCCATCCACCCCCCTCATGTGCGTCACTGTCATCTATGGGTACTTCTTTCTCAGATGATTCCCGGATTCGGAACATGCAGCCCTGTTTAAGGCATGTTTGTCCGCAGCCGATCAATGCTGTTTATTCTTCTCTCATAGGAGTGATTTCGATGTTCTCCGATGGCGCCGCCTGTTGCTCCTCGGCGACACTATTTTTCTCTGAGATCTCTCCTTGTGCAGGCGTCGAACCGTTTTGTTCCGTATCTTCTGAATGAGGCGTTGTTAATTCTACCTCTCTTTGTTTTAACTGAGCGACCGCACTCTTTGCGCTCTTGACAAGACTATCGGCCTTATCATGATCTATGCCCCGGATTTGGATAAGGTCATCGGCTGACGCCTTGCTGAGTTCTTCAGCCGAAAAAAATCCTTTCTCATATAGGGTGTCCGCCAAACCCATATCGACGCCCGGCAATGCAATCAGGGAATCGTACCCCTCTTTCATTGCCTGGCTATACCGCGTTTCACTGATAACATCAAGATGCCACCCGGTAAGTTTCGAGGCGAGACGAACATTCTGCCCCCGCTTTCCAATGGCGATGGAAAGAAATTCATCCGGAACAATCACTTCCATGATGCGATTTTCTTCATCGATGATGACGCGCGAAATCTCCGCCGGCGCCAAGGCGTTACAAACGAATTTGGCCGCATCCACATGCCATGGGATAATATCGATTTTCTCCCCTCTTAACTCCTGCACCACGTTCTGAACTCGGCTTCCTTTCATTCCCACACACGCGCCCACCGGATCGATATCCGAATCTCCGGATGAAACTGCGATTTTCGCGCGGCTGCCGGGTTCTCGCGTCGCTCCCATAATCTTAACGATCCCATCGCTGATTTCAGGGACTTCAGTCCTAAACAGAGCAATTAAAAAATGTTCATGAGTCCTCGACAGCACGACTTGAGGGCCCCGCGATTCATAGAGCACATCTTTAATAAAGGCTCTGATGCGATCGCCCCGACGATAGGTTTCCTTCGGAATTTGTTCGCGGCCCGGAAGAACTCCTTCCGTCTGACCCAAGTTAACCACGATATCATTTCTATCGACCCGCTGGACGATCCCGTTGATGATTTCTCCTTTTCGGTCGATGAAGCCGGTATATACGGCATCCCTTTCCGCGTCCTTCATCTTCTGAATGATCACCTGTTTGGCCGATTGAGCGGCAATTCGACCAAATGTGGTGGCGTCCATTTTGGTACCTATACTGTCCCCGATTTCGCATTCCGGATCCAGCTTGCGTCCCTCGTTGAGAGCAATCTGCAAATCGGGTTCTGTAATGACTTCCGCCACGTCTTTGAATTGGAATACTTCGATCTCTCCAGTCTCGTCGCTGTAATGGACCTCGATCTCGGCTTTGTTTCCAAGTTTTTTTCTGGCAGCCGATTTCAGGGCTTCTTCCAACGCCTTGATAAGAATTTTTCGGTCGATTCCTTTATCCCGGCTTACTTGGTCTATGATCCGCTTGATGTCTGATATTAACATGTATTCTCTCCGCTATTTTCGACAAGCCGCGCTCTGACCATCTCACTAAATGGAACAGCAACGGTTTTACCATCTTTTACGAGAGTTATCGTATGCTCGGAAACGTCTTTTAAGATGCCTTTAATGTTTTTTTGGCCACATATCGGCTGGGAAACCCGGATCTTTATCGTCCGCCCGATGTGCATTTTAAATTCCTCTTTTTCTTGCAACGGGGGTTCAGTTCCGGGCGATGAAACTTCGAGCCGGTACGAGCCTTTTGTTTCAAAATTGACATCAAGAATATCGCTCAATTGCCTGCTGATATTCACACAGTCATCCAGCTTAACGCCTCCTGCTTTATCAATATACAATCGAAGGGTTTTACCTCCCGGCTCCCGCTGAAATTCAACATGCAACAACTTGACCCCTCCTTCATCGCACAACGGCCTGGCCAGTTCCTTAACCGTTTCAATAATATCAATCTGAGTCACGGCAAAAAATCGTGTTCCGGGGTATCGATCTTTTTTTTTAACTCTTTTTTGTTTCACGATATCTATACGCTTTCTCCGGAAACAAAAAAAACGGGCTTTCGCCCGCTTCTTTTCATTCTGGTAGATCCTTTGTGTTGAAAACCGTTAAATCATCATCAAATTAACCTTGCACAAAAAAACTTAACCGCCTGCACATTCGTTACAGCTCTACCAAAGCCGCTTCTGCGTCAATAATGAAAAGACGGACATCTGTGGAGCGGGCAACGAGATTCGAACTCGCGACACCAAGCTTGGGAAGCTTGTACTCTACCAGCTGAGCTATGCCCGCTCAATTATTTTTAACCTTAACATCGGATATTCCCTTTTGTCAATATTTTTTACCTACCCGAATAAGATGCCGCTCGTTAAAGAAGTATCCAAACCCGGGTTTTTTATTGTCTTCTTATTTTAAAAATAACTTAAACTCAATATTGACTTACAGAAAAATTGTCAATAAGATGGCTTACGTTAAGGAAACGAGCCGTCTTTGCTTTGCGCTGCGGTTTAAAAATAGAGGGCCAAAATTTAGGAGGAAATAATGAAATTCAAGCTCTTTGCCGTCACAGTTGCCGTCTTTATCGTTTGTTTCTTTTCGGGCATCGCCCCCACCGCCGTTCGTGCCGAAATCAAGCTTAAAACCCTGGGAAAGAGCCCTTTTTACCCGGTTAAAAATCTCAAAGCCGAAGCAATTTATCCGATTTTAAAAAAATACGAAAAAGATGTCCAGGGCGGATTTGCTAAAGCCGGAAGCGGCAACCTGTTTAAACCGTTCATGAAAAATTTAGAGACCTCTAAACCGGAAGAGATCAAAATCCAGCCGGGTGATACATTTCTGTGGATGATCTTCAAGAAAAAGAATAGACCGTTCGTTTTAAAAAATGTCAAATGGGAAGGGAAAGCCCCATTTAAGGCATATCGTATGGAACTTTTACATGAGGGAAAAAGATATGAGTTCATTTTCCCCAACATCTGTCTGAATATCGCCCTTAAAGAAATCTCCGCAGCCCCGATTGCAGCAGCCCCTGTTCCTGCTGCCGCTCCGGCCCCAGCTCCGGCGCCGGCAGCCCCCCCAACAGCGGTTACGGTTAAAGCTGCCCCTTCAGCAGCCCCGCCGATTGCCGCCGGAAAACCGGGTGCACCTCCTGTAGCTGCTCCGCCTGCCGCTGCAGGAACCCCCGCCACTGCTCCATCCGGTGTTCCATCCGGTGCTTCGATTGCCGGCGCTCCATCGGCCACACCTGCCGGCGCTCCTACAACCACACCTGCCGGCGCTCCATCAGCCAAGCCTTCCGGCA
>MGQD01000107.1:9035-20445 GCA_001797695.1 Deltaproteobacteria bacterium RBG_13_49_15 | reverse complement strand
CGGCGGTGGCGGCTCCTGCTGCCGCTCCGGTCAAAGCAGTCGGAATCCCTCGGAAAGGCCTGTTCGTCGGAGATGTGGGCTTAATGAAACAACTCGATCCGGCGACATTCCTGCCGATTCGTGTGGGATATATGCACAAATTTACAGATAAAACCGCTCTAACCGGACTCGTCGGTTTTGCTCCGTTATTAGAAGGATGCGAAGACAATCCACCAAAATTAGCGGATGTTTTGTTTTCCTATAATCCGGCGCCCAAATTTTTCGTGGGCGCAGGAATCGGTATGTGGCACACTAGCTTTGATACCCGGATCGACCTCATCCTTGAAACCGGTCTCCATCTGACAAACAACCCGACAGGCCCGAACTTTGTGTTTTTCCTTGAAGGACGCTCGGCATTTGACGAGTTTGACGAAATTTCGGATTTGGGAAGATTCGGCGGCGGCCTTCGAATCCTTTTCTGATTTCGCCGCTATCCTCTCTTCAGGATGGCAAGAATCTCCTGTAGCCCCGCCTTGACTTCTTCCAAGGCGGGGATCGAGGGAGATAAAACCAAATTCCCCTTCAGAGTATTCAGGTACTGATTGGCGCCCCGGATGGTAAAGTGTTCCTTGTAGAGGAGATGCTTGATTTTTAATACCAGCAATACATCCATTTTTCGGTAAAGCCGCTGGCCGGACGGAGTTCGAGTCGGTTTGATCCGTTTAAATTCACTCTCCCAAAACCTGAGGACATAAGGGGGAACGCCGGCGATCTCACTGACCTCGCCGATCTTATAATAGAGTTTTTCGGGGGAAAAATGCTCGCCCGGTCCGCATTCTGATACTTCGGTCAAGACAACCTCCCCGAAGAATGTTATTCCGGCAGCGAAGCGTTAAAGGATTTCAGGAGCAGATTCGATATCCGTTGATGAATCTGGTTGACCTCTTTATCTTCCAGTGTTTTGTTCATGCTTCGATAGGTAATCCTAAATGAAATGCTCTTTTTTCCTGCCGGAATTGGCTTTCCGTAAAAAACATCAAATAGTTGAATGTTTTCAACAAATTCTTCCTGGGCATCATTTGCGCAATGCAATATGTTCCATGCTTCAATTTCCTTGTCAACAATTATGGTAAAATCACGCAAAACCGCCGGATATCTTGAAATCGGTACGGATTGTTTGGTATCGGGCAAATGAAGCATAAGGTCATCCAGACAAAGTTCTGCAATAAAAACCGGTTGCCTCACATCAAACGCTTTCAGCACTTCCGGATGCACCTCTCCTGCCAGCCCAACGGGCACATCTTTGATTCGAATTTGAGCGGTATATCCGGGACGGGTGTAGTAGCATATCTCCTTTGGCATTCGGGTAAATACCACACCCATTACATGTTGCGATTCCAGGAGCGATTCCACCACCCCTTTTAAATCATAAAAATCACACGGGGTTTCTTTACCGTGCCAGGATGGATTGAATCTCGCACCTGTCCGGAGAACGGTCAGCATCTCCTTCTCGACCGGCAGTCGGTCTCCCCCCTGGCCGATATAAATTTTACCGGCTTCAAAAAGCCGAAGGGTTCTAATCTGTTGGTAAAGGTTCCTCTGGAGGGTACCAAGAAGGCCGGGAACAAGAGAGGTGCGCATGCAGGTTTGCTCTTCGGATAAAGGATTGAGAATGGGAACTTTTTTTCTTCTGGGATCGTTATCCGGGAGCATGAGGCGGTCTTGAGAAGATTCATGAATGAAGCTGTAATTGATCACCTCTAAAAAGCCCAATCCGACCATCACGGTTTTGATTCGGTTCCGGACCTCAACCATATTATTGGATTTCCTGATGCCGGCAGGCATTGAGGGGAATGTCGTGGGGATCCTCTGATATCCGGATAATCTTGCCACCTCTTCCATAAGATCTTCCGGTCTGTCGATATCCACCCGAAACATTGGGGATACGACTTCAATGCGATCTTGATCAAGTTTTAACGATTTGAATTCAATGGAAGAAAGCAGCTTCGAGATGTCATCCTGGCTGTAATCTGATCCTAATAACCGTTTGGTCTTCGAAACACTTAGAATCACTTTTTTTTGAGGAATCGCTTTTGGAGTTTCATCGATATATCCCTTGAGGATTTTTCCACTGCTGACTCCAGACATTAACACGGCAGCACGATCAAGGGCCGAAACCGTTCCTGACGGATCGACGCCACGTTCGAATCGATACGACGCTTCCGTACTCAATCCCAATGCCTTAGATGTTCTTCGAATACTGACCGGATCGAAATAGGCGCTTTCGATGAAAACCCGGGAGGTCGTCTCCGTAATTTCCGAATTCAGACCTCCCATGATCCCGGCAAGGGCCACCGGTTTTTGACCATCGCAAATCATCAGCGCATCCGGCGGCATGATTCTTTCTTTTTGATCCAACGTCGTGAAGGTTTCCCCCTTCATTGCCGTTCGAACGACAATCCTATTTTCAGACAGTTTGTCAAAATCAAACGCATGAAGAGGTTGCCCGGTCTCCATCAATACATAATTGGTGACATCCACGATGTTATTAATCGGTCTTGATCCAACGGAGATCAGCCGATCCTGAAGCCAGAATGGCGAGGGACCCATCTTGACATCGGAAAGAACCCTTGCGGAGTATCTCGGGCAATAGTCAGCGGCTTCGATACGCACTGAAGACATGCCGGAAAGGTCATTGAACTTATCGGCAATCCGGGTGTCCGGGTATCTGAGTGTTGTTTTTTGTATTCCGGCGATCTCCCTGGCGATTCCGAGCAGACTCAGGCAATCAGGACGGTTCGGAGTAACGCTGATCTCCAGTATGGTATCTGAAAGCTCTAATGCATTCGCCAGATTTTCGCCTGTCCGGTGCGAGGAGCCCAATATCATTGCCCCGCTTTGATCCAATCCCAATCCCAGTTCTTTTTCGCTACAGATCATCCCCTCGGAAAGAACCCCGCGGATGATCGATTTGTCCAAATTCGTTCCATCGGGAAATAACGTTCCGGGTAGAGCAATCGGCGCCAGCATCCCTTTTTTAACATTTGGAGCGCCGCAAATAATCCGCAAAAGCCCCTTTCCCGCATCTACCACACAAATTTTCAGCCGGTCTGTTGCGGGGTGCGGTTGAATGTCGATAACCCTGCCAACTTTAACGTTTTTCATGTATTCGAACCGGTCGGTGATGCTTTCCACCTCCAATCCGATCATGGTCAGGGCATCAGAAAGGTCATCCACTCCCATCTCAATAGGAACATATTCATTAAGCCAGCTTAGAGTGACTTTCATAACTAAAACCGCATTAAAAACCTGGCATCGTTTTCAAAAAATTTCCGAATATCATCGATTCCATATTTTAACATGGCGATCCGCTCGACCCCCATGCCGAAAGCAAAACCGGTGTAACGTTCAGAATCGTATCCAACCTTTTCAAAGAGCGCCGGATGTACCATCCCCGAACCCAGCACTTCCAGCCATCCGGTCTGGGAGCAGACCCTGCATCCTTTTCCCCGGCAGATGACGCAAAGGATATCGACTTCGGCGCTCGGCTCGGTAAATGGAAAAAAACTCGGCCTAAACCGCAAGCTCGTCCCTTCATCAAACATCTGATGCACAAATGCAGTAAGCATCCCTTTCAAATCCCCGAAGGAGATATTCTCGTCCACAAGAAGCCCTTCCACCTGATGAAACATCGGCGTATGGGTCAAATCCGAATCACATCGAAATACTTTTCCCGGAGCGATGATCCGAACCGGCGGAGATTGTCTTTCCATAGTTCGAATCTGAACCGGGGAGGTATGTGTTCTCAAAACGACATTTTCTGAGACATAGAAGGTATCTTGCATGTCTCTTGCCGGATGGTTCTTCGGTATGTTTAAGGCCTCAAAATTATAATAATCGCTTTCAACTTCAGGCCCTTCAGCAATATCGAATCCCATCTTTTGAAAAATATCACAGATTTGCTGAGTGATCTGGGTAATGGGATGCAATACGCCCACTCCGGAATGCCGTCCGGGCAAAGAGACGTCAATCCATTCGCCAGTAGGCGCTGCTGCGGATTGAACCCTCGTCAAGGCTTCATTGACGGCATGATCCAGAATACGCTTTGCTGCATTTGCTTTTTTTCCAAAGGACGCCCTTTCGTCAGGAAGAAGTCCGGAAATCTCCCGGAGCAGTTTTGTCAACTCTCCTTTTCTGCCGAGATAACGGGTCGTTAACGCCCGGATACTCTCCACATCGGAGGCCTTTTCCAGTTCTTCCAACGCCTGATATTGAATTTGTTCAAGCGATTTTTCCATGTCTCTTACGCGTTTTGACGTTCGAAAGATGAAAGGAATACTCCCCTCTGATGGAACGACCGGCAGGGCTTACTGTTGTGTCTTGATTTTGGCCCTGCCTCTTCAGCACTCGCTTTGAAAGGATTATCCCTGATGGGCGGCAAAACTTGCAATTTGGGCAAATCCTGAAGGGTCTGAGATGGCCAGATCCGCCAGCACTTTTCGATCCAGTTCGATTCCTGCAATCTTTAAGCCATGAATCAATTTGGTATAAGACAAATTACACATGCGGGCTGCCGCATTGATTCTAACAATCCATAGCCTGCGGAAATCCCGTTTTCGGTTCCTTCGATCCCGGTAGGCATACATCAGGGCTTTATCAAGGGCGCCGGCAGCGGTTCGAAAAAGCTTGCTTCGGCCGCCCCTGAATCCTCGGGCCATTTTTAAAACTTTGTTTCGGCGTCTCCTTGCCTTTATTCCTCTTTTTACTCTCATGCGATCAACTCCTTAAAGACCGTATTATACGTTTGGCAAAAGGAGCCTGACCCTCTTTTGGTCCGAATTGGAAAGAATTCCAAGTCTCCGAAGCGACCTTTTGCGTTTGGTGGTCTTTTTTGTCAAAATATGGTTTCCGTATGATTTTGAATACGCAAATTTACCCGAAGCCGTCTTTTTAAACCGTTTGGCGGCTGAACGATTGGTTTTAATTTTCGGCATGTCACATCCCTTCCTTGAACAG
The DNA here is from genome assembly GCA_001797695.1 of Deltaproteobacteria bacterium RBG_13_49_15. Classification (GTDB taxonomy): domain Bacteria; phylum Desulfobacterota; class Desulfobacteria; order Desulfobacterales; family UBA2156; genus RBG-13-49-15. Next base: position 15,450 of record MGQD01000107.1, on the reverse strand, counting down.
CTTTATAAAAAATAGATGGCGCGAGCACCTTTTGCTTTAAGGCTCACGCCACTGGTCATAGATGAAATGAAATCGGTTCTATCCAGGCAGCCTTATCGAATGGGTTTTCCTATATCTCCCTCTTTTCCCATACCCAGAAGAAGCTTGAGTGCCCCAGCGGTTTCGCTTGAAAAGATAGGTACGTCTCGTCTTATTTCGGCGCAAGAACCATAATGATGATCCGCCCCTCGAATTTTGCTTCCTGCTCTGTTACCGCGATTTCATCAACCTCTTTGGCAATTCGAGCCAAAAGCTCCATCCCTTTTTCGGCAAGCGTAATCTCGCGACCCCTGAAAAGAACGGCTACCTTAACTTTATCCTTTCTGCCGATAAATTTCCTGATATGACCGATTTTGACCTGAAGATCATGCTCCCCGGTTTTGGGCCTGACTTTAATTTCCTTGATCTGGAAAGTACTTTGTTTCTTTTTTGCGACTTGTTTCTTTTTAGTCAGCTCATACTTGTAACGGCCGTAATCCATGATCTTGCATACCGGAGGGTCCGCATTCGGTGACACTTCCACAAGATCCAAGCCATAATCCGCCGCCGTAGCAAGCGCCTTATAGGTGGGAATGATTCCCACCTGATTCCCATCCGGGTCGATAACTCTTACCTCTTTCGCTTTAATATATTGATTGACGTTAATCCGATCTCGATCTTTGTTTGTTATAGCGATTGTCACCTCCTGCTTTTAAAAACATAGCCAATCATCTCCCCTGTGCCCTACAACATGAGCCGCAGAAGATCGCTTTCCATTGTTTAACCTGTCTAAATATAAAAAAATATTACCGGATGCAAGCAAAAAATGCAATAAGGTCAAGTTCCCTGTAAAAGACCCGAACACGTTAGGTTTGAAGACTGCGATAGGGTATATTTGGCCAGAAGGCTCCCTCTCCAGTACCCGTTTTCCGGCTTTTCAAAATATGCCTTCAATAGAGCGACACTCCTGTCCCGCAACGTGTTCGGCACAATAGATACCTGGATATCACGATACAATGGGGTCAGATTCGATAAATCGCATCGCATTCCTCCACCCATTATATCTTCATAAGCATATACAATTCTTCTGATGCCATGCAGCAGGATGGCGCCATAACACATGAGACAGGGCTCCAATGTCGAATAAAAGACGAGGCGATTTCTCGGAATACTCCTTCTCAACCGATTCAGATTCTTCAGAGCCATGATTTCGGCATGATCGATCTCGCTTGCCACCTCCCCCTTGGTCCCCTCTCTCGTTCCGGCTGCAATGACCTCATCTCCCAGTACAATAATGCACCCCACCGGGAATTCCCCTTTCGACAAGGCGTTTTGGGCCTGAATCAGGGCTTTTTCCATAAAATAGAAATCGTCCATCGCATTGTTTCCACTTCAGATACGACAAATCGTATCATCGCATGGGCAGCTTCCGTCCACTTCGAAAGCATACATGATTCGTGACTCCATCTCAGCCCGACCTTGTGTGATCGGAGCAAAGGAATGTGTCGATGCGATCTGAACAAGCTCATCTTTTGAAGGGATCGATTCAAGGCTTTCGGCAATAACCTTGCCGGTCGATGCATCGATGATTTCAGCATCTTCGCCGTTTGTGACAACCGCAATGGGTATTTGATACGGGGAGAGAAGCCTTGATGCTGCAAGAATAGTTCGTCGCCGGGTTACCAGCGATCCCGGTCCGTATTTGATCACCATGCAATCCTTTCCGGATAGAATAACTTTAAAATCAATTGGAATGATTGCCCGCTTTTCACATGCAATAATCGTAAGCCGGCACCGGGAGACGATTTCATTTTTAAGAAAACCTTTTTTTCCCACCATGAGTCGAGCTATTTTCTGCCGGTATCGTTCATCGTGAGTGTCGGGCAGCAGTTCTCCGGAGAGGTAATCCGTGAGTGTTCCCATTACAAGGTGATGTCCATTCATGTTTTTTCCGATCCCGCAAACTGATTATACAATGAAAAGAGAAAATATGGTATTTTTTTAAATTTGAAATGTAAATAATCCTTTACATAAAGTGGATCATCTGAAATAAAAATTCGATGAAAACCTGAAATCCATACGGTTGTCGGGTTTTTAATAATCGCATGCCATGGATCGAATATGTCCATCAGGGAAGATTTTGAAAACCGCGAAAAGTGCTTTATGTCTCCGTATGGATGCCTGAGTTCCCAGACTCGGGGAAGGGCAAATCCGGAAAACCCCTGCACGATCCGCACCGCATTCCAGCTTGATAAGTTTCGAATCGTCTATTCCAATGCATTTCGACGGTTGAAATATAAAACCCAGGTCTTTTTATCCCCGTTGGGAGATCAGTATCGAACCCGCTTGACCCATACCCTCGAAGTCGCTCAGATCGCCACGACTATTTCCCGGGCCATGCGCCTGAATGAAGACTTAACCGAAGCGATCGCCCTTGGCCACGACCTGGGTCATACCCCCTTCGGACACGGAGGGGAAGTGACGCTGCAGGAGATCTGTTCTCTGGGCTTTTCCCATAATGAACAAAGCCTGCGCGTCGTTGATCTGATTGAGAACAGAGGTAAGGGGTTGAACCTTACAATAGAGGTTCGCGACGGCATTTTGAAACATTCCAAAGGCTACGGCAAAATTATCCCGGACGATCCCGGAGAACTTCCATTCACTGCCGAAGGAAGGGTTGTCCGCATTTCCGATATTATCGCCTATCTGAATCACGATCTGGACGATGCCATCCGAAGCGGAGTGATCCGAAAGGAACAGGTTCCGGAATCGTGCGTGAAGGTCTTAGGTCATAACCATCTTGACCGGGCGACAACAATGATTAAAGATGTGGTCGGTATAAGCGCCGTCAGAAACGGCGAATTTTGTCTGGATATGAGCGACGAAGTCTTTTCCGCCATGACTACCCTCCGCCAATTTCTATATGATTACGTTTATCGCGCCGATCGGATTCACCGGGAATTTATCAAGGCCAAGAAGATTCTGTCGGAGCTTTTCAATTATTTCATGAACGACGATGAGATATTTCAGAAAGAACTCGTTCATATGGAATTGACAGACATCGATCATCATTGCCTGAACAGGGAAAGAATCGTTTGCGACTTCCTCGCCGCCATAACCGATCGCTACGCCCTTCACCTTTATCAGAAAATCTTTTTCCCTGCCTCCATCGTGTAAAAAAGACCCGTATGAACGTTCAAATCCAAAATTGGACAAATGGTTTCGAGTTGTTCTCATGCCGCCTGGCCGATCTTTACGCGGCAATGGATCAGGCATACCGGAAAAAAGCAGAGCATTATGGTTTTTTATGTCACGGATGCACGGATAATTGCTGCTTTACCCATTTCCATCATCATACTTTTATTGAATACATGTTTATCCGCCAGGGGTATCTGGATTTGAACCCTATAATTCAGGATGAAATTATGCGAAGGGCAAAAAGAGATGCCGGGAGGATACCTTACGGGGATGCGGAAAGAGGGTGTCCGGTCAATTTCGACGGCCGCTGCATCCTTTACCCGTTCCGTCCCATGATCTGTCGGTTGCATGGGATCCCGCACGAACTTCATCCCCCCGGCAGGCCGGCAATATTTGGGAGTGGATGCGAATTTTTCGATCTGTCCTGTTGCAAACAAGATATGATCCGATTGGATCGTACGCCATTTTATGCCGAAATGGCCAAACTTGAAAATGAATTTAAGAAGGGATCCGGAATTGACCGGAAAATCAAAATGACCGTGGCCGAGATGGTTTTGGCCATTAACCGATTCCCCCAAAACGATTCATGAAATATCTGGACCCTGAATCTATAAATCAGTTCTCCGGTATCCTCCTCGAAGCAGACGATAGATTCTCTTTCCGCTGTCACTCCGGACTTTCCTGTTTCAATCAATGTTGCCGCAACCTTAATCTCTTTCTGTATCCATATGATGTTCTAAGACTGAAGGAATCCCTTCAGATTCCCTCCGGGCAATTTTTAGATCACTATGTCGATGTGGTGTTGCGGGAAGGGAACTTTTTCCCTGAGGTTCTTTTGAAAATGGATCAAGATGAACATCGATCCTGTATCTTTCTATCGGAACAGGGATGTTCGATATATGAGAGCCGTCCGCATACTTGCCGGCTCTACCCGATGGAGCAGGGTTTTTTTTTCGACTCCAAAACAAACCAGGCCCGGCTCATCCATCTGTTTCGTCCACCTGCTTTTTGTTTAGGACAGTACGAAAACCAACGCCTGACTCCTCTGGATTGGATGGTAGATCAAAACGCAACCGTTTATAGCGAAATGACCTCATATTGGGCCGGGATCAAGCGTCTGTTTCAAATCGATCCGTGGGGTAGCGAAGGTCCAGCCGGCCCTAAAGCCAAAATGGCTTTTATGGCCGTCTATAATATCGACCGGTTCAGGGATTTTATTTTTAATAGTTCATTTCTGAAAAGGTATCGGATCAAGTCGTCAATAATCGACCGGATTCGAAAAAACGACGTCGAATTGATGAAATTCGGATGTTCCTGGATTAAGTTATATCTTTGGGGGATTCAGACGACCGGGATCAATCTCCGGTAATCGCTATAAAACCCCTTTCGGCATAATCCCGGCCGGCTCCCCGCCCAGGACGTATCCGCCGTCCAGACGGAGCACGCTTCCGGTCATGTAGGGCGCATCTTCAATAATAAAGCAGACCGCTTTAACCACGTCCTCGATGATTCCTGTCCTCTTAAGTAAAATGTGTCTGATGATCGCCTTTTTCTGTTTTTGGGTTAGAAGAGACCATCCTCTCGTTTTTTCCGCATGCCGAGTCTCCATAAAACCTAGCATAACTTCATTCACCCGCACTTCCGGAGCACCTATCCGGGCCCATGTTTCAGTCAAAAGGGAAATCCCGCGGTTGGCCGAAGCATACCCGTCATTGAAAACAAGGGCCGCCGGACCGGATCTCCCAACGATACCGGCGATCGAAGACAGGTTGATGACAACGCCGTCACCTGATCCCTTCAGGTATGAAAGCGCCTCGTTGAAAACCCACCATTTTGCCCGAAGTGTGGTGGCCATTTCGATGTCCCATTGTTTCCGGATATATGGGCCGTGAACCACCGGCCATCCTCCGCGTTCAATGTTGTTGACCAGAATGTCGATCCTGCCGAAACGACCAACGACCCGTTGAATCAAATTCGGAATCCGCTCGGTTTTTAGAAGATCCGTCTTTGCAATAAGGAAAGGTGTCCCCGTATCTTTCAAATCCTGCTTCAACTCTCCCAGGCGTTCCTCCCGATCATAATAATTGAGAGCCACCCTGATTCCTTTTTTGGACAATCCGAGTGCTACCCCTTTTCCGATACCGCTTATCGATCCCAGTATCAACGCCACTTTATGCGTAGCCGTCATTTGCGCGTTTCAACTTTCCTCTTTAGGGGAAAACAGGAATTTGCTGTCCTGACCGCCTATAGTTCAGTCGTTTCACCCTCGAATAATACCCTTTTAAGCCATCGGTGACCCAATTCCAAGCATTTTTCGTCGTCACTTATCGCCGCCTGAATTTCGGTTTCATTGACCGGCAATCCATTCAACAAGCCTTTCTTGACATGGTCCCTGAATCCGTCAATGTCGTAGCACGCCAGGTTGAAGAGACGCTGGGCCTTTAAATCCATATCGCCTGGGTAAAGTCTGTTTTTCAATGCGATCAGTTCCATGAGCAGATCGTTCATCCGAATGTAGGGGGAAGCCCCCTGATTGGTGATCCATTCCCGGACCGTCTGAACGCGCCCTTCGTCGAAACCTTTGCAAAATGGTTCTTTGATCAGGGCAAAATGCTCGGTGATCTTTTCCGTTTCCCTGGATCGAGTAACAGCCCGGGCGACTGGATACAGCCGGCACGATGTCGGCCGATCTTGATAAATTGAGCACCCCTTCCTCGTTACAAAAGGGCATGACAACTCCACCGGATCATTTGGCATCAGGGATACAATCGGAAATCCGGAGCGGGGTCCGATGTGTCGATGGGCATATCGCTCTAAAAATTGCGACGAAGAGAGGCCCAATCGCCTCTTTATTCGAAGAATGTCATAAGGCGTCAGGAACTGATTGAGATCCCGGCAGCAATCATTAAAACAGGGACCGTTTTTATCGCAGGTAAATCGAAAACGATCGTCGATGGAAAGCGGAATCGGTTCTTGATTCATAGCCCTCTTTGTTGATACCGAATATCCCAAATAAATGGCTAAATTTTTTGAAAATGCTTGACAAGCACAATACCCGATGATAATTAGTCGTCTTTACAATTATTGGAGATGACGTATAACTATCTAACTGATATTATATATTTTTTATACCAATTTCAACAGCATGCCCTTTAGCTGATAGAAATAAAGGGAATTTTTTTGTTACGGGCCGAACGGT
>MGQD01000107.1:3733-8978 GCA_001797695.1 Deltaproteobacteria bacterium RBG_13_49_15 | reverse complement strand
CAAGAACCGGATCAATGCTGGGAATGTTTTTCATGCGTTAAGATTTGCCCCACCCAGGCAATTGAAGTTAGAGGTTATGCCGACTTCGTCCCGCTAGGAAGCAGCGTCATGCCGATGCTGGGAACCGAAGATGTCATGTGGACCTGTAAATTCCGAAACGGCCTCATTAAACGCTTTAAGTTTCCCATCCGGACAACGCCTGAAGGAGGCGCCAATGCTTATCAAGATCTGAAAGGAAAAGATCTCGAAAGCGGTCTTTTTGCTAATCAAGAAGCCGAGGGATATAAACTTCCGAGACCTAAAGCGACTGTCTAAGCATGCTGGCGTTGGTTTTGTGTTGTCTCAAGCCAAATGACTAATTAAGAAAAATAGATTCAAGGAGGATATAACATGGCATTACCTAATAAACCCAAAGGGGAACTCAAGGCCGTTAAAGATCCTGCTTTCGAAGAGCGAGAAGTTGATGTCTTGATCATCGGCGGCGGAATGGCGGCATGCGGAGCGGCATTTGAAGTTAAAAAATGGTTGGCTCCCAACCAGACCTGCCTGATCGTGGACAAAGCGGCCATGGAGAGAAGCGGCGCCGTTGCTCAGGGCCTTTCGGCCATCAACACCTACATCGGCGAAAACTCTACAGAAGACTATGTCAAAATGGTCCGAAACGATCTCATGGGAATCGTTCGGGAAGACCTGATTTTTGATCTCGGCTGTCATGTGGACGATTCCGTCAACCTGTTTGAGGAATGGGGGCTCCCCATATGGAAAAAATCCGCAGAGGGTAAAACCCTGGATGGAAAAAAGGGGCTGGCGATGGGGACTCTGAAAAAGGGAGCTAAACCGATTCGCACCGGCAAATGGCAGATCATGATCAACGGCGAATCCTACAAGCGGATCGTTGCCGAAGCTGCCAAAAAAGCGATTGGCGACACCAACATCCTGGAGCGCGTCTTCATCGTGGAGCTCGCATTGGATAAAAACCGCCCGGACCATATCGCCGGGGCTATGGGATTCTCGGTTAGAGAAAACAAGGTCTTTTTGATTAAATGTAAAACCGCACTGATCGCCTGCGGCGGCGCAGTAAACATCTATCAACCCCGAAGTGTCGGCGAAGGAAAAGGGCGCGCGTGGTATCCGGTTTGGAACTCCGGTTCCACATATTACCTCGGAATGAGAGTGGGCGCCGAACTTTCCATGATGGAAAACCGTTTCACCCCGGCCCGGTTCAAAGACGGCTATGGCCCGGTAGGCGCCTGGTATTTGCTGTTCAAAGCCAAAGGCTTGAACGGTCTGGGTGAAAATTATGTTGCTTCCGAAGCCGCCAAGAAAGAGCTGCAGAGGTTCGCACCTTACGGCACTGCCGCCGTTACCCCGACCTGTCTGCGTAACCACCTGATGCTGTTCGAAATGAAGGAAGGGCGCGGCCCCATCATCATGGATACGGTATCGGCGCTGGCCGAACTCGGCAAAACCATGGACAAGAAAGAGCTCAAGCATCTTGAATCCGAAGCCTGGGAGGATTTTCTGGATATGACCTGCGGCCAGGCCAACCTGTGGTGCGCCACCAACACCGAACCGGAAAAAAAGAATTCCGAGATCATGCCGACCGAACCGTATCTGCTCGGATCCCATTCGGGCTGCTGCGGCTTCTGGGTTTCCGGTCCGGACTACGACTGGGTTCCGGCTGAATTTAAAATCAAAGCCGATAACGGTAAGGTTTACAACCGAATGACTACGGTCAAAGGCCTCTTTACCGCCGGCGACGGTGTCGGCTGCTCGGGTCACAAGTTTTCTTCGGGATCCCATGCGGAAGGCCGGATCGCCGTTAAACAGATGGCCCGGTATGCAAAGGATCATGCCGATTTCAAACCGGAAGTGGCCATGTCCAAACAGGACATTATCAATTTTGTATACAAACCGGTTCACACGTATCTGGCCAATTGCGCGTACACAACTGCCGACGACATCAACCCCAACTACCTTAAACCCAACGGAATGATGTACCGGTTGATGAAGGCCACTCACGAGTATGGCGCCGGCACAGCCACCTACTACGAGACGACCAGCAAGAACCTGGAAATCGTCATGGAACTTCTGCAGTGGATGCGGGAAGACTGTGAAAAACTGGCCGCCGGCGACCTGCACGAACTGATGCGGTCATGGGAGATTCTGCACCGGATTTGGACGGTCGAATCCCACCTGCGCCACATTCAGTTCAGAAAAGAAACCCGGTATCCCGGATTCTATTATCAGTCCGATTATCCGGGGCAGGATGACAAAAACTGGTTCTGCTTCGTCAACTCCAAGTTTGATCCGAAAGCGAAAAAATGGGATATTTTCAAGAGAGATTACATCAAGATCATCCCGGATTAAATTAGGAGCGGCTATGAACTAGTCGGTGAATACGCCTCCAGGCGCCACAAAGCGCCTGGAGGTTTTTGTTAAGATCCCTTGTTATGGGTGATCGGTGATGGATGATCGACAAACTGCATTTCATTGCCCGTCACCCATAACTTTATCATCACAATGCACGGAGGGATAGCATGACAGACGAAAAAACAGCCCCTGTAAACGGTAGCATTTTGGTCGTCGGTGGGGGGATCAGCGGGTTGACTACCACCCTCGAAGCTGCCGAAGTGGGATACGAAGTTTTTTTAATCGAAAAAAACCCATATCTGGGCGGAAGGGTAGCGCAGTTGAATCAATATTTTCCCAAGCTATGTCCTCCGACCTGCGGCCTTGAGATCAATTTCAGAAGAATCAAAGACAACCCCAGAATTAAAACGTTTACACTGGCCGAAGTTGGAAAGGTATCCGGGACTCCCGGCCATTATGATGTTACCATCAACCTAAATCCCAGGTATATCAACGAAAAGTGCACCTGCTGCGGGGATTGCGCCAAAGCCTGCCAGATGGAGATCTCAAATGATTTTAATTTTGGGATCGATAAACATAAAGGGGCCTACCTCCCATTTGAGATGGCATTTCCGGCTCGCTATGTAATTTCGCCCCAGATCATCGGCACGGAAGACGCCAAGCGCTGCCTGAGCGCCTGCAAGTACGACGCCGTCGATCTCGACATGAAGGCAAAGACCATCCATCTCAGCGTGGGCGCCATCGTCTGGGCAACCGGATGGGAGCCTTACGATGCTACCAAGATCGACAACCTCGGCTTCGGGAGATATCCGAACATCGTCACCAACATGATGCTGGAACGGCTGGCCGCTCCGAACGGACCCACCAAAGGAAAGATTTTACGACCATCAGACGAAAAGGAGCCGAAAAGCATCGCCTTTGTTCAATGCGCCGGTTCACGGGACGAAAACCACCTTCCCTATTGCTCCTACATCTGCTGCATGGCGTCTTTGAAACAGACCACCTACATCCGGGAGCGATATCCGGACGCCGAGATCTATGTTTTCTACATCGACCTCAGGGCTCCGGGATACCGGTATGAACGATTTTATAAAAAGATCAAAGAAGATCAAAAGGTGCATTTTGTCAAAGGAAAAGTTGCCGAGGTCAGTGAAGATTCCGACTCCAAAAATATCACCGTGGTCGCCGAAAATGCGGTAACAGGTGAAAAAATAAGACAGACTGTGGAACTGGTGGTCCTTGCCACCGGCATGCAGCCAACCGCCGCACAGGCCAAACCCTCTCCCGATCTCAAGTACACTCAAGACGGTTTTATGATAAACGATTTTGAAAGGGGCGGCATGTTTGCTGCGGGATGTGCCAATAAACCGGCTGATGTGGTATCGTCGAACCAGAATGCGACCGGTATGGCATTGAAGGCGATCCAAACTCTGGTGAGAAAGTAGGAGGTTATCCATGGATAAAAAATATGGTGCTTATATCTGCACGGGTTGTGGAATCGGGGATTCACTGGATATCGGGGCATTGAGCAAGATGCCCCAGGAGGAAGCGATCACCTGCAAGACCCACCCCTTTCTCTGCGGCCAGGAAGGTGTCGATTTATTAAAAAAAGATATTGCAGAAGGGACCAACACTCTGGTGATTGCCGCCTGTTCGCGTCGGGTCAACTTCGATACTTTTCGGTTCAACGCCTGTCTCGTCGACCGGGTGAATATAAGGGAAGGAGTGGCATGGTCTCATCCCAGATCCGCTTTTCCGGCCCTTACACAAGAGGAAAAGACCGATCCCCAAAAATTCGATCGGGTTCAAATGATGGCCGAGGATTATCTGAAGATGGGGATTGCCCGGGTTAAAAAGATCACTCTTCCCGAACCTTTTCAATTGGCGGCGCTAAGCCGAAAAATCCTAGTCATTGGAGGAGGCGTCACCGGCATATCGGCCGCTTTAGATGCGGCCGACACCGGCTACTCCGTCACCATTGTCGAAAAGGAAGCTCAACTGGGAGGGCACGCCAATTCCTGGAGAAAACAGCTCCCTGTCGCCTATCCCTACGATAATTTAATATCTCCTGTAATCGAAGAAAAAATCAAGGCCGTTCAAAACCATCCTAACATTACCGTAAAAACCGAAACCGTCGTCGCCCGAATCGCCGGTCAGCCGGGAGAATTCACGATAACCTTTAAAAAGCCCGGAGAAAAAATTGAATTCGATGTTCCATTTCCGCTCCCCCCAGAGATGCAGGTAGATGAAAGCGGCAAGGAACTCGACCCGGAAAAGCTTCACGAGCGGTATCTGGAATACAACAAGGGAAGACAGGATATCCTGACACTGGATCCCAACGGTGAATTGTTCGGAGCGGCCATCCTGGCTGCCGGTTGGCGACCGTATCAGCCTGAAAAGAGCGAGTTTGCTCACCTCGGTTTTGGTGAACTTCCGGACGTGGTGACCAACGCCGAATTCGAAAAGATCGCCAAGGCCGGAAAAATCCACCGTCCGTCGGACGGTAAGATCGCCAAATCGGTTGTTTTCATCCAAAGCCCCGGCAAGGGAGACGACAGCGATTTCGATTATGCCGGATCGGTCACCAGCCTTGTTGCTCTTAAACAGGCCAAATATGTTCGCGACGATTACCCGGATGACGGCAAGGCATTTATCTTTTATCAACATATGCGTACACCCGGTCTGTCCGAAAACTTCTACAAAAGCATTCAACAAGATCCCGGCATTTTCCTGACCAAAGGCGAAGTGGTCGCCGTATCCAGAAACGGGGACGGTCTTGCTGTTCTTGCGGAAAATACCCTTTTAGGTAAAAAAGTTGAGGTTATAGCAGACATCGTTGTCCTGGGGACCGGGATGGTTCCGGCAACAAAGG
>MGQD01000107.1:0-3699 GCA_001797695.1 Deltaproteobacteria bacterium RBG_13_49_15 | reverse complement strand
ACCTGCTTTCAGAGACAACGCCATCTTCAATGACTATGCCGATTCCAACTACATCTGCTTCCCATATGAAACGCAGAGGACAGGCATTTATGCGGCAGGCGGGGTTCGACGGGCGCTTACAGTCGAGGAATCGATCGAAGACGCCGCCGGCGCCGCGCTGAAGGCGATCCAATGTCTCGAAAGCGTTTATCGGGGGGTTTCCGTGCACCCAAGGTACGGAGATATGACCTTTCCCGACTTCTTTTTCCAAAGATGCACCCAGTGCAAGCGATGCACTCAGGAGTGCCCTTTCGGTGCGCTCGATGATGATGCGAGAGGAACCCCAAAGCCGAATCCTACGCGTTGCAGGCGCTGCGGGACATGCATGGGCGCCTGCCCGGAGAGGATCATCGGATTTGCCGATTACAATATCGACAGCATCGGATCCATGGTCAAGGCGGTCCGAGTCCCCTCCACCGATGATTTTGATGAGCCGCCCCTGCGAATTTTGGGTCTTGTTTGCGAGAACGACGCATACCCGGCCCTCGACATCGCCGGGTTGAACGGACTCTCTTACTCGGCGGACGTCCGCCTTATCCCCGTGCGTTGTTTGGGATCGGTAAACGTGATATGGATAAAAGACGCGCTAGCTCAGGGCATGGACGGTGTTTTTCTTTTGGGCTGTAAATACGGAGACGACTATCAGTGCCATTTTGTCAAAGGAAGTGAACTGGCCGATATCCGGATGAAGAAAATAGGAGATGCCCTGACAAGCCTGGCGCTGGAAGTGGAACGGGTAGCCCAATTCGAGATCGCCATCGACGAGTATGACAAGCTTCCCAAAATCATCAACGATTTTGTGGAGAATATCGAAGGTCTTGGCCCGAATCCATTTAAGGGCTTCTGATCATCTGCCGTTTTATTGAAAGAAGCGGAAGCAGCTTCGCTGACAATTAAGACTTAGGAGGTACGGATATGGCGGATACTTACCGTATTGAACCGGATATCAACTTTATCAAGGAGGTCCGAACGCTGGGCGGGCAAGACCTCAAGAAATGTTTTCAATGCGCGACCTGTTCGGTGGCCTGCCCGATTTCACCTGAAAATAAACCTTTCCCCAGAAAAGAGATGATCGCCGCCTCATGGGGACTCAAAGATAAGCTGATCGGAAATGCAGACATATGGCTTTGCCACAATTGCGGGGACTGCACCGCCATATGCCCTCGCGGTGCAAAACCGGGTGATGTTCTGGCAGCGATCCGGTCATACGCGATCACCGAATACGCCACACCCAAGGCTTTGGCCAAGGCGGTCAATGACCCCAAGAAACTCCCTGTTCTTCTGGCCATTCCGGCCATTATTTTCCTGGTTCTTGGTTTTGTATTGAAAGCCTTCGGAATCCATTGGCTCAACTTCAATCCGGGCGGCGATATGATTGTTCATGCCAACTTTTTCTCCTCCTGGCTGGTGGATCTGACCATGATTCCGACATTTTTAGGGGCGATCGCAATTTTCGCACTGGGCCTGAAACGATTTCTCAACGACATTCATCGAAATGCAGTATCCGAAGGTAAAACCGACAAGAAAAAAATTGATTCTATCGGGTTTTTGCAGGCATTGATTCGGATTATCCCGGCGATACTCAAGCATAATAAATTTAATGAGTGCACAGAGAACAGGGATCGAGCCACAGCACATATGATGGTATTTTTCGGATTCATCGGTCTATTTATTGTCACCAATATCTTTTTTATAGCCCTTTATGTCTTCCAGCAGCACGGACCGTATTCCCAGCTCAATCCGGTCAAATGGCTGGCCAACGCCGCCGGTGTTTCGCTGGTGATCGGTTCTTTCCTGATGATTAAAAATCGTCTCTCAAAAACAGACCAGGGGGTCCGATATGCGGATTGGTACCTCATCGGGCTTGCCCTTGCACTTGGACTTTCCGGAATGCTGACCGAAATGACCAGGCTTGGAGGATTGGCCGGAATTTCCTATGCGCTGTATTTCATCCATTTAATACTGGTCTGGTGCCTCTTTGCTTATACCCCCTTCACAAAACTAGCGCACCTGATCTATCGGACGGTAGCAATGACTTATATGGAGTACGCTGAAAGGAAATAAACAGAAACGGAAAAGACGGAAAAGAAAGGGGCCGCTAAAAAACGGCCCCTTTCTTTTTTCTTATTTTATCTTCAAGAGTTTAGGAGCTAAAAAGCTTTGAGGAAATCCGCCATGATGTCGACGCTCTGTTTTTGGACGACCTTATCAAAAATTTTATCTTTCACATCCTTCGGAAGAAGCTCTATGCTCTTCGTGGTGGCGCTGTCGAATTTCGCTTTCGGCCAAAGCTTTAGGATTTTATCCCTTTCGGCTGCATTCGCATAAACCCTCAACACTTTAAGTCCTGCCAGCATTTCCTCACACAACCTGTCGAGACCTGACTTCTGCAGCTTGGAAAACCGTTCTTCGTTGATCCATATATTAATCGGAAATTTTTCTTCAGCCATGATTTTTCCTCCTTTTACATTGCGGGAATTGAAAAAACGGGGATTCTTTTCTGGAGATATTCATCCCCTACAAAGGGGGATCCGAAACCGTATTTGCCAGCACATTCCATCATCACGTCAAAAACTTCCGGTCGATAGATAAGGCGTGGGGGTTTGACGCCATCCTCGACGATGCTTCTGACGACGGTGCCGCTAAATTTCTGCCATTCCTTTTTATGGTTGCAGAGTCCTTCGGATGTAATTTCACCGCAATGAGGGCAGTACAACCAGTTCATGGAGTAAACAGGAACGATCGAGAGTTCATCCTTAATTGACTCAAGCAGAACGTGAGCGTCATAGGCGCCATAATATGTACCAACCCCTGCATGGTCACGACCAAACATGTGATGGGTCAATCCAAGGTTCGTTCTAAGTGCCGCATGGAAAATTGCTTCCTTGGGGCCCGCATATCGCATATCCCAGAAAGTCAATGAGGTTAGGTGGTTATGATCACCGAAGTATCCTGATTTTCTCAGTTCATCCTGAGTCAAAATAATGGCCTCGTCAATATAGTCCCCTTTCCTCTTTTCGCCGATAATGGCATTGACAAGAACTCCTACCAGCGGTTTATCAATGGGAAGCTCACCATAGGCCTGAAACCATGCTCCTTTCATCAGCCATTCATGTCCTGTATGAGGAACATTTCGAGTTTGATGGGCCACTACTCTCACCCATCCTTTTTCTTTGAATCGTTTCCTCATCTCAAGAGGCGGAATGAAGTATGGATCATATGGAGGATTGATTTTAGGGCGATTGACCAAGGTGATCTTACCGCCGACGAACTTATCTTTGTAACGATAGGTAAGCGCACAACCCGGATGCTTCGTTTCATCCGTTCCATAAATGGACTTGCAGATCTCTTTCTTGTCGTAACTATAGACTCCCTGAACTTCGAAGATCGCCATGGGGTTGTTATCATAGGTCAAAAGGACCGAAACTCCGGGTTTGACCCCATAATCAGCAATCTCCTTATCCGATAAATCAAAAAGAATCGGGACACTCCAAATGATGCCATTTGAAAGCCGCATTTTTTTGCAGACGCTTTCTAGGTCCGCCTTTCCCATAAATCCTTCCAGCGGGCTGAAAAAGCCGTAGGAAATACCTATCACCTCATTGGCGATCTGGCTCCTGATGGGAATTTTTTTTAGGCCTTTTATTTTCTCCTTGGCCT
>MGQD01000106.1:19082-20172 GCA_001797695.1 Deltaproteobacteria bacterium RBG_13_49_15 | reverse complement strand
GATCATAACCGTTCCCTTAGAAAAGGATTTCCGGAAGTGATATTCGGCCAGGGGAAGACAGCGGATCAGATCATCGGCATTATGGAACGGATGAAATCCCAGGAAAGCATCGTTATCGTAACCCGGATAGACGAAACAAAGGCCCACCGAATCGCAGATCGGTTCAAGGATGTGGAGTACCACGCCGATGCCGGAATGATCATCTGGAAAAAAACCGATTTCCCCCTCCTCGGGAAAGGCGTCATCTGGGTCATTTCGGCAGGGACGTCGGATATCCCAGTCGCCAGAGAGGCGTTTCTCACGGCCCAGGCCATGGGAAACCGTGTGGAATCGATTTTCGACGTGGGGGTTTCCGGAATTCATCGGTTGATGGATCATCGCGCCGAATTCGATAAGGCTTCCGTTCTTATCGTCGTTGCCGGAATGGAGGGGGCGCTTCCTTCGGTGGTTGCCGGAATGGTAGGGCGGCCGGTCATCGCAGTTCCCACCAGCATCGGATATGGCGTCAGCCTGGGTGGGCTCACACCCCTTTTTGCCATGCTCAACAGTTGCAGTTCGAACATCGCCGTTGTCAATATCGACAACGGTTTCGGCGCCGGGTACATGGCCTCGGTAATCAATCGAATCTGACTGATATGGCGAATCCGCTTATCGTTTTTTCTTTTGACAGATCAATCATTCTTGAGGTATATTCACAATAAAATAAATCGACATATACCTCATTCAACCCAACCGGTTCCAATATCATCTCGAATTCCCCATGAAAAACGATATGATTTCAAATAGGTCTGTCTCAAATCGCATTGAAGGCCGGACCGTTAAAACGTTAGGCATCTGCCTGGGAGCATCCACCATTTCGGCGGTTTGGCTTGAAAGCGACGGCCAACATCCGAATCATTCCCGGATTGTCGGGTATCGGGTCCATTCTCATGAAGGAAATCCGAAGGAAACGCTTTTACGAACCCTGAAAGGAATCGACCTGAACTCCTTCGATCGGATCGCCGTCACCGGCCGGCGGTTTAGGCGATATGTCAACCTCACTTCGATTCCCGAGCCGGAAGCTGTGGAATATGCGTATCGCTTTGTCAAG
>MGQD01000106.1:17040-19045 GCA_001797695.1 Deltaproteobacteria bacterium RBG_13_49_15 | reverse complement strand
GCGGCGAAACATTCATGGTCTATATCCTAAACAATCGCGGACAAATATCGAATGTCCTGACCGGGAACAAGTGCGCGTCCGGGACCGGGGAATTTTTTCTTCAGCAGCTCCGGCGGATGGACGTTACCCTTGAAGAGGCCGCTAAGTGGGCCGCCTCCCAGGAGCCTCACCATGTATCGGGCCGCTGCAGCGTTTTTTGCAAATCCGACTGCACCCATGCCACAAACAAGGGGATCCCGCGCTCAAAAGTTACGGCAGGACTATGCAAAATGATGGCCCACAAAATCCTGGAACTGCTCAAGCGGGTGGAAAAGAAAAACATCATGATCACCGGTGGAACCGCAAAAAACAAGATGATGATCGAATATCTCAAGCAGGAAATCCCCGGCCTGATCGTTCCCCGGGAAGCCCCTTATTTCGAAGCCCTAGGAGCGGCTCTCTGGGCCCTTGATCACGATACGATTCCATATTCGGACGGTTCTCTTTTAAAAGAAGAAATCGCCGCATTTGACACGCTCCCCCCTCTTGCCCATTTCAGGGATCAGGTGGAATTCAAATCCGCAGAAATGGGCCGGGTTCGCGCCGGAGATGCATGCATCCTCGGTCTTGATGTGGGTTCCACCACCACAAAAGCGATCCTTCTGCGAAAACAGGATGACGCTATTTTGGCCTCCATCTATCTGAGAACCGGGGGCGATCCGGTCGGCGCCTCCCGGAAGTGTTACCGCCATATCCTGGAACAGATCAAGGAAACCGTCGATCCGTCTGAAATCACGATCGAAGGATTAGGCGTTTGCGGGAGCGGACGCCAGATTGCCGGGCTTCACGCGTTGACGGACGGCGTCATCAATGAAATCATCGCCCATGCGACCGCCGCCGTCTATTTCGACAATGACGTGGACACCATTTTTGAGATCGGCGGACAGGATGCCAAATACACGTATATCACCAATGGCGTTCCTTCGGATTATGCGATGAACGAGGCCTGTTCGGCGGGAACCGGATCCTTTTTAGAGGAATCGGCTCTTGAAACGCTTGGTGTTCAAATGACGGAGATCGCGGATATTGCTCTTCTGGGGGAACACCCTCCCAATTTCAATGATCAGTGCGCCGCATTCATTGCTTCAGATATCAAAAATGCGATCCATGAAGGCGTTAAGCGCGAAGATATCGTCTCCGGACTTGTCTATTCCATCTGCATGAATTACACCAACCGGGTCAAAGGGAACCGCCCGGTGGGGGAAAAGGTTTTCATGCAGGGAGGGGTCTGTTACAACCATGCCGTTCCGCTCGCCATGGCCTCCCTCGTCGGAAAACCGATCATCGTCCCGCCTGAACCCGGCTTGATGGGCGCTTTCGGTGTCGCCCTCGAAGTCAAGAAACGGATCGACAGGGGTTTTTTGAAAAAGGAGCGATTTGATCTCACCAGACTCGTGAATCGGGAAGCCCTATATCGGAACCCCTTCACTTGTAAAGGGGGAAAGGAGAAGTGCGACCGGAAGTGTGAAATCGCCGTAATCGAACTGGAAGGGAAGAGATATCCCTTCGGCGGAGCATGCAACCGGTATTACAACCTCAGGCACAACATCCGGTATGAAGTGGATAAGCTGGATCTCGTCCGTACCCGTCAGAATATGGTTTTCGAAACATACGCTCCTGAAGTCAAACCCGGAAAGGCGAGCCCCAGAAGAGGGAGGATCGGATTCAACCGGAGCTTTCTGGTCAATACCTATTATCCTCTCTATTCCAACTTTTTTACCGGACTCGGATTCGAACCGGTTATCCCCGAGGTTTCTTCGCAGGAAGGGATCGATTT
Organism: Deltaproteobacteria bacterium RBG_13_49_15; assembly: GCA_001797695.1. Classification (GTDB taxonomy): domain Bacteria; phylum Desulfobacterota; class Desulfobacteria; order Desulfobacterales; family UBA2156; genus RBG-13-49-15. Next base: position 17,229 of record MGQD01000106.1, on the reverse strand, counting down.
GAGAGACGCGCCTTTTTGCTACCCCGTGGAGCTGGCCCATGGTTTTTTTTATTCCCTCATCACCATGCAAGATCCGCCCGAATATATCTTTCTCCCCCATTTTAAGGCGGTTCCGCTTCTGGACGACAACCTTGCCTCCCAGGTCTGCCCGCTCGTTCAGGGAGAAACCTACTATCTGCGCACCACGTT
>MGQD01000106.1:14237-16929 GCA_001797695.1 Deltaproteobacteria bacterium RBG_13_49_15 | reverse complement strand
TCGGTTATTTCAGAGAAATCATGGGCCGAAAACCATCGCTGACGCTGGAACTTGACAACCATACCGCCGATGCCGGGTTGGAGACCAGGATCGAAGCCTTCCTTGACATCGTATCGGCATACCGCCGGCTGACGAAACAACAGAAAGGGCTGCAAATGCCGAAGGCGTTCACTGAATCGCGCGTCATGATCCGCAACGGAATCCCGATGGTTTCAACCTCCGATGGAAAGACGATACCCATGACGGACCCCAGAGTCTGCATGCTCTTCCCATCCATGGGAAATCTGGCCTCCGAATCAATAACGGCAATTTTCAGAGGAAGCGGATATCATGCGAAGGCTCACCCGCCTTCGGATGAGGCCGTGTTGAAGATCGGACGCGCCAACACGTCCTGCAAGGAATGCCTTCCCCTGATCCTGACGACCGGAACGCTCCTCAATTACATCCGCAACGAAAAGAAAGATGATGAAATTCTGGTTTATTTCATGCCGACCGGATCAGGCCCATGCCGGTTCGGTCAATATGCCATCTTCATGGAGGATTTGATCCGAAGGCTTAAAATCCCGAATGTTGCCGTGATGTCGCTAACCTCCGACAACTCCTACCTGGGCCTTGGGAACGGGTTTCAAAAGAAAGGATGGTGGTCGGTACTGATATCCGACGCCATGGAAGATATCCGATCGGTACTTTTGGCCAATGCCATTGATCCGGATAACGCCATGCAGATCTTTGGTGAAGAGTGGCATCATATTTTGACCCAGATGGAAACCGGGGAATACAGCCTAATCAGGGACCGGCTTAAAAAAACAGCCCTGCGATTGAGCGGCATCCCGCTCAAGAAGCCCGTAAATCAAATCCCGACAATAGCCCTGGTGGGTGAGATTTTCGTCCGGAGGGACCATTTATCCCGGCAATTCATCACGGAAACGCTTGCTGAAAAAGGGTTTGCAACCATCTGTTCGCCCATTGCCGAATGGATGCGGTATTCCGATTATACGGTGAAAAAGGGGCTGAGCAACTACACCTTGAATCTTAAGGGAAAAATCGGATTTCTCATCAAAGAACTCCATATGGGACACTATGAGAAAGACATCAAATCGATTCTATCCAAATCCGGTCTCGTTCACGCAGAGCCCTTGAATATTGAAACCGTCATTCGAAACGCCGTTCCGTTTATTTCTTCTGATCTGGCCGGTGAAGCCATACTCACCGTGGGGAGCGCCTTAACGGAAGTCGTCACGCATGCTTGCGGGGTCATCTCCATCGGCCCCTTCGGCTGTATGCCGAACCGCCTCTCCGAAGCGATTCTCTCCCGGGCCATGAATAGGGACGTAAAGCTGGCCACGGATCCGAAAAACCCCTTTCTGAAAGCGGTATTGACGGAAGTGGAAGATCTTCCCTTTCTGGCCATCGAGAGCGACGGATCTCCCTTTCCTCAGCTCATCAACGCCAAACTCGAGACGTTCTGCCTCAGGGCAAAACGGTTGCATGGACGCATGATGGATGTGAAAAAGCTGGCTTAAATGGATCGTTCCGGATTCATTTCCGAATCGTATTCCCATTTGCTTGTGATGTTCGGCAAATCCATCGCTTTTTGAAGCAGGGATAAAAATAGGCTCCTGGGAACGTGCTGGGCGCCCATCCGCACCAGATGCCGGGTGGTGGTCTGGCAGTCGATCATGATAAACGATTTTGTCGTCAGATATTGAACCAGGCAAGCCAGGGCGATTTTCGAAGCGTTTCCGATGCGTGAAAACATGGATTCGCCGAAAAAACATCCTCCGAGAGAAACCCCGTAGAGCCCCCCGCACAATTGACCGTCCTTCCGGATTTCAACGCTGTGGGCATAACCCGCTTCATGCAAGGCACAATAGGCCTCGATCATTTTCCGGTCGATCCATGTCTCTTGTCCCTTTTCCAGCCGGATCCGGGAGCAGGACGTGATCACCCCCCGGAAGTCCGAATCCATCGTTATCTGAAACATCCGCTTTTTAAGCACCCGGCGCAAATTTCTCGAGATATGGATTCTGGAGGGAAATAAAACGAGGCGGGGATCCGGAGACCACCATAAAATCGGCTCATTTTCAGAATACCACGGAAATATCCCCATCCGGTAAGCAAGGAGGAGCCGTTCCATGCTCAAATCCCCGCCGATGGCCAGCAAGCCGTTTTCTCCGGCAAAAAGGGGACTTGGAAAAACGATCTCATCGGAGAGAAGAAAAACAGGCATGGAGTCATCCGGGCGCGATAAACTTCCGGGTCGGTTATTCGTAGGTAAAGATGAATCGTTCATTCTCAATGCCGATGGCGACATTCCCCCCTTTTTCAAGTCTGCCGAAAAGAATCTCTTCGGAGATGACATCCTTGATGTCGCTTTGGATGATCCTGGCAAGAGGCCGCGCACCATAAGTGGGATCATACCCTTTTCCGGCAAGGAAGGTCCGTACCTGAGGCGAAATAGTGAGAGACACCTTTTTGGAAACAAGCTGAACATTGAGCTCGTCCATAAACTTATCCACAATCCGCTCCATGATGTCGAGAGTGAGCGCATTGAAATGAATGATACCATCCAGGCGATTTCTGAACTCCGGGCTAAAGAATCGCTCAACGGCCTGCTTCCCTTTTGATTTGATGTCGCTTTTAGGGTCTCCGAACCCAATCGTAAGGGAGGTCATCTCGCGAGCGCCGGCAT
>MGQD01000106.1:13701-14160 GCA_001797695.1 Deltaproteobacteria bacterium RBG_13_49_15 | reverse complement strand
TAGCGGAGAAACTGAACCCCCAAATTCATGGAAATCTGCCTGGCGACTTCGGTTTTTCCGACGCCGGTAGGCCCGGTAAAGAGAAACGAGCCGATAGGTTTTTCCGGCGTTCTTAATCCTGCCCTGGAGCGTTTGATGGACGTTACTATGGAACGGATGGCGCCGTCCTGTCCAAAGACCTTTTCCTTGAGGCGTTCTTCAAGCGTCCTCAGTCGGGATTTATCGCCGGCGGAAACGGAAACGGTCGGGATTTTCGCCATCTTGGCCACAATTTTTTCAATATCGGCAGGATGGATCTTTCTTCGTGACTGCGGCCCGGACAACCGGATAAAGGCTCCGGCCTCATCGATCACATCAATGGCCTTATCCGGCAGATACCGGTCGTTGATGTATTTGGCGCTCAGCTCCACTGCAGCTTTCAGGGCCGCTTCGGTATACACGATTCCATGATGCTCTTCA
>MGQD01000106.1:11485-13641 GCA_001797695.1 Deltaproteobacteria bacterium RBG_13_49_15 | reverse complement strand
TCAATTTTTTCGAACCGTCGGGACATGGCCCGGTCTTTTTCAAAATGATTTTTATATTCTTCATACGTGGTGGATCCGATGCACCGAAGCTCTCCGCCGGCAAAGACGGGTTTGAGGATATTGGATGCATCCATGGAACCGCTGCTGGTCGCACCTGCCCCCACGATGGTATGAATTTCATCGATAAACAGAATGGCGTTCTTCTTTTTTTTAAGTTCCGAAATCACCCCTTTAAGGCGCTGCTCAAAGTCCCCCCGAAACTTGGTTCCGGCCAGCAAGGCGCCCATATCGAGTGCATAGACGCGAACATCCTTGAGGAGATCCGGCACATCGCCGGAATTGATTTTCTGCACCAGCCCTTCGGCAAGGGCGGTTTTGCCGACCCCCGGGTCTCCGACAAAAACCGGATTATTTTTGCGCCTTCTGCAGAGCACCTGCATGGTTCGTTCCAGTTCCTGCTCCCGTCCGATAAGGGGATCCAGCTTTCCCTGAGATGCCATTTCAATGAGATCGATAGTGAACATCTCCAGGGGATCCGACTTCTTTTTTTCCTTATCGGTCTTATGGGTCTTAACGAATCCTCCGATCACACCGGCAAAAGGGTCTTTGGATACGTTGTGGGAAACAAAGTTGAGAACATCGAGCCTGGATATCCCTTCCTCATTGAGAAAATAGGCGGCATAGGAATCGGATTCCATGAAAATGGAAGCCAGCACGTCGCTGATTTCGACTTCCTGTTTTTCAGCAGACCGTACATGGTTGACCGCTCTTTGGATCACCCGCTGAAAACCGAGGGTCTGCTGGAGGACGTACTCGTTATCTTCCGCGACCGTTTCCATCTTGTGAGAGAAAAAATCCTCGAGGGTCTTTTTAAGATTCTCCACGTCTCCTCCGCAATTTTCAATGATTTCCTTTCCAAATTCATCGTGAAGGATTGCAAAGAGGACGTGTTCAATGGATACATATTCATGCCGCCGGTTCTTGGCTTCACTGACCGCAAAACCAAGCGTCGCACTTAGATCCTTGCTGATCATTAGGTTATTCTCTTTCCAACGTGCATTTCAGCGGGAATCCGTGCTCCCTGGCCACGGATTGCACGGTTTTCACCTTGGTTTCAGCCACTTCATACGGGTAGACACCGCAGACTCCGATACCGGTATTATGGACATTAAGCATGATCCGTGTTGATTCTTCAACCGATTTTTTAAAGACGTGCATCAGAACCGCCACAACGAATTCCATGGTCGTGTAATCGTCGTTGTGGAGGAGCACCCGATACATAAAGGGCTCCTTCACTTCAATATCGGTTCCAGAAGCCAGCCCTTCTTCCATTTCCGGATCGTTGATGCCCATGCCCTGGCCTATGTTACAAAATAAGTCCTAATCAGTCCTTGGTCACTGCCCGCAACATTTTTTATATTTTTTTCCGCTTCCGCACGGACAGGGAGCGTTTCTTCCGATCTTTTTTTGTTCCTTTTTTACCGGCTCTCTTTTGTGCGAGGCATCACCCGAACCTGAAAAAAACAATTCCTGTTCTTTCGGCTTCCTCAGGTCGTCTATCCGCTCCGGCTGTGCGATCTGGATGCGATAGATGATCCCCAGGGTTTCTTCCTTGACCCTGGCAATCATATCGGAAAACATTTGAAATCCTTCTTTTTTATAGACGATCAGGGGATCCTGCTGGGCATACCCTCTAAGACCGATCCCCTCCTTCAGATGATCCATGCTAAGAAGATGGTCCTTCCACAGGTTGTCCACGGTTTGGAGCATCACGATACGCTCCAGTTCACGGCATTGCATTTCTCCGATTACCTTTTCCCGCTCGTCATACACTTCCAACGCTTTTTTCCCGATAAACTCCACCAGGTCGGACTTTCCCCATCCGTCTGATATCTCACCATTTAGGGTTAGATGAAAGTTAAACTGCTTGAAGACCGCTTCTTTCAACCCTTTCAGATCCCATTCTTCGGGCGCCGATTTTCCATCGACAATCGCTTGAGCCATTTCGTCGGATTTTTCTCCGATCATCGCTTCGATGGATCCTTTCAGGTTCTTTCCGCTCAAGGCTTCCCGGCGCTGCCGGTAGATGACTTCCCTCTGTTGGTTCATCACATCGTCATACTCCAAAAGCTGTTTCCGGATTTCAAAGTTATGGG
>MGQD01000106.1:10408-11464 GCA_001797695.1 Deltaproteobacteria bacterium RBG_13_49_15 | reverse complement strand
TCTCGATCGCTTTGGAGATGAGATTGTGCTCGATCGGCTCTCCTTCCTGCATTCCGAGTTTCTCCATGAAGCTCCCCATCCGCTCGCCGCCGAAAATCCTTAAAAGATCATCTTCAAGGGCCAGATAGAATCGTGAAGAACCCGGATCCCCCTGCCTTCCCGAGCGGCCCCTCAATTGATTATCGATTCGCCGGCTCTCGTGTCGCTCTGTGCCGAGGATGTGAAGGCCCCCGACATCCGTAACCCTTTCCCCGAGAACGATATCGGTTCCGCGGCCGGCCATATTGGTGGAGATGGTCACCGCCCCCCTCTGTCCGGCCATCGCGACGATTTCCGCTTCCTTCTTGTGGTTCTTGGCGTTAAGGACGGAATGCTTAACCCCGCGTTTAGCCAGTTTTTCGCTCAAACTTTCGGAAACATCGATGGAGATGGTCCCCACGAGAACCGGCTGCCCTTTCCGGTGAAGCTCAACGATCTCGTCCAAAACCGCCTCGTACTTCTCTTTTTTGGTTTTATAAATGACGTCCGCATGATCGGTTCGGATCATCGGCATATGGGTCGGGATGACCATGACATCAAGGTTATAAATTTTTTTGAATTCAGGAGCCTCTGTGTCTGCTGTTCCGGTCATTCCGGCAAGTTTGTCGTACATTCTAAAATAATTTTGAAAGGTAATGGTGGCCAGTGTCTGGTTTTCATTTTCGATTTTGACGTTTTCTTTGGCCTCCAGGGCCTGGTGCAACCCCTCGCTATAGCGTCGTCCGGGCATCAGCCGCCCAGTGAATTCATCGACGATAACGACTTCTCCGTCTTTGACGATATAGTCCACGTCGAGTTTAAAAAGAGTATGGGCTTTGAGGGCCTGTTGGATATGGTGCAACAGTTCAATGTATTTTGGGTCATACAGGTTGTCCACCTTCAGGATCTGTTCGGCATTGGCAACCCCTTCTTCTGTCAGGGTCACCGAGCGGGCTTTTTCGTCTATGGAATAATCGCGATCCTTCTTCAATCTGGGAATAATGCCGTTCACCTGGTAATAGAGATGAGTCGACTTTT
>MGQD01000106.1:7033-10400 GCA_001797695.1 Deltaproteobacteria bacterium RBG_13_49_15 | reverse complement strand
CCTGATATGATGAGCGGCGTCCTGGCCTCATCGATCAGGATGCTGTCCACCTCGTCCACGATGCCATAATGGAGATCCCGTTGCACCAGGGAGGCCAGGTCGAATTTCATGTTGTCTCTCAAATAATCAAAACCGAATTCATTGTTGGTTCCATAGGTGATGTCGCATCGATAAGCGGCCTTCCGTTCCGTATCGCTTAGGCCATGAACGATGGTCCCCACCGACACGCCGAGAAAATGATAGATATTCCCCATCCACTCGGTATCCCGCTTTGCTAAGTAATCGTTTACCGTGACGATATGAACCCCTTTAACGGTTAACGCATTGAGATAGGCGGGGAGCGTCGCGGCAAGGGTCTTTCCTTCACCGGTTTTCATTTCGGCTATTTTTCCATGATGCAATACCATTCCGCCGACCAGTTGAACATCAAAATGCCTCATCTTCAATGTTCGAACCGATGCTTCTCTCACTACGGCAAAGGCTTCGGGGAGCAGGTCATCGAGCGGTTCTCCTTTTTCGAGCCGTTCCTTAAATCCGGAGGTTTGAGATCTGAGTTCATCGTCTGTCATCCGCCTGATCCCGTGTTCCAGGCCGTTTATCCGATCCACCATCGGGTTCAGTTTGTTCAACTCACGCTCGTTTTTGCTTCCAAACACTTTTGTTAATAAACCAAAAGCCATAGTACTATCCGACCTCGCCGTATTAACGTTATGTTGCAGACATTTCCATTATCCATCATGCTATATACGATCCTCTTCTAACGCTTTAGAAAAACCTCTGCGCGAAAGGAGGGGGAGCGGTTTCGCTTCAGTCTGTTTAGGATTGGCTGGGCAAGTATTTATCGGGATTGACCGGAACGCCGTTGATCCGAATTTCGTAGTGGAGATGCGGGCCTGTGCTCTTCCCTGAATTTCCCACAAGGGCGATCGTTTCCCCGGCTTTCACCCGGTCTCCCGCATGTTTCAGGGCTTTTTCAATATGAGCATACCGGCTGATTATCCCCTGCCCATGATCGATTACAAGGACATTTCCAAGATCTCCTTCCCCTTGGGAAACGGTCACAACTCCATCGATCGCAGCCGGAATGGGCGTCCCTGGCGGCGCCCCGATATCTATCCCTTTATGAAACTCATATTCTCCGGTAAAGGGCGATTTGCGATAACCGAACGGGGAGGTGATTAATCCATCGGTCAAATTGATGCAGGAAGTCCGGATGACCGGAAATGTTTCCGATCGTTTATCCGGATGGACGAAATAGGAATTGGTCGCCATCATTTTTTCACGCGCATTGTGGAGAGCGGCAATATTGAAGTTATGGATTCCGAAGCTCGGATCCACGTCCTCCGGCATGGATCCGCCGATCCCGAATACATTTTCATTTGAATACCTGTGATCCGCTTTATAATCAATATAAATAAAAATACCGAAAACCAAGCAAAAACCCGCAATCATGGAGATTAAGAATCCCGGTGCGTAATGTTGCGGAAATATCCTTCTGATGAGACTGCGGATAGGCTCCGGCAAACGAAAATCGATCTTTTTTTCCATGCGCATCTGTTCCTCGAAGTGGTTTGAGGGGATGATATGACCCCCTCAAACCGCCATTCGAATTAGGAGATCCCCAATTTGAATTTAAGGGACTTCAGTGTATTTTTCATCAGCATGGTAATGGTCATGGGTCCTACGCCTCCGGGGACGGGAGTAATCCATCCGGCGATCTCTTTCGCCTTGTCGAAATCCACATCGCCTTTGAGGATCGCCACCTTTTTCCCGGTTTTTTCATTGGTTTTTTCCCCAACCCGGTTGACGCCCACGTCGATGACGCATGCACCGGGTTTAATCCACTCGGGTTTCACCAATCCGGGCACTCCGGCGGCCACTATGAGGATGTCGGCACGTTTGCAATGAACATCCAGATGCTTTGTTGCGGTATGCACGATTGTTACGGTGGAATTGGCCCCTTTCCCTTTCTGGAGCATCATGTTTGCGATCGGCTTCCCGACAATATTCGATCTCCCGACCACCACGACTTCAGCGCCTGAGGTTTCCACACCCGAACGGACGATCAGTTCCTGTATCCCTGCCGGTGTGCAGGGAAGAAACTTCACTTCGCTTCCCCCGATCATCAATCGTCCGACATTGACCGGATGGAAACCATCCACATCCTTATCCGGATCGATGGCGGTTAAGACTTTTTTTTCATTGATGTGCTTGGGAAGCGGGAGTTGAACTAGTATGCCGTTAATGGAATCATCGGCATTGTACTTGGCGATAAGGCCTAATAGATCCTCTTCGGAAATGGACACCGGCTGGCTGTCCTGAACTTCTTTGAACCCCACCCGGTGAGCGGTTTGGATTTTTAAAGTGACATAGGAAATGGAGGCCGGATTTTCACCCACCAGTATGGTGACAAGTCCCGGAACGACCCCGTATTTCTTCTTAATCCGAGCTGTTTCCGCGGTAAGTTCCTCAAGAATCTCCTCCCGAATCTCGGTCCCTTTGATCAGCTTTGCTGGCATTCCTGTCCTCCTTTTAACGTATTGATTATACCCCTAATCGGGTTTTGTTCCCATATTGCTGAAAAGAATCAAAACAATGACCGCAAGGCAAAATGTACCGCTTTTGTATTGAAAAATCATCAGGATGTCAAGTCACACCCCATTTGACGCGTCCCTTTCCCTCGGTCCCGCCTTTCAATAAGCCAAAGGCTTATTAAGACGGGGTTTAGGGAAGCGATCTGAAATAAATATTTTCCTTGCCGGGAAACCCCTTTATTAAGAACGGGGAGCTTCACAAAGCGGCCTTTGTTAATTCCGGATTTAAATCGGATAAGGGACATGCAGAAGACCGGCGGTTTCTTTGAGATCCATCATGATATTCATGTTCTGAACTGCCTGGCCTGCCGCACCCTTAACCAGATTGTCAATCGCCGACATTAAAATGATCCGATGATTGTGCTGATCCACCTTGAATCCGATATCGCAATAATTCGTTCCCCTGACGTGAAGCGTATCAGGCGGCTGTCCGTCATCCCGCAGCCGGATAAACGGTTTGTCGCCGTAATAATCGGAAAAACACTTTTGAACCATCGCTGAGGAGAGATCTGAAGTCGTGGTCGCATAAATGGTGCTCAGCATCCCTCTGGACATTGGAATCAAGTGGGGTACAAAGGTGATGCAAACCGGCTTGCCGGATTCCGCACTTAAAATCTCTTCCATCTCCGGAGCATGCCGATGTCGGCCGACATTATAGGCTTTAAAGGATTCGGCGACCTCGCAAATATGGGTTTTTAAGGAGAGGGAACGTCCGGCGCCACTGGCGCCGGATTTGGAATCAACAATCACGGTGTTAGCATCGACAAGCCCTT
>MGQD01000106.1:451-7010 GCA_001797695.1 Deltaproteobacteria bacterium RBG_13_49_15 | reverse complement strand
AGAAGGGCGCTTGTCGGATAGCACCCCGGATTCCCGATCAGGCGGGCCTGTCGGATCGAATCCGCATAGAGTTCGCAAAGGCCATATACCGCTTCCTGAAGCAACTCTTTGGCCGAATGCTCTTGATAGGCCGATTCATAGGTAAAATGGTTTTTGAACCGGAAATCGGCAGATAGATCAATAACTCGTTTCCCTTTTTTCAGGATATCCGGAACGATTTGCATGGAGAGTTTGTGGGGCAGCGAAATAAAAATCACATCGGTCTTGTTGCATACCTCTTCCAATTCAAATTCAGTGCAAACGATATCCACGGATCCGGTCATCGACGGATAGACCTTGTCGAAAGGGACCCCCACATACTGGCTGGATGTCAGTATCTCCAATGTCACATCCGGATGCCCGGCAAGAATCCGGACCAACTCGGCGCCGGCATATCCGGTAGCCCCTAAGATTCCTGTTCTAATCATATCTCCTCCAAAAAGAGTTTCCCTCCTGAGACTGAACGTTTTGATGAGGCGTACTGATGTTTCCGCATTGAAATCTTGATATCAGAGTTTGTGAAAAATTCAAGGCAAACCTGATGATGCCAAAAACCTAAATTTGACTTTTTCTTCCACTTTTCCTAAGTACTCGGTAATCAGGAAATTTAAGGGATAAGAAATGGAGCTGCGCGATGAGATGGTCATGATTGTAGATGGGCGCAATCATCCCATCGGCGCTGAAAAGCGCTCGAATATGCGGTTAATGAAGCGTTTTCATCGTGCGGTCTATATTCTGGTATTCAATTCCAGGGGAGAATTGTTTCGCCATAAGCGAACGGATGTCAAGGATATTTATCCGGGGTATTACGATGTTGCCGCCGGCGGGGTCGTCCTGGCTCATGAATCTGTTGAAGCGGCAGCTGAGCGGGAGCTCGAGGAGGAGCTCGGGATAAAGGGTGTCGTATTGAGCTCTTTGTTCGACTTTTATTATGAAGATACCGGGAACCGCGTTTTTGGGAAGGCTTATGCTTGCGTGTTCGACGGTCCCCTCCGGCTTCAAAAAGAGGAGATCGAATCCGGTGGTTTTTACTCTATCGGGGAGATTTTCTCCTCGATGGACAAGGAACCGTACACACCCGACGGCATTTATGTGTTAAAACGCTACCTGGAAGAAAAAACGGCACGACTGGTTAGCCGCCCAGATACGCTTTCTTAACCTCCGGATTACTAAGCAGATCCGACGATCGTCCCTCTAAAACAAGGGAGCCGTTTTCGAGAACATGCCCCGTCTGCTTAATCATTGATTTTATCCCTTGAGATCGCTGATCATCTCCCTGATGATCGCAAGGACGTTTTTCCCCCTCCGCGCTGCAATGTTATGGGCATCATCCACAAACCTGGCGGCAGACTCTTCTATTTGCTTATCATCCGGCATGGCGGTTTTCGTCTTTTGACACTGCCGGATCAAAAGCCGTTTGGCCAGTTGCACTTCCTGATCTCTGAAGAATCCCATAAATCCTTGCACCGAGGCTGTTTACTGTTCTTTTCGGCAAATCCCAAGGATTACCCTTTCAAGGACGAATTTCGGGTTTCGGCTCGTGGTTTTCAACTGCCGGTCAGCTTCCCTCAGGCTTTCGAGCGCTTCGAAAAGCATCTTTCTTGTGAACTTTTCCGCTGCTTTAAACAGCATATATACCGGATATGGGTTTTGGGGGTTCCGGATGATCCCCAAATCCGAAACCTGCTTTTTCCCGGATTTGCCTTTTCTCTCGGAGCCGGAACCTGCCGGCAATGTCGTTATATCCCATTCCATGGCGGATTCGGGAATTTTTTTATCGTAATTCATAATATCGGGAATGACGCTTTCTTTAAAATAGACAAATTCGCAGCCGGCGCGCCAGGTTTTCCCTTCGCTGCCGGAGGTAAAATCGTTGACGACAATAAGCTTCCGGATCTGATTGACGACGGCGGAAAGGATCTGCATGTGATGAAAGTCGATTTTCAGGAGAGCATCCAGAAAAAAAAGGGCATTGAAGCTGTTTTTCTCCAGAATGGCATTGGTCAGTGAATAAATAGGGTCCTGCCTGGTTCGGGAAAGGACCGCCTCAACATCGGTAACCGTAATTTCAGGACGGCTCCCCGAATAATGGATCAGCTTTTCGAGGCTCTGTTTTACGGTCTTCAGATCAAATCCGGTCATGTCGCACAAGGCGGCAAACGCCTCCTTCCCGATGGTTTTGTTGGCAGGAGTCATGACCGCATTCAACACGTCCTTTAGAACCGCTTCTCGTTGTGCTTTTTCAGCATACCGCTCTCCCAGGGGGATGGCGCAGTCAATAACCGTCCCGTATTGAAGGATGGCTTTAAAAAGCCCGGTGCGCCTATCCGCCCTTACAGCGGTGATTATGAGCCGGTTTCCAGGAGGAAACCCTTTTTGGATCGCATCTTCCAAAACCCTGGCGTCATTTTCGATTTCAGGGATCTTCAGGTTGTTTTCCAGGCAGTAATCAATCAAAGAATCTATCCATGCGCTGTTTCCGGATCCTGCCAGATCGGTCTTAACGGCTTTCCGGCGGCTCTCATCGCGGATATCTTCAAAAGAAATCCGGCTCACCGACATCCACCCCAGAAAGGATCCGGCCGCTGCTTTCATATCGTTCGCATCAAAGGCGTCCTTTGCCTTCCGGATTAATGGTTCATCGTCGGTTTTGGAGGAGAAAACATTCGAATCCAGGATGGCGACCACTTTTCCCCTGGAAAAAAGGGAATAGGTGTTTAGCTTGGCGATCGCCTCCCGGATGTTTCCCGAAGCCCCATCCACAGGTTCATAGGAATAATTCCGGGAGGCTTCTTCCGTTTCCGCAGCAAGCCGATTTAAAACAGCTTCCAGAGAGGTTTTACAAAGAAATTCCTCCCCGAATATCAGGTAAACCGGGGACAGGTCAGGTTTTTTGAGATGTTCAAGATAGGGTTTTAAATTTTTATAGCTTATCGAAGCCATTCGTTTATTTACAATCGGCCCATAGTATGGATTGTATCTAAAAATCCGGCATCTTCTTTAGAAGCATCTGAATGACCAAAATCCCGCCACCGATGGTGACGGCGCTATCAGCCACATTGAAGGCCGGCCAGTGAAGATTTCCAACATAGACATCTAAAAAATCCACCACCCTTCCAAACCGTATCCGATCAATCATGTTCCCGAATGCGCCTCCAAGGATGAGGGAAATCCCGAAGGAAAGAAGACGGTTCCCGGCCGGCACCTTCTGATAGAGGTAAAGGAGCAGGCAAACGGCAATCCCGGCGCCGGCCAAAAAGAAAACCGGTTTTAACCCAAAGTGATGGCCGGCCATAAAACCAAATGCCCCTCCGGGATTCTGAATATGAACGATGTTAAAAAAGCCGTCGATCACCGGAATCGAATGGTAAAGGGAAAGATGGAACCGGATCAGCGCTTTTGAAACCTGATCCATAATGACGACGGAGCTCGAAACAGCGGCCATAAAAAGCCATCTGGATTGGACAGTCTTCATCGGATCATCCTGAAACGGAGCTATTGCAGCTGATTTCTTTAAGGGATTTAAGGCATCGGTTGCATATTCCAGGATGATCGGCATGCGATCCCACTGAAGGATCGTGCACCCAGCATCGTTCGCATTTGTCTCCTTGGGCTTTTTCAACAAGGATAAATAGTCCTTCGGTATCGCCGCTCTGAACCCCCCCGCCTTCCGGCTTCCCGCGCTTCAGGACGGCGTTGGAGGTGATAAGAAGCGATCGCAAATCATCCTCGAAATCGCTTATGAAGTCATATAATTCGTCACCGGCGTAAAGGGTGACGGCGGCATCGAGCGGATGCCCTATGAGCTTCTTCCCCCTTGCCTCCTCGAGGGCTTTCATGACCTCTCCCCGAATGTCAAAAAGGCGGATCCATTTTTTTGCCAGCTCAGAATCGGTCAATTGTGTCTCGGGTTTCGGCAGTGCCAGAAAATGGATGCTTTCCGCTTTTTCATCATCCTTGGGCATATGCTTCCAGATCTCTTCGGCTGTAATAGGCAATATGGGCGCCATCAATCTGGCCATTCTGTCAAGGATCATGAACATGACGGTCTGAGCGCTCCTTCTCCCTTTGGATTTGGGCGGCAACGTGTAGAGCCGGTCCTTTAAAATATCCAGATACAGTGCGCTGAGATCCAGAGTGCAGTAGTTGTAGAGGGAATGATAAATCAAGTGAAATTCATAGGTATTGTAAGCCTGATTGGCTTTTTCGATAAGCTCCTGGAGCCGATGGAGTTCAAACCGGTCGATCCCCGTCATCTCCTTATATGGAACGCGATCCGTTTTGGGGTCGAAATCGAAGAGGTTTCCCAGCATAAATCGGCTCGTGTTCCGGATCCGGCGGTAAGCATCGGAAAGTTGGGTCAGGATAGTTTCCGATATCCGGACATCCTCCCGATAATCGGTCGCGCTGACCCAAAGACGGAGGATCTCGGCTCCATACCGGTCGATGACCTCCCTTGGGGCAACGATGTTTCCAAGCGATTTTGACATTTTATGTCCTTCGGCGTCCACCACGAACCCATGGGTCAGAACAGCCCGGTATGGAGCCTCTCCGCGTGTCCCGACCGACGATAAAAGAGAGCTGTGGAACCATCCGCGATGCTGATCGCTTCCCTCCAGGTACAGGTCCGCCGGCCACCGGAGATAGGGGCGTTTCTCGAGAACCGCTGCGTGGCTGACGCCCGAGTCGAACCAGACATCCAGGATATCGGTCTCCTTGATAAATGAGTTCCCGCCGCACCCTTTGCAACGCGTCCCTTCGGGCAAGAATTCGGATATATCCTTTTCAAACCAGATATCCGCTCCATGTTCTTCAAAAAGATCATAGACGTGTTTCATGATCGTCTTGTCCAAAAGGATCAAGTCACACTCTGTGCAATAAAAAACCGTGATTGGGACCCCCCACGCCCGCTGGCGGGATACGCACCAGTCCGGACGGTTTTCGATCATTCCGAAGATCCGTTCCCTTCCCCATTGAGGAATCCATTCGACCCGGTCGATCGCTTCAAGAGCCTTTGTTCTCAAGCCTGTCTTTTCCATGGAAATAAACCACTGAGGGGTAGCTCGATAGATAACCGGCGCCTTGCATCGCCAGCAATGGGGGTAGGAGTGATTTATCTTTTCTTCTTTCAGAAGCGCCCCGAGATTCTTAAGTTTTTGATTAATCTCCCGGTTGGCGTCAAATACAAACTGCCCGCTGAAAAAATCCACTTCATTTGTGAACCGGCCGGTATCGTCTACGGGTGAAAATGGTTCGATCCCATACATCAGCCCCACTTCATAGTCCTCCCTCCCATGCCCAGGCGCCGTGTGAACGCATCCGGTCCCGGCATCCAGGGTTACGTGGTTCCCCAGGACGATGATGGACGGGCGACCATAGATCGGGTGCCGGCAAGTCTTCCTCTCCATCTGTTTGGGATCGATTTCGGCTATAATGGAAAAATTCGGATACCCGAAAATTTTCATACAGGGTTCGGCCAATTCCTCGGCCAGGATAAAGGCTTCCCCCTTCCCTGTATCAACAGCCACGTATCTGAAATCCGGATGCAACGCGATGGCCAGATTCGCCGGAATGGTCCATGGCGTGGTTGTCCAGATCACCACGGAAACCGATTTTCCTGCAAGAGCGGGAGCGACGTCGCTGATGTCGTCGATCATCGGAAACCTGACATAGATGGAAGGGGATGTTTCATCCTGATATTCGATCTCCGCTTCCGCCAGTGCGGTCTGACAGGTGCAGCACCAGTAAATCGGCTTTTTGCTTCTGAAAAGGCTTCCGTTTGTTGCGAACTTTCCGCATTCCCGTGCGATGGTCGCTTCATACCCATAGCTCATGGTGAGATACGGATCTTCCCAGTTCCCCATGACGCCAAGACGCTTAAACTCCTCTCGCTGGATGTTCACAAACCGCTCGGCATAAGCACGGCAAAGCTTCCGGACCTGAGACAGTGAGAGCTCTTTCTTTTTTTCCTTTAATTCCTTATCCACGTTATGCTCGATGGGAAGTCCATGGCAGTCCCAACCCGGGACATAAACAGCATCAAATCCCGACATCTGACGGGAGCGCACGATGATGTCCTTGAGTATCTTGTTCAATGCCGTGCCGATGTGAATGTATCCATTAGCGTAGGGTGGTCCGTCATGAAGGACAAAGAGGTCCCTTCCTGCAGATCGTTTACGGATAAGATCATAGAGGTGCATTTCTTCCCATGCTTTCAACTGCTCCGGCTCTCGCTTGGAAAGGTTCGCCTTCATGGGGAATGCCGTTTGCGGCAAGTTCAGCGTCGTCTTATAATCCATTCAAGTCCTCCATAATCAATTGGAATCAGTCCTAAAAATGTATTCTTAAGCGTGGATATCTGTCAAGGAAATACATTTGGTAAAAATCGGTATGGATAAAATCGCCGGCTTAGCCGGTTCATTGTCTCGTGATGGGGCTTTTTCAGGTATTTTATTTGATCGTTTTTCTGAAATAGACAACCGGATCGATATCTTTGCTGTTGGTTTGATTTTTGCCGGAC
>MGQD01000106.1:0-445 GCA_001797695.1 Deltaproteobacteria bacterium RBG_13_49_15 | reverse complement strand
CAGTTTGCTTTTTCGCCGGTAAACTCCTTTACCCCCTTCCCCCAGGGAAGCTCTCCGTAGATTCCGTAACCGCTCGCCTTTTCCCAGGCGGTATCGTTAAATTTCTTTTGATTCCAGTTCGGCAATTCTTTCCCGGTATAGACTTTCCATTCGGTATCTGAAACAAAATTAAAGGCCCCGGAAGCGTTTAACAAAAATCCGGCTTTATAACCCCTGTCTTTGGCAACAACTGCCAATACATCCCCGCGGGTAATTTTTACCTTTGCAATCCTGGTCTGTGCCCACCCGAAACCATCGAGGACCTGCTTTCCATTCAGAAATAATTTGAACTCATCATCCGCCGTGGCCTGAATCGTGGTCATGACATCCTTGGCATCTACGTTTCCAATGGTGATTCCTGCAAGGATCACACTCATTATCATCAACCGGATAATAATACCCATTT
>MGQD01000105.1:6265-7226 GCA_001797695.1 Deltaproteobacteria bacterium RBG_13_49_15 | reverse complement strand
AAGCGGGCGAATCCTCCCGAACGTCATCCATCCCAAAGCGCCGAAGATGTCCGGCGCGATCAACTCGGTCGCCCCGAGAAGCCCGAATAGTGCGGCCACCATCATCCAAAATGCCGAGGTAAGGCAGAATCCGGCGGCAGTCCCCCCCGTATTTGTCCTAACATGATCCGATATCTTTTTCAGGTCGTCCTCTTCCGCTTCAATATGCTCTTAATTTTCCATGCGGTTAATTATGATGAATCCGTAAAAAGTCCAAATTGAGACGGCAAAGCAAAAAGCTTCAGATGCATGGGCTTTTTACGAAGCCATCAATTATGGCATGCCAGCCAGCAGTCGATATTCACCTGTTTATCCTTATGGCACTCGATGCAAAATCCCATTTTAAATCGCTTGCGCAAAAGCCGGTCCATGGTCTCGACACGGCCGTGGCACGCCCGGCATTCAACCTCTTTTTTAATATGCCGCTCGTGGTTGAATACGACATGCTCTGGAATATAAAATACTTTTTTCCAGGGTATGGGCATGCCCGAATTATAATAATCGTGCTCTTTTTGGATCCAGGGATGACCGGCGATGATGTAATTGTGACAGTAAAGACATTTTTCCACCGGAGGAATCCCCGGGTGGACGGACCGGCGGACATACGGATGACAAAATTCGCAGGCAATGGCTTTGACTCCGGCATGCACCCGATGGCTGAACGGGATCGGCTGGCTCGAGCCCGTATGTGATTCCGGAATTCCATAAAACAGATAGAGGAACATCCCCGACAGGATGGCCGTCAGTCCTGTTAAAAAGATCGGCCCCCTGTTTTTCAGCATCCATCCCTCCCGCCTGCCGGGCTTATCGTTACTTCAGGAAAAACCTTGAGGAAAAACGAAACCGAAGCGGCCATCATCCCCAAAAACCCAAGAAATATCAATCCATCTAAAAAACCTATCGGAAGAGCCCTTGGATGATG
>MGQD01000105.1:5719-6217 GCA_001797695.1 Deltaproteobacteria bacterium RBG_13_49_15 | reverse complement strand
AATGACCAGGGCGCAGAGCATGCTCATCCATTTAGGGTTGCTTTTTACGCGCCGGTTTAAAAGAACGATAAACGGAACAACAAACGCGACAATAAAAATAAACCATGCCAGAGGCCGCCATGGATCGGACATGGTGCGCTCGATGACATATGCCGTTTCTTCGGAAATGTTTCCATACCAGATGACGACGAACTGGCAGTAGAAAAAGTCGGCCCATACCAGGCAAAAGGCAAAGAACAGTTTTCCCAGATCATGAAACTGGGACGGGGTCATTGCAAACGGAAGATCCGGATTCATATGCAACAGAGATGCCAGGATCACCAAAGCGCCCAGAGCCAGGTAAAAGGCTTTCACGAAATGGTAGGCGCCGAAAAGCGTTGAAGACCAATGGGGATCCAGCGCCATGACGAGATCGTATGCGACAAGAGAAAGAATGACGGCGTAACCTATAGCATACAGCACCGCAAAAACCGTAGCCCTATGCCGGCGCCTCGCCGT
>MGQD01000105.1:4932-5712 GCA_001797695.1 Deltaproteobacteria bacterium RBG_13_49_15 | reverse complement strand
CGCTCTTTCGCCCAGATCCGGTCAAGGTATCTGCGTATGCTGCTTTGGCTGACGCTTCGAACCCACCTGAGCGGCATGGCATAGTAAAGATAACAAAAACCCAGAGTATAGAGAACGACAAGCCCGGCCAAATCCCTGATGAACAGGGCCCAAATGTTAAGCCATGCACCCTTCCCTCCCAACTCCATTCCGGTCCATGGAAAAACGTCGTGCCGTCCCAGAAAGAGAATCGGAAACAGGAGAACCGAAACCGGGAAAAAAGCTGAAAAGGATTCGGCCAGGCCGACCAGCGGTCTGCTCCAGCGGGCCTTTGTCAGGTGCATCACCACTGAAAAGAGCAGCCCCCCCTGGGCGATGGAAGACCAAAGCAGGAAATTGATGAGATAGGCCTGCCATGCCCGTTCCGGGTGCTCCCCGAAAAGCAGATGGAAAAAGGCGCCGAAACCCATCACCAGTAACACAACGATCGATCCGGCTGCGCCCTTTCCCGAAATGAACCCGCTCTTCTCTTTTGATAACGGAGAATTCATGAAAAAATGGTCGTTTCTCCCCCGTATTGCCTGAAAAAGCTCGCCAATTGTTCCTCTTCATCCGGAGGGCAGGAAGAGAGGATGCCGAAACGATCTTCGGAGCAGCGGGGATCATGTTGCACAAGCCCCCTGTAATCCGGCAGCTTCATTTGATGAATCAAACCGGCGACATTTCCAAAAACGGCAAATAAAATTGTAAATTCAAAACCCACGATGAAAAAAGGAACCAGCGCCACCACGGGTTTCCCGC
>MGQD01000105.1:4709-4851 GCA_001797695.1 Deltaproteobacteria bacterium RBG_13_49_15 | reverse complement strand
TTTCATCTCCGTCATTGATACCGATGGAAGGTGCTTTACAAAAAGGAGAAACAAGAAAAAGAAAAGGGAAAAGCTCCCCAGCATGATTCCGAATTCGACAGCCGCCGGCGTATAGAGCCCCCAGGCGTGGGGAATGAAATCC
>MGQD01000105.1:1433-4563 GCA_001797695.1 Deltaproteobacteria bacterium RBG_13_49_15 | reverse complement strand
GATCCAGAACGGCGCCGCATAATCACCGGTGGGCCGGTAGCGGAACACCTCCATCTCAATGGGATTTTGACTGTACCATGCCATAAAAAACTCTGTGGCATAAGCAAAGCCGACGATCAGTCCGGTGAAAATAATGGTTTTAGCCACATTTTCCAGAACATCGACGGTGATGATCGTTTCATATCCGAAGACCCTCCGAATGGGAATCATGAGAGTGATGACCATGGCCAATCCGGAATGAATGGCGCCGGCGACAAAATAGGGGGCGAAGATGGTGGTGTGCCACCCAGGGACGATTCCTAGCGCAAAATCCCATGAAACCACACTGTGAACGGATATGACGAGAGGCGTGGCCAAAGCGGCGAAAAAGAGATACGCCCGGGCGTAATGACGCCATTGTTCGTGCGAGCCGGTCCATCCCAGCGATATGATTCTAAAGATCCGTTTTCTCATCCCCTCGGATCGGTCGCGGACGATTGCCAGGTCCGGGAGCATCCCCGTGTACCAGAACAGGAAGCTCACCGTCAGATAGGTGCTGATAGCCACTACATCGAACATAAGGGGAGACTGAAAATTTTGCCACAGGTTTCTTTGATTGGGAACCGGAAGCATGTAAAAGACCATCCAAACCCGCCCGAGGTGAATGAACGGGAAAAGGCCGGCGATACAGACCGCAAAAACGGTCATGGTTTCGGCAGCCCGGGCGATAGGGTTTCGCCACGACGCTCTGAAGAGGTGAAGGATGGCGGAAATGAGCGTTCCCGAATGAGCGATCCCCACCCAGAAAACAAAATTGATAAGATACGTCCCCCAGGCCACAGGGTTGTTCATCCCGGCTACACCGACACCCATCGCGATCTGATATGCCCAGCACCCGGCTCCGATGAGGACCCCGCCGAACAACCCGGCCACCGTCATCCAGTATGCGTTTGAGGCGGGTTCAAGGGTTTTCAGAACGCGGTCATCGATTTCAGAAAAGCTCGGTTTCGCCATGTTGTCACAAATCCCAGCGCACCTTTTTGAGGTAGATCACCGCCGGTTTGGTGTTCAGATATCCCATAACTTGATAGGCTCTGGGGTCGGATGTCTTTTTCCGGACCGTTGCCGATGGATCCATGAGGTTTCCAAACGTAAACGCATCGGTCGGGCAAGTCTGGGCGCAGGCCGGAATCACCTCGCCATCCCGGATCGTCCGGTTTTCATCTTTAGCCTTTCCATGAGCCGCCTTGATCCGCTGCACACAAAAAGAGCATTTCTCCATCACCCCCTTGCTCCTCACCGTGACATCCGGATTCAGCTGAAGGTGAAGCGGAGCAGGCCATTTCCACTCGAACCAGTTGAACCGTCTCACCTTGTAAGGGCAATTCTGAGAGCAAAATCGGGTCCCGATGCACCGGTTGTAAATTTGATTATTCAGTCCTTCCTTGGAATGATGGGAGGCATAAACAGGGCAGACAGGTTCACACGGGGCATTGTCGCAGTGCTGGCATAACATCGGAAGAAATATCACTTTTGTCCAATCCGCAGGATCATGGTATCTTTCGATCCGAAGCCATGCCATTTCCCTCCCCTCGGCGATCCTCTCCCTACCCGTTATTCCGATGTTGTTTTCCGCATAACATGCGGCGGCGCAGGCCCCGCATCCGATGCACCGGTCAAGATCGATCGTCATCCCCCACCGGTAGCGGTCATGATCATGGGGCGGATAGATATCGCGCCTGGAGTCATAACCCTCGGGAAGAGGGAGGGTAAACGGAAATTCGTTCATCGACAGGCCCGAACCGTTTTTTTCTTTTTCCCCCGGTGCGGTGTTGTGCCGAACGGAGAGGGCGATCTTTCGATCATGCTGGATTCGGCTTCCGTCGGTTGCCGGCATTTTTATGATCCGGCCGGTCTTTTTCAATTGTATCGGCGTAATCCGATAGACCGGCCCTCCGGAGTTTATATCCACGTCCGGCGGAAGGATTCGAACCGGATCCGCCCCAAAACCGCCGGCATAGCGTCCGAAAGCAACGTGCCCCTGCCCGATCGGCATGATAACCATATCCGGCATGACGATATCGCTCAGATAGGCCGGCGCTTCGACTTGCCCCCATGGAGAGGCGACCTGAATGATTTCCGAATGTGAAATCCCCAAATCGCCGGCGGTCTTCGATGATATGATAAGTGGAGTCTCCCATGCCGTCTGGGTCAACGAATCCGGGATTTCACTCAACCAGGGCTTGTTGGCGCCGCGGCCGTCATAGAGTCGAATTGACGGCATCGCGGCAAAACTAACGCCGGAAGACGGCGGTTTGACTGCCGATTCGAATATGCTTTTTAATTGATCGGAAAATAGATGCGTTTGTTTAAAATCATGAGCGGCATCGTCTTGAAGATGCGCCTGAAAGGCCCCCCCTTTTTTTAAAACCTCTAACCAATCTTTTTCATCCCGGATGATTCCTCTCTGTCTGAACTGTTCAAACAGATACGCTTGATATGTCCGGAAAGGCGTTTCCTTTGGAAAGACCGCCTGAAGCAAAAAATCTCCGGCGCCTGATGCCGGAATCACTTTTCCCATTGTCGGCTGCAACGTGGAAATGACACCGAGATGCCCCTCATATTCATCCCATGACTCCAGGGGATGCGGAATGGGAATCACGAGATCCGCAAGGGAAGCGGATTCGTCCATGAAAGATGAAAAGGATACCACAAATAAGGATTCCCGGTCTAACAATTCCCTAACACCGTATCCGGAGGGAAGGGAGAAAACCGGGTTCACGTTGTTTAAAATCAGAAGATCCGTTTTCCCGGAATCCATTTCGGAGAAGGCATGGACGACCTCGGAACGCTTCGCCGCTCTTTCGACGGCATGCCGGTTTTTAAAGTCAAAAAGTGGAAGCCCCGGATCGAGAATAAGATTAAGGCAATCGACTGCCGCGTCAGTGGCCGCCGTATCCGCTCCGCAACCCGCGGTCGAGCTCCCCAGAACCAGCGGATTTTTTGCGTTCCGCAGATAATGAATCAACTGTTCGTATTCCTTTTCGGATACTCCGGAAAGCCTTGTGACTTTGTCTTGAGTGTATGCCGACACCGCCTTTTCAAGCGGGCTGAGGAAAGTGCCGGGAAGCGCTTTCCCTCTTCCTGCAAT
>MGQD01000105.1:318-1419 GCA_001797695.1 Deltaproteobacteria bacterium RBG_13_49_15 | reverse complement strand
TTAAGCCGGATGCGACAGCGGTCTCACTTCCCGGACGGCAGAAGAGAAACCGGTCTGCGTTGGCGCCGGTCAATCCTTGATACGGGGCCACATGAAAGAAAAGCCCTTTTTTACCGTGGTTTTCGGCATGCATTTTTTTAAATTTGACGGCATACTCAACCGGAGAAAGCCATGTTTCTAAAAAATCAGCGCCGAAAGATATCAGAACATCGGCCTTCTCCATCCGGTAAGACGGAAGGCCGTTGATACCGAACACCTTGGCGTTGCCGGATTTTAAGGATTCAAATGCATATGGCTCAAAAATCAAAGATCGGGGTGATCGCCATTTCAAAAGCACCTGGTTGAAAAGCGTTTCAAGGCTTTTCCCGATCATTTCCGTCATCAAACGGATCCGACCCTCTCCTTTTCCGGAAGCCTGATTAGCCCGTCCGGTGACGATCGATACAGCGTCGGAAAAAGTGATCGGTTTCAGCTCCCCTTTTTCCTTCAATAAAGGGGTGGCGATACGATCCGGATTGTAAACCCCTTGAAGCGCCGCCTGTCCTCTGGGGCATAGCTTGCCTTTGTTAATGGGGTGAAGCGGATTCCCCTCGAGCTTGACGATTCGACCTTCCCTGTTTTTGGCCAGAATTCCGCATCCGGCCGGACATTCACGGCATGTGGAGGCGTACCAGGTGGCATGTCCGGTCACCATATCATCGGGCGCTCGGACCAGGGAATAGAGAGTTTTATCAGGCTGGGAATCGCAACCGGTTGCTACGGAAAGGCTGCTCATGCCGGCAATTTTAAGAAAGGCGCGACGGTTCATCTGTGTTAAAACCTTTTCCCGGTTTTTATGGGAAGACCGACTTTAGAAGATCTGCCGGATGATCAAATGGAAGTAAATCATAAGAAAAAGAAACCGGGCTGTCAACGATATCATTGTTAAGGTCGTTCCGGGAGGCAGGTCGGTCAACCAGGCCCTTTTGAATAAACCCTGTTGTTGCAACTGCAGGGTAAATCCCTTCATAGAAAACCCTCCTTCTTTACTGTCGATTTTAGCGAATCTTCATCATCAGATGCCGCGCAACCTGAAGCATAGCGCAGCATCCTCTTTCTCGC
>MGQD01000105.1:0-197 GCA_001797695.1 Deltaproteobacteria bacterium RBG_13_49_15 | reverse complement strand
AAACAATCGATTAACTGCAACGTTTTTCAGAACAGCAGTTATCCGTTTATATGACCTAAAATGAGCGTTTTAAATAATGACAAACAGGTTTTTAGAAATAGATATAAATCGTTATCGTTTTAGAAAATCGTTTAGAAGAATTCCCAATGGGTGAAAATGATCATCATTCAATTTTGTCATTATTTAAAACCCGTTGG
>MGQD01000104.1:4968-7095 GCA_001797695.1 Deltaproteobacteria bacterium RBG_13_49_15 | reverse complement strand
CCGGGCGATCACGATCCACATGAAAAGAAGCAATACAATATCGATCACCTTGGCCAAGCTCGCGATCAGGTAACCGAACATATACATCGCAATAGAGCCTCCTTATTCCATGGATCAGCCATGACACAACCCGATAGAGTCGATATGAAATGACGGGTCTCTTTGATTTTCGTCTAGAATTACATATATTATCGGATATAAGTCAAGTTGTTTCGTGCAAATCAATTGACAGGTCGACTGGGCAACGTTAAAACATCACCACCTTAAAGACGGAGAAAAGCCGTATGTTAAAGCTACCCTTTCAGATCGGATTGATCGGCGGCGGGAATATGGGGGAAGCCTTTATCGCCGCCCTGACCCACTCTCATACCGCTGAACCACCGGCCATATGGGTTAGCGATGTAGATAAGCGCCGGCTCACCCGACTTCAGAACGCTTATGGGGTCAACATCACCAACGACAACATTGAATTGTATCTCAACTGTGATATTGTCGTTCTTGCGGTCAAGCCTCAGCAGATGGAGAAGGTTCTTTCGCAAATCGCTTCAAAACCGCATGGAAAGTCAGTCAAAAAGAAACGGATTATTTCGATTGCCGCCGGCGTCCCGATTAAAAAAATCGAGCGGTTCCTGTATGCCGGTTTGAAGGAAAGCGAAAAAAAACGGCTTCCCATCATAAGGGTCATGCCGAATACGCCCGCACTCGTATTGTGCGGCATGAGCGGGATGAGCGCCAACCGGCATGCGTCGGCAGACGACATCCGCATTGCCCGAAAGATTCTAGGCGCCATCGGTCATGTGATCGAATTCCCAGAAAGAGATCTGGATTCGGTGACAGCACTCTCCGGTTCCGGTCCGGCGTATATTTTTTATTTCGTCGAATCAATGATCGAAGCCGGGTCCCGGATCGGCCTTAGGCCGGAAGATGCGAAAACACTGACCCTCATGACGCTTAAAGGCGCTCATGCGCTTCTGGAAAATCGTCATGAAGGGCCGGAAAAATTGCGCCGAAAGGTAACCTCTCCGGGCGGAACGACCGAGGCGGCTCTCAGCATTCTGGAAAAGCGGCGCGTTAAGGATACGATCATCTATGCCATTGAAGCCGCCGCAAAGCGCGCAAAAGAGCTCAGCCGGTAATTGAAATGTTGACAGAAAAAATGGGATATTTATATTAAGTCCCTAAAAGATGTGCGATTTCAGCAGCATCAGACATGAATCCCCGTTTGTGGCAGGTGATCATGAAAACGTCCGGATCCCTGTGCGTGAGCTGAATTCGAATATGGATGCAAGAAAGGAAGATGCTAACCGAAACCGTATCATACTCTGCTGCTTTGCTTGCAGGGCTCTTGTCATTTCTTTCCCCATGCATTCTCCCTCTTATTCCGGCGTATTTTACGTTTATCACCGGCCTTTCTCTTGAAGAACTCACCTCCGGTGACGCCAAAATTCGAAAACGAGTCGTTATTTCTACGATTTCCTATGTCCTGGGATTTTCATTCGTATTCATTCTGATGGGGGCTACGGCATCTTTTTTAGGAAATGTGTTGTTCAAATATAGGGATATCATCAGAATTATGGGGGGCGTTTTCATCGTTGTTCTGGGGATTCACCTGACAGGCGCCGTTCGGATTAAACTCCTTGATATTGAAAAGAGAATTCATCCGGAGCATAAGCCCCTTCATGCCCTTGGTACGTTTCTCGTCGGCATGGCCTTCGGCGCCGGGTGGAGCCCATGCATCGGGCCGATGCTCGGTTCAATCCTGATTTTAGCCGGAAATCAGGAAACAATCCGGGAAGGGATGCTGCTTTTGGGAGTTTATGCCGCAGGATTGGCAGTCCCATTTATTGGGATATCCTTTTTCATCCATTATTTTTTAAATGTTATCCGAAAAGCGAAAAACGCGCTTCGCTATGTTCATATGCTGGCGGGAGTTCTTCTCATTGTCGTCGGATTGTTGCTGATCGTTGATAAATTGAATTTATTAAACGTATCGGGATAAAGCAGATGCGATTCAAATGGATTTCGATCGGCTTGATTCTTGCTTTTTGCGTCTTTCTATCAACGGATACCGCTATCGGCCAGGGAAAAGGGAAGGGGATCGCATGGCACTCCTATGACAAAGGGATG
>MGQD01000104.1:2684-4955 GCA_001797695.1 Deltaproteobacteria bacterium RBG_13_49_15 | reverse complement strand
AAGAGGATAAAAAGATTTTTCTCTATTTTTGGGCAGAGTGGTGCGCATACTGCGGCAAAATGACCAGGGAAACCTTTGCCGATGTTTCCGTCATCGATTATCTGAATAACCACTTCATTTCCATTAAGGTCGATTTTGACAGAGAAAAAAAAGCGGCATCCGGATTCGAGATTCGGGGCCTCCCATCCACATGGTTCATCTCGGAGAAAGGGGATCGGATAGGAAACCGGCCCGGATTTATATCCGCACAGGATCTGCTTCCAATGCTTAAATATATTCATTCCGATAGCTACAAAACAATGACGCTGAAGACTTTTTTAAAACAGATGTGACCGGCCCTCTTCCCGCAAGCCCCGCCTTTCAAGGCGGGGTCAAGGGAGGCTATCTGAAATAGATTTTTACCTTACCGGGAAGCCCCGCTCTTTAGAGCGGGGAGCTTCACACCATCGGAGAATGGAGAGCGCAAAATGGGGAAGAAACGCCATCGATCTATCAGCCCTTGAAACCATCCTTAAGCACGTTGAGGCGGCGCCTCCTTCTAAGGACAAGGACCTCCAGCCTGCTGTTGTTTTTCTTCTTCTTTTTGGCGAGACAGAGCCGCATCTGGTGGCGGTATTAAAAACCGATACAAAAGGATATCCATGGCGCAACCAGGTGGCGCTTCCGGGCGGACATATCGATCAGAGCGATTCAAGCCCGGAGGATGCAGCGTTCAGGGAACTCGAGGAGGAACTCGGCATCCGGCGCAGCCAGGTCCGCCTGATCGGTTCACTCGGCCATTTTCAAACCATCAACAAGAGGGAAATTCAGGTCTTTACCGGAATATGGGACGGAAACGGACCGATCCGGTTCGATCCTTCGGAGATCTCGCGGGTTTTCAGTATTCCGCTGAAGGAGCTGCTGCATATCCATCACGATCGGCGTTATCATGGACGGATACCGTCCGTTGGAGAGCTGATTTATCCTTATCGGGATCTGGTGATCTGGGGGGTGACCGGTAGAATCATCCACTTCCTGCTGGAGCAGTTTTATCCGCCAGAGGCGGATTTATCCACACTTTATAAAACCTGATCCAGCCGTCGGAAGCGATTTAGAATAGACCCCGAAAGAAGGAAATTTCGGGCGCAAGAAGAGAAGATTGCGGATTTAAAACCGCCCTGTGATCAGTCGAGCCATCCGGGTTGAGGTCCGAACAATAACGATTCCGCTCAACAGAATTAAAAGTGCGGGGACCCAAGCGTATCCGTGATACTGTTGACTATCAAATGAAACCGATATGCCGACAACGCCAAAAAGAAAAACGGCGAACATGAAAAAAAGCAGCATCGCGCAGGCTGTCACAGAATCATACCAGGGAATAATGATTTTTCGAAATACAGGCTTTTTTTTCAAGCCCATTTTAAGAAAACCTCCAAACCCGGTTAAATTGTTTTTTAATCCCATGATTCGTGGTAATAAAAATCGATGCGACGATTTGGATAAAATCAAGACACGGCAAAATCATCTTCGCATCGGCTTTGCAATATATTTTTTTGCCTTTGTGATCCATGGATGCATAATGACATCTAAAGATCATATCATACCCGCCATACCAAGCGCGCATCCGGAAGGAACCATCATCTCAGGACAAACCGGCATTCCGGTTTCCTTTGAATCCCTACTTCGCGATCTTTCCGATACCCGAATCGTATATATCGGAGAATCTCACACCCGCGCGGATCACCATGAAATTCAGTTCAAGCTGATCCAATCCCTTGCAAAAAAAGATCCTGAATGGGCGGTGGGAATGGAGATGTTCGATTACACCTACCAGAATATTCTCGATCAATGGTCCGATGGAAAACTCGATGAAAAGAGCTTTTTGGAAAAATCTCACTGGTATGCCAACTGGAAATACGATTTCGAATTGTACCGGAACATTTTGCTGTATATCCGGGAAAGGAGGCTCCGGCTCCTTGGATTGAACATTCCGTTTCATCTCCCCCCAAAGATCGCCATCGGCGGAATTGAGAGCCTCTCTCCGGACGAAAAAAAGCATCTGCCGTCGAAGATCGATACGACCGATCCGGATCACCGGGCGTACGTGTCGGACATATTCAAGGGGCATCAAATTAAAGGGCGAAACGATTTTGAATATTTTTATCTTGCACAATGTGTATGGGAGGACGCCATGGCCGAACGGATCGCTTCCGGTTTAGAAGGGAAAAAGATGATCGTTTTGGCCGGAAACGGGCATATTCTCCGCAAGTTCGGAATACCGGACCGAACATT
>MGQD01000104.1:0-2600 GCA_001797695.1 Deltaproteobacteria bacterium RBG_13_49_15 | reverse complement strand
GATAACCCCTTGAGAAAAAACCAAAATATTTTATCCGGGAAGCCAAACTGAACTCGAAAATCCAATTTCTTCATTTTTCCCCAACATATGGAACTTTTTATTTGACACACAACAATATGTTGTGATAGAGAAAAAACTCGCATTGCAAAGGGGATGGCCGAATAAAGATAAAAGATCTTTATGCCACGAGCCCTGATCCTGCTGTATTTCATCAACAAACGATTATCAAACGTCAAAATCCAAAACAGAAGCAGCCGCCAAGTGCGGTTTTTCTTCTCTGGGGAAGGGATTTAGCGAGGGGTTTCGGCGCTCGGGATCGACAGGAAACTCGAATCGAAAAGAGGTGCAACGGTGTTTGAACAGATTAAGAAACGGGATGGAAGGGTCGCGGAATTTGATTCGCTGAAAATCACGGCTGCCATCGCTAATGCCGGAAAAGCAACCGGTGAATTCGGCGAAAAGGAAGCGAAAAAAATGACCCTTCGTGCTCTGACTCTGGCCCATGAGCTTCGCCTGGGCCCTCTTCCTGAAGTGGAAGAGATCCAGGACATCGTGGAGCGGGTTCTGCTCGATTCCCCCTATTACAAAACAGCTAAAGCCTATATCATCTACCGGGAGCAGCACGCCCAGATCCGACGCATCGCCACCATGGAAAACCTGGATCTCGTCGATCACTATATCCAGAGGGAGGACTGGAAGATCAAAGAAAACAGCAATATGTGCTATTCACTGCAAGGATTGAACAACTACATTTCATCAGACATTACCTCCGAATACTGGTTAAATAAGATTTATCCTCCCGAAATCCGGGAAGCTCATAAAAGCGGCGATTTCCATATCCATGACTTAAGTCTGTTATCCGTTTACTGTGTCGGATGGGACCTGAAAGACCTGCTCGTTCAAGGATTCAAGGGCGTGGAGGGAAAAGTCGAAAGCGCCCCTCCCAAACACCTCAGATCGGCGTTGGGGCAAATCGTCAACTTCTTCTATACCCTGCAGGGGGAAGCCGCAGGAGCCCAGGCCATTTCCAATTTCGATACACTCCTGGCCCCGTTTGTCAGATGTGACCGACTCAATGCTAAGGAGGTCAAACAGGCGCTCCAGGAATTTGTATTTAACATCAACATCCCCACACGGGTCGGATTTCAGACCCCCTTTACCAATGTGACGATGGACTTAAACGTTCCTTCCACGCTAAAAAACCACCCGGCAATTGTCGGCGGAAAGGAACAGGCGGAAGCATACTCCGAATTTCAAGCGGAGATGGATGTAATCAACCGGTGCTTCGCCGAAGTGATGATGGAAGGGGACGCTAAGGGACGGGTGTTTACTTTTCCGATCCCCACATACAACATTACGGGCGATTTTGACTGGAATAACCCCAACCTGGAGATGATCTGGAAAATGACCGGGAAATATGGAATTCCCTATTTTTCCAATTTCGTGAATTCCGACATGTCGCCTGAGGATGCTCGATCCATGTGCTGCCGGCTTCGGCTGGACAACCGGGAGCTCTTAAAAAGAGGAGGCGGCCTTTTTGGAGCAAATCCCCTCACCGGATCCATCGGAGTGGTTACAATTAATTTACCCAGAATCGGTTATCTGGCCTCAGACGAAAAGGCATTTTTCAAGAGACTCGAAGAGCAGATCAACCTCGCCGTAAAAAGCCTGTCCATCAAGAGAAAAGTGCTGGAGCGATTTACCGAAGAAAACCTTTACCCGTATTCAAAATTCTACTTAAGGGATGTCAAACACCACTGCGGCTTATACTGGAAAAATCATTTCTCAACCCTGGGCATCATCGGAATGAACGAGGCCTGCCTCAATCTGTTGACCGAGAGCATCGTCACTCCCGCCGGTCAGCAGTTTGCCATAAGGACGCTTGAGTTCATCAGGGAAAAAATAACCCGAATTCAGGAAGATACCGGCGATATTTTCAACATCGAAGCCACCCCGGCTGAAGGAACTTCCTACCGGCTGGCCATGATCGATAAAAAGCGTTTTTCCGATGTTATTTGCGCCAATGAAAAAGAGTTCCGGAACGGAGCCGCGCCGTATTACACGAATTCCACTCATCTCCCGGTCAATTTTACAACCGATATCTTTGAAACCCTTAAACTTCAGGATCCCCTTCAAACGAAATATACAGGCGGAACCGTCCTTCATATCTTCTTAGGGGAGCAGGTCACTGATGTGGAGGCCATAAAAAGCCTGGTTAAAAAAATCGCCACCAACTACCGCCTCCCCTATTTTACATTGACCCCGACGTTCAGCATCTGTCCGTCCCATGGGTATTTGATCGGAGAGCAGCATCAATGCCCATCCTGCAGCCAGGAAACCGAAGTGTATTCCCGGGTGGTCGGCTATTTAAGACCTGTCAAGCAATGGAACGACGGAAAACAAGCCGAATTCCGGATGAGAAAAACCTTCAAAGTGGCATGAACCGGGCGGAGTTACCAGCTATGATATTCGGCGGATTACAAACCGCTTCCCTCATCGATTATCCCGGGAAAGTGAGCTGCGTCTTATTTTTTTCAGGCTGCAATTTTAAATGCCCCTATTGCCACAACCCGGATCTGGCAGCCGGAAAATCCGCAGTT
>MGQD01000103.1:24766-25694 GCA_001797695.1 Deltaproteobacteria bacterium RBG_13_49_15 | reverse complement strand
TGATGAGGTGCCAAGCGCAGTCGGTATCGGCGTTCACCTCGCATTTGCCTCCCCGGGAGCCGCCGCAAGGACCGTTTAAAAGCTTCTTGGCGCATCGGGTAAACGGGCAAATCCCTCCGAACAAATCGAGCTGACAATCGCCGCATCCCGAGCACTCTTCTGTAAAAAGCCCCTGTTTTTCCAGGACGCCGATAAAAGTGGTATTGACCCCAGGAAGAACCTGAGCTTTTGGGAATCGACGGGCGACCGCCTGAACGCCGGCGCCGCAAGCCAAAGAGAGAACGGCATCATTGCGGGACACTCCTTCGGCAGCTTCCAGGATGAACTCGTTTTCGCACTGACGCTCAACAGTCAGTTCTTCAACTTGAATATCTTTTTGCTCCTTTTTTAAAAAAAGCCTCAGGGCTGATGCCAGCACCGCCACTTCATCTTCACCCCCTGCAAAGCAGGTCTTCACACAAGTTCCACAACCCAGAATGAGGATCTTTTTATAGGGTGAAATCAGATTTCGGATTTCAGCGATGGACTTTTGTTCTCCAACGATCATTGATTTTAGCTCCTATTTGGATAATCCATTTCGATCAATATAGATATCGGCGTTCCGGTTTCATCCCCCGAAGGATCATTCCTCTCTGGGGTTTTTCCCTTGCCAATTAAGATCCGAAAGGGTGTTTTGAAAGGCGCAAATGGCCCCCTTTTTATCGCCGGAGGCGATGTTGTATATATTCAACCGGTTCTCCCCGATGCCGATTTCTTTTAAAATGCGTTTGACGAAGTGGACCCTTTTTTTTGCCCGGATGTTTCCACTCAGATACCGGCATGATCCCTCCGGGCAAACCATAACCATTACGGAATCGGCTCCGGCTTCAAACGCTTTGAGTAAAACCACATCCTTGACCATGCTCGAGCACGCAATTTGAACCGCGTT
>MGQD01000103.1:21346-24666 GCA_001797695.1 Deltaproteobacteria bacterium RBG_13_49_15 | reverse complement strand
TCGATTTGCTCCCAAAAATCCGGATATATCTCCGACTTCAATAGAATCCGAAGAATCCGATCCTCAAATCAGAAAAAAAAAGACGCCTGATTCCCACGGGGGGATTCAGACGTCTTCGTCCTAATGCAACTTTTCTTTGTTTTTTTTACGGCATTGAGCACACCTTCGTGCTACAATGACAATTGCAAATTTATTCGCTATGGGTTTATTTGTCAAGAACATTTTTATTTGATTCCGATTGATTTGACCGGAATGCTTCCCGTAAACCCCGATTTAAAGGGCGGGTTGCAAAAAGGGTACAGACTTAGACTCCAATCTCTTTCAGGCCAACCGGACGTCAGAGAACAAGATGATGCGAGAAAATAAGGTAAAAGGCGCGGCTTCAGGTGGTATCGGGCGAGCCATTGCCGAATCGGCGGCTGGTCTTCACCCAACCTTTGACCTCACTCCCTTTCGTGTTGAGCGCTTCGGTCGCATTGACCCCATGAGCGAAGACTTCCAACGGCGCTGTTCAGACGCCAGGTCCGCAAAATCATCGGGTTAAACCGGTTCGATCAGCTCTCGCGAAACCTGTTGAGTTTGTAAAATGATAAATGAAATGAAATGAATGATAAGAAGTCGCTTTTACTACATCGGATTACGTGAAAGCATGAATGGTTTATTGCCATCATCTGTGACCCAAGATATGGGGGCATGCAATTCTCATGACCGATGGGTTTTAATCGTTTCATCTTTCGCCGTTTTTACAAATAGGAATCAAGGGGATAAACCGGCTCATTGAAGGCTTTGAAAAAAGCCTAGTTTATGACACTTTGCCACAGTATGTTTACGACGAACTTGAAAGCCGTCTCCATTGTAAGTTAAAATATGCCCACTTATTGAACTTTTTGGGAAAGATTAAGATCCGGAACTGGATGAAGGCGGTTATCAAATATCAATGCCCGGAAATTGTTGCAGAGAAGGGGAGGAGTAGATATGAGCACACAGGAAAAAATCTGGAGAGACAGGCACGGTATTTGCCACGTTGAGGGAAAAAGCAAAAAAGAGGTCTTCGAGCTGATGGGATATGCGCATGGAAAAGACAGGGGAATGCAGGTGCTTTTAATGCGCATTCTCGGCCAGGGACGGACATCCGAACTCCTCGATTCTAGTGATGAAACGCTTGAAATAGACAAATTCTTCAGAAGAATGAACTGGGCCGGTTCCACATCTTCCGAAGCAGCCAAATTTTCTCCCGAAGCGAAAGAAGTTGCGGATGCATACAATAGGGGGTTGAATAAAGCATTTGCAGAAAAAATACCATGGGAATTCAAGCTTCTCGGTTATAACCCCGAACCATGGCGAACGGAAGACTCCGTTCTTATCTCGAGAATGATAGGCTACCTGACCTTGTCACAGTCACAGGGTGAAATGGAAAGACTTCTCATCGAGCTTGTCCAGGCGGGGATAGATGAAGAAAGGTTACACGAGCTTTTCCCGGGAATTCTCGGGGGGCTCGATATTGATCTTGTCAAAAAGATAAAACTTCAGGAACGAATCATATCTCCGGCATCCCTATGGAACATTGCCGCCCCTGTTATGATGGCATCAAACAACTGGGCAGTATCAGGTATGAAAACAGCCTCCGGGATGCCGATTCTCGCAAACGACCCCCATCTTGAAGTAAACAGGCTTCCTAATGTCTGGTATGAAATGGCGCTGAAAACAGAAGAGAGATACGGAATGGGCGGGACTATGCCGGGCGTGCCGGCAATCCTTGTAGGCAGGAACAATGATCTTGCGTGGGGGGCTACCTACACTTTTATGGATAGTACGGATTCCTGGATCGAGCAATGCAAAAACGGCAGATATCTGCGTGAACCTGAAAAGTGGCTGAAGTTTACCGAAAGGGAAGAGATAATAAAGAGAAAGAAAAAAGACCCTGTCAAGGTGGTTTTTTACGAAAACAACCATGGGGTTCTTGAAGGAAACCCTTATGATGATGACTTCTACATAGCTACGGCATGGGCGCCCTCCTTTTCAGGCGCTGCTACATATAATACTTTTGTAAAAATATGGGATGCAAAGACTGTCAGGGAAGGCATGGATATTCTCGGATGCATTGAAACATCATGGAATTTTGTTTTAGCCGATACACAGGGGAATATCGGTTACCAGATGTCAGGCCTTATGCCTAAGAGACGGAAAGGGGTCAGCGGGTTTGTTCCTCTGCCAGGCTGGGAGGGAAAAAATGACTGGCAGGGATTTGAAAAACCGGAAGACCTGCCAAGATGTTTTAATCCCGAATGCGGTTATTTAGTTACAACCAACCAGAATCTTAACGAATTCGGAAAGGTCAGCCCTATTAATATCAGCATGGGGCCCTATCGTTCAGACCGGATCAGCAGACGGCTTTCGGAAAAAAATGAAATTACATGTGAATATATGTATCAACTGCAGCATGATCTGTTTTCAACCCAGGCCGAATCCTTCATGAAAATTCTTGCCCCTCTTCTTCCCGGCACCGGAAGTGCAAAAAGACTCAAAGACTGGAATTTTGAGTATTCCGCCGATTCGGAAGGAGCATATTTATTTGACCGGTTTTACAGAGAGCTTTACAGAGCTGTTTTCGGGGAACACGGTTTCGGCAGGGATGCTGTTTGTTCTCTTGATGAGCATACAGGGATATTCAATGATTTTTATATAAATTTTGATCGCATACTCCTTTCTGAAAATTCACTCTGGTTTGGCGGAAGGAAAAGAGAGGATCTCTATTTGCGGGCTGCGGAAAATGCATTAAAAGAGCCTTCACGTAAATGGGGTGATTCGAGGAAATTGATTTTAAAGAATATCCTCTTTAACGGCAAGCTTCCCCGGTTTTTTGGATTTGACCGGGGGCCGGTCACTATTCCTGGAAGCCTTGCAACGCCTCATCAGGGACAGATATTTGAGAGTGCAGGCCGGCAAACAAGCTTTGCACCGTCATTTCGAATGGTTACAGATCTTTCCACAGATGCTAATTATACAAATATGGCAGGGGGTCCGTCCGACCGCAGGTTTTCAAAATGGTATTGTTCGGATCTTGATAACTGGAAAAAAGGAAAATATAAAAAGACAAGCATTGATTCCGGCCAGGAAAAACTTCCGTTTAAATAAAGGATCTCTAAATCCGCGTATTTTTACCCTGGCATGCCCAAATTATTCCGGACATCTCTCCGATGCTCCCTTTAGTACCGGCATACCTTAAAATAATAAAGTTTTAAAAGACGGCTGGCCAGGCAAAATTTGCTGCTCAAGTGATTTTAGCTCATGCACGTTATTTTAAAATGAGCTATGATCAA
>MGQD01000103.1:19492-20716 GCA_001797695.1 Deltaproteobacteria bacterium RBG_13_49_15 | reverse complement strand
TAATACGGAACATCGCCTGCAGGAATTTTCCGACCAGCAGACCCATCGACTCCCGGACGGGCAGATTCAAAAAGCCCGCTTGAGCGCCTCCATGGGGTTTAACGACTGGGAGGGATTCGCCGGATGTCTTGCAAAACAGATGAACAACGTGCACAACCATTTCAACAGCCTACTCAAATCGAAAGACCCGGAGGAATCTGCTGCTCACCGGTCCAAGGAAGAGATAAAATTATCTGAATTATCGGAAGTTTGGCAGGGGCTTGTCGGCCCTGAAACCGTTGCAAGAGTGCTGGCAAAAACAGGTTTCAATGACCATGAAAAATCAATGAACTTATTGAATCTCCTTCGAAACGATCCTTCTACACGGGCGCTCAGCTACGACGGCCGGAGCAGGCTGGACCGGCTGATGCCGGTTGTTTTAAGCGAGGTGGGTTTGGCAGAGGATCCGGTGCAAACCTTAAGTTGTATCCTGGATCTGGTTAAAACCATCCAGCGTCGAACCAGCTACCTGGCTCTTCTTTTGGAAAATCCGAGGGCGCTTTCGAACTTAATCAAATTGACGAACGTGAGTCCATGGATCGCTTCATTCCTGACGAACCATCCGGTATTGTTGGATGAACTGCTGGATGAACGCACCCTTTATGTTCCTCCAAAAATCGAAACGTTGAAAAACGACCTGAAGGAGCGATTTGCGAACTTGAGCTCTCAGGATCTCGAGTATCAAATTGAAGAATTATGCATTTTTAAGCAAATTAATACGCTGCGGGTAGCCGCTTCGGATATCACCGGCGTTCTTCCGCTGATGAGGGTAAGCGATCATCTATCCGGAATCGCGGAAGCGATTCTGGATCGGGTATTGGAGATCTCCTGGCGCCATCTTGTTGAAAGGCACGGCAATCCAGGGTGCCGCCTTGAAGGGCTCCCCTGCGACAAAGGGTTCGCAATGATCGCCTACGGCAAGCTCGGCGGCCTCGAACTCGGATATAAGTCTGATCTGGATTTGGTTTTTCTTCATGCCGGGATTGAAGGGACAACTGCAGGCGGTTTGCGTCCCATCGAAAACGCTCAATTTTTTACGCGCCTAGGACAGCGGGTCGTCCACATTTTAACGGCACATACTCGGGCCGGAACCCTTTATGAAACGGACATGAGGCTTCGGCCCAGCGGAAGCGGTGGAATTCTTGTGAGCCATATCGACGCATTCAGGGAATATCAATTGAATCA
>MGQD01000103.1:17000-19021 GCA_001797695.1 Deltaproteobacteria bacterium RBG_13_49_15 | reverse complement strand
TTTTAGGGCACGGTTTGAAAAATCCATGGTCGGGCCCTGTCTGCGGATCGATGCCAACCCGTATGCCATTATTGCATTGGGGGGATATGGAAGGGAGGAGCAGTGTGTCCATTCGGATGTGGATCTTCTTTTTCTGTTTCAAAAGTACGTCCCCAAGGAAGCGGAAGCTCTTATCCAGGAGGTTGTCTATCCGCTCTGGGACATCGGGCTTGAAGTGGGATATGCAGTGAGAACGGTGAATGAATCGCTTGGAATGTGCAGGAAGGATTATGAAGTATTGACTCCACTTCTGGATGCCCGTCTTGTGTGCGGTATGTCTCCTGTTTTTCTGGACCTGATGGAAACGGTCAGAGGGAAGCTTTTATCAAAACACGGCGATGATATTGTCCGGTGGCTGGTGGAAATGAATCAGGATCGTCACCGGCGTTTCGGCGATTCCACTTATCTCCTGGAACCCAACCTTAAAGAAGGGCAGGGAGGGCTGCGGGATTACCACACCATCCTATGGATTGCACGGATCAAACTGAATCTGGCTCAGCCCAGGGACCTGGAATATCTGGGATGTTTGTCCCATAGGGAATTCGAATCGTTATTCAACGCACTCTCCTTTATCTGGGACGTCAGGAACCGGCTCCATCTTATGGCCGGCCGAAAGATGGATCAGCTTCTTTTTGAGAACCAGATTAACCTTTCGGATATGATGCGATTTAAGCGTAAAAACGATCAGGAACCGGTGGAAGTTTTTCTCAGCGTTCTTCATACAAAGATGGAGTTCATCAAGCAGCAGCAACTCATCTTTTCGGATGAACTGGGGTTCGGGAAAAGGTCCCGGCGCCAAAAGGCCGGAAAGCTGACGAAATATCCGGATGTCGCTATTGAAAACGGATCGCTCTATTTTTCATCATCCGAGGCGATATTGAGATCTCCGGAGCTTTTGATGCGGATTTTCGAGGAGAGCATGCGCCTTAAAATCCCTATCCGGGTTGAGGCCAAACGTTTGATCGAGGAATTTGCGTATCTCTTTGATGAGGAATATGCCGCTTCTCCGACAGTCATCCGGTCTTTTGAGCGGATTCTTGCCGCACCCGCCGTCGGTTTCGGCGTGCTCAAAGAAATGCTGAATACCGGTTTGCTCGTGCGTCTGATTCCCGAGTTCAATGGGGTTGTGAACAGGATTCAATATGATGCCTATCATCTGTATCCGGTTGATTTGCATCTGATCCGGACCGTGCAAACCATGAGTCGATTCGGGCTCGAAGGAGAGGGTGGCGATGATCCCATATACCGGCAGGTATTTAGAGAAATTAAAAACCGGAGTCTTTTATTTTGGGCTGCCTTTCTCCATGACATCGGAAAAGGCGAGGCAAGCGCCGACCACGCCGAGAAGGGGGCTGAAATCGCCGGAAACGTGATGATTTCCAAAGGGTATTCCCTATCCGATGCCGACACCGTTTCGTTTCTGGTCAGAGAGCATCTGTTTTTGATGAAAACCGCAACCCGCAGGGATATTCAGGATGAGGAAACCGCTGTTTTTTGTGCCCGGCGGATTCGGGATATCGAGAAGCTTAAAATGCTCTATTTGCTGACCGTAGCCGATTCCATGGCAACGGGGCCAAAGGCCTGGAGCAGTTGGGCAGCGGCTCTCATGCGAGACCTTTTCCTGAAAACGCTGCAGGTACTTGAAAAGGGGGAACTGGCTACGCAGGAGGTCGTGGAAAAAATCGAAATGAAAAAAACGACTATTCTCGGATCGATTCCTGATACAAAGAAAAAGAAACAGATGGAAGCTCTTTTCCAGATGATGCCCCCGCGCTATCTCATTTACTCCCCCGCCCAGGACATTATTGAACATGAGCAAATGTATCGGAGCCTTGGAGAAAAACATTTTATATGGAAAGTCGTCAAAGGGAAGGACCCTGCGACACGAACGATCGTTATTTGTGCCAAGGACCGCCCCGGATTGTTTTCCAGGATTGCCGGGGTATTTACATTAAATGGGATAGATATTCTGGATGCCCAGG
>MGQD01000103.1:13369-16919 GCA_001797695.1 Deltaproteobacteria bacterium RBG_13_49_15 | reverse complement strand
GGGAAACTGCTAACGAACATCTGAACTCCGCATTAAACGGGGTTCTGGACCTCTCCGAAGCATTGAAGAGCCGGCTGTCCGGAAAACGGCGCGCCCGTATTCGGCGCTCCGGAAGGCCCTGCCGTATTATCGTGGATAATAAAAGCTCCAGTTTTTTTACCATCGTCGAAGTTTTTGCGGACGACTTTCCGGGGCTCCTCTATTCGATAACGAACGCTCTTTTCAATCGGCGGCTTGATATCCATGTGGCCAAAATATCGACCAAAGTGGATCAGGTGGTGGATGTCTTCTACGTCAGGGATTTATTTGGACAAAAAGCCGATACCCCGGAGCAGGAATCGAATATCCGGTCGGCTCTGGAAAAGGTGCTGCA
The DNA here is from genome assembly GCA_001797695.1 of Deltaproteobacteria bacterium RBG_13_49_15. Lineage (GTDB taxonomy): Bacteria > Desulfobacterota > Desulfobacteria > Desulfobacterales > UBA2156 > RBG-13-49-15. Next base: position 16,546 of record MGQD01000103.1, on the reverse strand, counting down.
GCACCCCGAAGCGGGGTGAAGCTGGTGAGACATCACTCAAAACCCATATTCAATTTGGAGGAAGTAAGAATGCACCAACAATTCGGATTGATTGCCCTTTTCACACTTCTGCCGTTATCTAATGCAATTGCCGGCGAAGGGATCGATTCAGGAAACACCGCCTGGATGATTGTTGCAACGGCTCTCGTTATGATAATGACACCGGCGGGCCTGGCATTGTTCTACGGCGGGATGTCCAGGTATAAAAATCTGCTGAACACGTTTGCCATGACCATCGTCTCCTATTGCCTGGCGAGCGTCATATGGATGCTGTGGGGGTATACCCTTGCATTCGGCCCGGATAAGGGAGGAATCCTAGGGGGGTTCGACCATCTATTCATGAGCGGGATCGGCGTCGAAAGCATTTCAGGGACCATCCCGACATTTGTGTTTGCCTTGTTTCAAATGACGTTTGCCGGAATCACGGTTGCGCTGGTTCTCGGTTCTGTTGTCGACCGGATGAAATTTTCTTCGTGGATTGTGTTTACGATCTTATGGATTACCTTTGTTTATTCACCGATCGCTCACTGGGTCTGGGGAGGCGGCTGGATGGCCAAAATGGGCGCCTTAGATTTTGCCGGAGGGACCGTTGTTCATATCAACGCCGGTGTTGCCGGCCTTGTTCTGGCGCTTGTGGTGGGAAAGCGGATCGGCTATGGGAAAGAGGCGATGTTTCCGTCAAGCATCGCCCTGACGGCGGTAGGCGCCTCAATGCTATGGTTCGGATGGTTTGGATTTAACGCCGGAAGTCAGCTGGCTGCAGACGGTGTTGCCGGTTCGGCATTTCTGGTAACCAATACGTCTGCTGCCACCGGAGCGCTGGCATGGATGTTCACTGAATGGATCTTGAATAAAAAACCGACGGTTCTTGGGATCGCTTCGGGAGTCGTAGCCGGGTTGGTTGCCATTACTCCCGCTGCCGGCTTTGTGAATCTCCAGGCATCCCTGATAATCGGATTCGTCGCAGGGATCCTCGGTTTTTTTTCCGTGGCCAGGCTCAAACATAAAATGGGGTATGACGACTCCCTGGATGTTTTCGGCGTTCATGGAATGTGCGGCATGTGGGGCGCCCTTGCTACAGGGCTCTTTGCCAACCCGAATATTATTCAAACGGGGAAAGGCCTTTTTTATGGAAATCCTAAACAGCTCTGGATTCAGGCGGTATCGATAGTAGCCACTGCCGCTTTCACTCTGGTTGGAACCCTAATCGTTGTGGTCGTCACCCGATGGGTCACCGGCGGGCTGCGGGTGGAAAAGGACGATGAAATCAGAGGCCTGGACGGTTCCGTTCATGGAGAACGGGGATTTGAAATCGCATAGAAACCGATCAGCGGGTCAGATACAGCTTATAAAGGAGGGAACTTTCTTATGAAAAAGATCGAAGCCGTCATCAAACCCTTTAAGTTGGACGATGTAAAGGAGGCATTGAACGAAATCGGTATCCGGGGGATGACCATTTCTGAAGTGAAGGGGTACGGAAGACAGAAAGGGCATAAAGAAATCTACCGGGGAGCGGAGTACGTGGTGGACTTTATCCCCAAAATCAAAATTGAAATCGTTGTGAGTGACGAAGTGGTGCATCAGGTGGTTGAGAAAATCCGCGATGCTGCCAATACCGGTAAGATCGGGGATGGGAAGATTTTTGTTTACGGCATCGAGGAAGCGATCCGCGTCAGGACCGGAGAAACCGGTATCGATGCCATCTGATCGTATCGCCATAAGATGGAAACCTTAAACGATGATGAATCCGTAAAAAGTCGAAATTGGGATGACAAAGTAAAAAGCTTCAGATGCAAGGCGTGCAAATCCTGAGGAATGAGGCGTACTTAGGAGGTACGCCGCAATGACGAAGGGTGCAGCGCAACGCAGCAGGTGGGCTTTTTACGAAGCCATCAAACGATTGATATTGAATAAACCATTAACTAAGGAGAGTGACATGATGACGCCAAAAGATGTATTGGAAATGGCTAAAAAGAAACAAGCAAAAGTACTTGATCTGAGATTTATGGATTTTCCTGGACTCTGGCAGCATTTCTCGGTTCCCATCGGTCAGCTTGAGGAATCGAGTTTTGACGACGGGTTCGGATTCGACGGATCCAGCATCCGCGGATGGCAGCCGATCAATGCGAGCGACATGCTCGTCATTCCGGATCCCTTGACGGCCAAGATGGACCCTTTTTTCGAGGTTCCCACTTTAGTCCTGATCTGCAATATTGTCGATCCGATTACTAGAGAATCCTATTCCCGTGACCCACGCTACATCGCTCGGAAAGCGGAAGCCCATCTTAAGAGCAGTGGAATTGGAGATACGGCGTATTTCGGTCCGGAAGCCGAATTTTTCATTTTTGACGATATCCGTTTTGAGTCGTCCCGGAATCGCGCTTTTTATGAAATCGATTCCGTTGAAGGCATATGGAACTCAGGAAGGGACGAAGGGCCCAATCTGGGATACAAGCCGCGCTTCAAGGAGGGATACTTCCCGGTGCCGCCGATGGATAAATTCCAGGATTTGCGGACCGAAATGATGCTGACGCTCGAAAATCTCGGAATCGAAATCGAAGCCCAGCATCATGAAGTGGCAACGGCCGGACAGGCGGAGATCGATATGCGGTTTAAACCTCTGGTTGAAATGGCGGACCAGTTGATGTGGTTTAAATATGTTCTGAAAAACGTGGCCGTTCGCCACGGCCATACGGTTACCTTCATGCCGAAGCCGCTCTTTGAGGACAATGGGACGGGGATGCACTCCCATATCAGCATCTGGAAAAAAGGGAAACCGCTCTTTGCCGGAGACAAATATGCGGGAGTATCCCAAATGGCTCTTTGGGCCATCGGAGGCATCTTGAAACATTGCAAAGCCCTGTGTGCATTCACCAATCCGACGACCAATTCATACAAGCGGCTCGTGCCGGGGTTTGAAGCGCCGGTCAACCTGGCGTACTCCAGTAGGAACCGGAGTGCCGCCATCCGGATTCCCATGTACTCGCCGTCTCCAAAAGCCAAGCGGATCGAGTTCAGAACACCGGATCCCTCATGCAACGGATACCTGGCATTTTCCGCAATGCTGATGGCCGTTATGGATGGCATTGAAAACAAGATCGATCCTGGAGATCCTCTGGATAAGAATATCTATGACTT
>MGQD01000103.1:0-13237 GCA_001797695.1 Deltaproteobacteria bacterium RBG_13_49_15 | reverse complement strand
GCCTTGTAGGCGAATTTCCGGACCGTTGTTTTGAGGATCCCGGCGGCCTGGGTGATGTTTCCACGGGTGTTCTTCAATGCATCGATCAGCATTTCCCGTTCCATGTTTTCTACTGCTTCTTCCAGGCCAAGGGAGGGAAGCGTATCGGATTCGATGCCCGTCTGCAGCGTCGGCGGGAGGTGATAACTGTGAATCACCCGTTCTTCGCAGAGGAGCACCGCCCTCTCAATGCAGTTTTCAAGTTCTCTCACATTTCCGGGCCAGTGGTATTGCATGAGCATATCAATGGCGGGGGTTGAAAAGCGGCGGATCTCCTTTTGATTTTCTCTGGCATATTTTTCCAAAAAATGATCGGCCAAAAGAAGGACATCTGTCTTACGCTCCCGGAGCGGCGGCAGGTAAATGGGAAACACGTTCAGACGGTAGTAAAGATCTCCTCGAAAGGTTTCGTCCCCCACGGCCTGCTCAAGGTCTTTATTGGTCGCGGCAATGATGCGGACATCGGCCTTGATGGTTCTCTGGCCGCCGACCCGCTCGAATTCTTTTTCCTGCAGCGCCCGGAGCAGTTTGACCTGAACATCAATGCCGATAGATCCGATTTCATCTAAAAATATGGTTCCTTTGTCGGCCAGTTCGAATTTTCCCATTTTCTGCCGTACGGCTCCGGTGAAAGCTCCTTTTTCGTGGCCGAAAAGCTCGCTTTCGATCAGGTTTACGGGAAGCGCGACACAGTTGACTTTGATGAAGGGGTTTTTCCCCCGGAGGCTGTTGTAATGGATGGAATTGGCGACGAGCTCTTTTCCGGTGCCGCTTTCTCCTCTGATTAAAACTGTGGCGTTGCTCTGGGAAACGTGGGAGATCATCTGAAAAACTTCCCTCATTTTGTTGCTGTTTCCCACGATGTTAGTGAAACGGTATCGATCTGTGAGTTCACTTCTGAGACGACGATTTTCTTCCCTGAGTTGGTCTTTTTCGAGCCGGATCGTTTCCAGGTTGATGACATGCTGGGCGATCATGGTGGCCACAACCGAGAGAAGCTTCTGCCCGTCTTTCAATGAATATTCGGGATCATAGGGACGATCCACGCTGAGGGCGCCGATGACCTGGTTTCCCTTCTTGATGGGGACACAGATAAACGACAGTTCGTTCTTATGAAGAGATTTTCGTGATGCGGTCCGATCCAAAAACTGGGGTTCTTCGCTGATTTTTGGAATCACAAAGGATTTTCCGTTCTGAATGACGCGCCCTATAATTCCTTCCCCTGGTTTGTATTTTCCACGCTCTATGGCCGACTTTGAAAGGCCATGGGCCACTTCAATACTGATGACGTCCCGGAGCGGATCCAGAATGGATACCGTCCCCCTGACCATGTTCATTGAATTGGACAAAATTTCCAAAACTTTATATAGTGCCCGTCGAAGATCCAATTGTCCGTGCAAGGCCTGGCTGATCTCATAAAGCAAAGTGATTTCCTGAATCCGTTCCATGGGCGCCAACCGGTTATTGAGATGTTTGAGGATAAATTCCATCCATGGATAAATACACATGGGAATAACGCTTCCTTTATGAATAATACAAAAATGTAATAAATGGCAATCGATTTGTTTGGCACAATCGCTTTTTTGGCAACGACTGCCCGGCAACTAAGGAAAGGAGCTCTATGACTGCTGCGCCGGATAGCGTTCACGGGGGAACAGCCGGGGTACTCGCAAATCCGGTTCTTTTACTGGGCGCCCATCTTTCCATTTCCGAGGGTCTCGAAGAAGCCCTGTACAAGGCGAAAACCTATGGATGCAACACACTCCAGATATTTACTAAAAATGCCGCAACCTGGAAAGAGAAGGAACCGACCGAAGCGGTAATCAACGGTTTTGAAAAAGCCAAAGCAGAAACCGGCCTGACACGGATCGCCTCTCACGCGGCCTACCTGATCAATGTGGCCTCTGCTGAAAAAAAGAAACACCGGATGTCTATAAATGCGCTAAAACAGGAGATGATCCGGTCTTCTATGCTTCAGATTCCGTACGTGATTCTGCACCCGGGCTCCCATATGGGGGCCGGAGAAAAGGAAGGAATCCGGAAGATAACAGAGGGGATCAACGAAATTTTAGGAAACATTTCCGGTTTAATCCCCCGATTGCTTTTAGAAACGACAGCCGGGCAAGGTTCCGGTTTGGGACATTCATTTGAGCAATTAGCCGAGATCATGGCCGGGGTTAAGAATAAAGAGAGGATCGGGGTTTGTCTGGACACCTGCCATATATTTGCCGCCGGATACGACATCCGCACAAGGGATGCATATGAACATACTGTCGAAACCTTCGGCACTACCATTGGACTTAGCCGGCTTCATGTGATTCATTTAAACGACGCTAAAAAAGGGCTTGGATGTCGCGTGGACCGGCATGATCATATCGGAGAAGGGTTAATCGGATCAGATGCCTTTGGATTCATTATGAACGATCCCCGATTTTCAATGGTCCCAAAGATCATTGAAACCCCTAAAATTGCCGGTGCGATCGATTATGACCGGATCAACCTGGATCGGCTTAGAAATCTGGTGCACAGCTAAACTCCAGCGGACTTTAAGGCGTTGCAGCGGATCCTTCATAACCAGGGAAATGGGCGTGGCAAAAAAAGGAGCTGTCATGTTGAAAACAGGCTTATGGATTCTCGGCTTATATGCCTCCTATGCATGCTTGCTCTTTTTTCTCCAACGAAGCGTCATCTTTCCTCGCTTTCTGACCGCACCTTCCACGGAAACAGAGACGCTTCCTGCAGGAATCGAGCGGGTATGGATCAATGCTTCTTTCGGAAAGGTGGAGTCGTATTTGATGCTTCCGGAGAAAGGGGCCGGGACCCGGAAGGTCCCTGTCGTCATTTTTGCCCATGGGAATGCCGAGCGGATCGATTTTTGGCCCCAGGAATTGAAACCGTTCATCCACCTGGGGGTAGGTCTTTTTTTAATCGAGTATCCTGGGTACGGCCGATCGGAGGGGGCGCCTTCTCAACGCAGCATCATTGAGGTCTTTGATAAAGGATTTGAGTTTCTGATCGGAAGAGCCGATGTAGATCCGAATCGCATCATCCTCTTCGGAAGATCTCTCGGCGGAGGGGCTGCTTGTGCATTGGCCGAAAAACGACCGGTCCGGGCATTAATTCTCATGTCGACATTTATCAGCATTCGGTCTTTCGCTGCACGGTATCTGTTCCCTCCATTTCTGATCCGGGATCCTTTTGACAATCTGGCCGTCATCCGGAAATTCAAGGGACCTGTACTCATCGTTCACGGCAGTCATGACGAGGTCATTCCTTATCGGCACGGAAAAATCCTTTATGAGCTTGCCTCTCTTAAGGAACTGATTACGTACAATGCCGGCCATAACGATTGCCCTCCAGACTGGTCGGTTTTTTGGAAGGATGTGGAAAGGTTTCTAAGGCGGTTCGATCTCATTCCCACCTGACCTTGGCCGTCTCTTTTAAATATCGACGGGCATCTTCGTTCCCAAGCACGGCTGCTTGCTTAAAATCCGATATCGCCTTTTCTTTTTCCCCGGACACAAGGTTGGCTCTGCCGCGGCCATAATAATAGACGCCTTTTTCGGGATTCAGTTCGATGGCCCGGTTCAATGAAGAGATCGCCTGCGGGAGATTCTCCATCTCTTGATACGCCAGCCCCCTGTAAAAATGGGCATCGCTGTTTTTTGGATCCTTTTCGATGACCGTTTCAAAGCTGACCGCAGCTCCCTTGAAGTCTCCCCTGAGAGAAGAAAGGGTCCCCTTTTCCATTATGCGAATTGTTTCCTTGTCTTCAACCGCCGTCTTTTCGGCTGGTTGAATTCCTTTTTTCCCCTGAATTTCCGCAATGGATATCCCTTTCAGATAGGTGATGAGAGTGTAGGCATCCTCGGTTTTCATGGATGATCGGAGGCGGCTTCTCCCTTTATCGGCATCGATCACCATGGTGATTTTTCCTAGCGGTGGAACAGGATGCTCCTCACCAGGAAATCCGGGGATCATCTCTTTGATAACATTAATATAACTTGCCATGTCATAATCCATCTTCATCAACGGTCCTCTGGAAGCTTCCTTTTTGAGCCCTTTCGCGGTTTTAATAAGTGATGCCAGTCGATCGTCCGTCGATGCGGTGAGTACAAGGTTGTCTATGGCAGTCGCTCGAAATTCATATGCCATCATGGATTTCAGGAGCTTAGGGGTAGGAATATCCGCCGTTCCGGTGAGAACGGGAATCTGGGTTTTAACTCCGATCACCCGAAATCCGTCAACCGTGCTGTCTTTGGTCCGCACAAAAAACGGATCCGGCTTTTTGCCGGTTTGCGTTTCCATGGCCGACTGCATATTCCGTCCGAATTCAAGGATCCAGGGGATATATTCGGATTCAATAAAATCCTGTCCGCGATATCCTTCCTTCAGGACATGGATCATTTCAAATATCCATCCGCTTTGGCCAAACGACATCCCTCCGGCCATTTCACCGGAGAATTTGCTGCCGATCCGGACCAGTTGGTTCAGATCCACACCGATCCCTTCATATACCTTCCCAAAAATTTCTCCAATCAGAGAAAGTATTTTTTCGGCATCAAAACATCTTGACCGAAAGTTCATCTGAAAACGGGGGTTGTAATGGTTCAGGTACCCGGGGCGGGTTTCCTTTACAAAAAGCTGGGCCAGCTCGCTTCCATCGCGGGCGTTGGCAATGACTTCGTATGCCAGTTCGGCCTTATTAAGATCCACATTGACGGAAAGGGTTTTAATCTGCGAGGCCTTATCGAGCATTTTTTCAAGCATCTCCCGAACCTCCATGGAAGAGAACGGGATTTTTTCAGGCTCGGCTGCCGCGGTGAGGTTTCCCATTTGAGAAAGAGCCTGCCGGATCTTGGGGCCCGATTTTTGAATAAGGTTGCCAAGAGCGATTTCAACCGAGATAGCGGGCTTCGATTTTGATTTGGATAGGTTTGCCATGGCGCCTTTGAACGGATCGATGGCGTGCACCTGTCCAGGCGGGAGCGGGAGGATATAATAATCCGGACCGGCTGAGGCCTTGTAAGCCTTTTTAAAATTCTCATTCGGTTTGATAAACGGGACCAGGGCGACCATGATCGGTTGAGGTTCCGCAATATCGATTCCGATGATGATCAGGCGTGAAAAGTCAACCCAGTCCGTTCCCTGGATCATCCCTTTCAATACCGCGGTGGGAGAAGCGCCGCCATCAGGATCGGCGCTTCTGAAAAGGGAATCGATTAGATTTAGAGAATAATCGAGACGGTTGATTTTAACGACCAGATCCATGGAAGAGACTGGTTTTTCAAAAGCAAAAAGGGGATGGACGGCTGCACCAATCAGAAGAAGTGAAAGAAATAAAGTAAGGAGGTTATTTATTGCGGGTTTCATTTTCATGGTGGTTTCCTCTGTACATTGAGGGGGTTGGAAAGAACGACCGGAGTATCATTTTATGATTTTATAAATATAAAATTACTCAAGATTTGTCAAAAAAAAAGAGGTGGCGCCCGATAGTCAGTGGACTGGGTTTGAAAAGAAGATGGAGTTTCCGGCAATAGCCGAGACCGGCGCCAGTTCAACCTTTTCCCTTAAGTTATAAATCGCTTCCCGCAGCACTTCGAACGTCAGGTCGTGAGGATGGGCGATTCCGATAGCCGTGCCGTGTCTAAGGGCCCTGCTGATCAGCAGGTTGATTTGTTTTGAAATGAAATCCCGTGTCGGAATGTGATCCAGGAAAACATCCCTGTGGTAATAGGGAATACCTAATATGCGGGCGGCATCCCCCACCCGGCTTTTCGCTGTCGTCAAGCTGTCGACGAAAAAAAGGTTTCGTCGTTGCAGCTCCTTTAAAAGCAACACCATGTGTCCCAAATCCGCAGTCATACGGGACCCCATGTGGTTGTTCACCCCTTTAATAAATGAGACCGCATCAAGATCAATGTTCAATTGTCGAATAAAATCGCTGTCGGGGAGGGATAGAAGCAGGGCTCCAGGGCCCGGATCAATCTTCGGAAATTCCCTCGGCTCCATGGGAAGATGAAGAATGACATCATATCCTCTTTCCTGGGCGGCGTAGGCGATTTCCTGCTGATACGGGCTGTGGGGAAGGATTGAAAAGGTAAAACACGCTCCCATATTGAGAAATTTTTCCGCCTGGGTTTTGTCGTACCCCAGATCATCGATAAGGATGGCCACCTTTGGTATTTTTTCAGGAAAAAGGATATCCCCTTCCGGAAGTCGGCCTTTAATGGGAACTTCTTCATCCGGATAAATTTCAAAAGGCGGGATGGAACTTGCCACGTGTTGGTTTGCAAGTTTGTAAGCAGACGGATCGATTTTCCGGCTATCGGACCTTTGCAGGATGCGATGCACACGGAATAAAGAGAGGACCACCAGCAGAATTAAAACGGCGATTGCTAAAAAGGAGGCGCCAAGAAGAGCCCTTTGCCCGGCGCCTATAATCTGTTGCCGCATTCTATCCGCGAATATTTTTAAAAATTTCGTAGCTGATGAGAACCTCAAGTGCCCGTTGCACCTGGTAATCGGATTGAAGCGCCCCGGAATCCAAAGGGGCAAACCGATTCTGGGCTTCCTTGGGAGGATGCTTTTTTATCGGCTCTCCTTTGCTGTTTTTGAGGCTTTTTCCTTCATCTTCCTCTTTTATTTCCGAATCGGGCCGGTCCTGGAGGTTTTTTTCCTTCAATAGTCCTGATTCCAGATCTTCTTCCGCCTCAATCCCGGGTTTGGGTTTGACCACGATATTGGGGATAATTCCCTGGTTATGGATGGATCTTCCGCTTGGGGTATAATATTTAGCTATGGTGTACTTCAGGCCGTAGCCGTCTCTTAATGCCTCGACGGTCTGAACAGATCCCTTTCCAAAGGATATCGTCCCCATGATCACGGCCTTTTTTTGATCTTGCAACGCGCCGGCAACGATTTCCGAAGCGCTGGCACTCCCCTCATTGATAAGAACGACAATCGGATATCTCCTGGCGACCGTGTTGGCATGGGCTTGATACACCTTAGTATGTTTTTGCAGCCGTCCTTTGATTGAAACGATGACCCCCTCGTCTATAAAAAGATCCGCTGCTTCAATGGCCTGATTTAAAAGGCCTCCCGGGTTGTCCCGAAGATCAAGGACCAGACCTTTGAATTCCTCTCCTTTCATCGACTCCAGGGATTCCAGGCTGGCCTTGAGATCATTTGTGGTGCTTTCATTAAAGTTGCTGATCCGGATATATCCGTATCCCGGCTTTAACACCAGCGATTTGACGCTTTCTATAGGGATGATATCCCGAACCAGTGTGAATTCCTTGGGCGCTTGAAGCCCTTCTCGCTGAATGGTGATGCGAACCGCGGTATTTTTGGGTCCGCGCATCTTTTTAACGGCTTCCCAGAGCATCATGTCTTTGGTGGACTCGTCGTTGATCTTGACGATGATGTCGCCGGCCTTGATCCCCGCCTTGTGAGCCGGGGTTCCTTCAATGGGCGAGATGACCGTCAACACCCCTTTCTGAAACGTGATGACGATGCCGATTCCGCCGAACTCGCCTCGGGTATCGATCTGAAGCTCATTGAACGCATCGGGAGGAAGAAAAGAAGAATGAGGATCAAGACTGTGAACCATCCCCTGAATCGCTTTATTGATGAGTTCTTTCGAATCGACGGGATCCACATAATTTTTCTCGATCAATTCGATAACATCTGAAAAAATTTTTAACCCTTTATAGGTATCTTCACTTCCGGCTGAAGGGTTCTGATACATAGGAGGGGCAATCGACCAGCAAACCGCTGACAAAGCCACAATCAGCCAGAGTTTCCAACTGGAGAGTTTCTTTTTTAACATAAGGTTCTCCTTTAATTCGGTTTTAACCATTGCAAAGGATCAAGCGGTTTTTCATGATTGCGGATTTCAAAATACAGTTTTGGTCCCATAAGAGATCCGGTGTCCCCCACAGTAGCGATGACCTCTCCGGTATCCACTCTTTCCCCGCTTCCCTTAAAAAGCTCATGAGCATGCGCATAGACCGTATAAAAGCCGGTCCCATGATCGATGATCATCAGGTTCCCATATCCTCGAAACCAGTCCGCGTAAATAATCGTCCCCCCAAGAACAGTTCTGATGGGAGACCCTTCATCGGCTAAGATCTCTATTCCATTTCGGCTCGTGATGACGTTCAACCGAGCATCCTTATAATGCCCGAATCCGGAGACTATTTTACCCCGAACAGGCATATCAAGCAATCCTTTCATTGATAAAAATGGAAAGGAGTGCGTTTGATCGGGTATTTTTGGAATAACGGCTTGCTCTTTCAGGGATTTAATGGTCTGTTCCAGGTGGTCGGATGCCTGTTGCAACCCGCTGATCGCCGCCATCTGCAAGCTTTTTTCGCTTCTGATTTTTTCAAGAAGCTCGGCTTTTTTCGCTTTTTCAAAGCTCACGGAATGGATTTGAACCTGGAATTCCGTTTCCAGAGAAGTTTTCTCGATTCGATCCTGATTGAGGAGTTTGAACTCGGCTGTCAAAGCGGTACGCTTTTCAATTAAATCCTGTTGAAACCGGTCGTCGCTGTCCAGAATCACCTCTATCCCTTTTTCCATGGAAAGAAACTGGCCGATGGAACGGGCTGAAAGGAGGAAATGCATTTTCCCCATCTGGTTGAGTTTGTATAAGGCGACCAGCCGCTTCACGGCATAATGTTGGGACCGTTGAATCTGCTGGGTGAGCCGGCTTATGATCGCGTTGGAATGCTTGATTTTTTTCTGCAAGATTCCGATCTGAGATTTTAATGATGTCGCTTTGCGTTCAAGGAGGTTGAGCGAACGCTCCAGATCGTCAAATTGCTCCAGTATGGATTCTTCCTTTCTGGACAAATCATTTATCCGGATCCGCTTCTGTTGAATATCCTGATCAATCCGGGATGTTTTTTGCTTCAAAAGAGTGATGGAGGGCTCTCCATCTTGGACCGGCCTCTGCTCCTGGATCAACCGGATATATTTTTTCGTGTTGCGGATATAACCTTTTTGATCCTTAACGGCAACTTTAAGCCATCCATTTTCCCGATCGAGAACAATGACGTTTTCACCCTGGTTCAGGACGGCAATGGAAGAGGATCGGATATCGGGTTCTTTTCTCAGGTGAAGTCGATTTACAAGGACGATCCCGACCTCTTCCTGCTGAATAGCCAAAACAGAGTTTGATATTGCCAGGACGTACATGGCAATACCCATCGACATCAATATTTTAAAAACTGCCTGAGGGAAAAATAACATCCCATCAATCCCGCCAAAACCCCTGAACCGATGATCCCGAATAAAATTTCCGGAGAGAAAAAGCGGATGCTGACCGGGCCGACGATTTCATATCCTTTCACTTTTAGGGATATGAAAGAAAAAACGAGATATAACAATCCGGTCCCAAGAAGACCTCCTGCGGCTCCTTGAATGCTCCCTTGAATGAAAAAGGGGGCGGAAATAAAACCATCGGTGGCGCCGATAAGCCGCATGATCTCGATTTCATCGCGTTTTGAATAGAGAACCAGGCGGATGGTGTTCGCTACGATAAATACTCCGGCCATGAAAAATAGGCCGCCGAACGCATATCCTGCCATCTGCAACAGGCCGATGATGCCGGCAAACCGTCCGAGCCAGGCCTGGCCATACTCCACCTCGTCGACCCGTTCCATTTTTTGAACGATTGCTGCGATTCGTGAAATCGGATCAGGATGCTGATGGGAAGGATCAAGTGAGATCTCAAAAGCATCCGGGAGAGGATTGTCTTTTAGATCCGCTAAAAATGAAGGTTGATTCTTCATCTGCTCTTTAAGCCGTGACAGTCCTTCGGTTTTCGAAATCCATTTTAAATCCGATACACCGGGAACGCTGCGAATGGCTTTTTCCAGTTTCAGCCGGTTTTGTTCATTGCAATTTTCCTTAAGATAAACCATTACCCGAATGCCGCTTTTCCAGATATTCAGGAAATCGCTCATGTTTAACATGAGGAGCCCAAAGGCGCTCACAATGAGGATAGAAAACGCAATTGTAATAACGGTTATGGAATTCAAGAATGTGTTGGCCGCAATATCGGCAACGGCCTTTTCAAAGTGCCGTATCATGCCTCTTTGATCTTGTGATCGCTTATCAATTGACCTTTATCCAAAACGATTTTTCTTCCGTTGATGCTGTGGATCAGTTCCGGATCGTGAGTCGCCAAGATGATGGTGGATCCATCCTTGTGAAATCGATTGAGAAGGTCGAATATGATTTCGGCGGATCCGGAATCCAGATTTCCTGTCGGTTCATCAGCCAAGATGATTTTAGGGTCGCCGATAACGGCTCTGGCTATGGCGATCCGCTGCTGCTCGCCTCCGGAAAGACTCGGCGGTAAAGCTCCCTGTTTTTCCTCCAATCCGACGATTCTGAGAACGCTTTTTACCTTTTTTTCAACAAATTTCCTCTTGTGACCTGCCGCCTCAAGCACAAGAGCCAGGTTTTCAAAGACCGTTTTGCTTGGAATCAGTTTATAGTCCTGAAAAATAATCCCGAACTTTCGTCTAAGAAATGGGATCTGATGTTTCGGAATCCGCAACAGATTCACGCCATCGATTATTACCTGTCCATTTGTCGCGGATTCTCCAAAGTAAAGAAGTTTGAGCAGGGTGGTTTTTCCGGCGCCGCTGGCGCCGGTGACAAAAAGAAATTCATTCTCCTCGATTTCCAGGGAAATATCGGATAGGGCGCTTTTTGAATCGTAGAGCTTATAAACATGGTACATCCGGATGATCGGGGTTTTCCGGCTTCCATGAGTCATTCCAGAGGTTCCTGGCCTATGGCGCGGTAAAGGGAGGCTTTGAAGATTGCTGAATCATAAATGGCATCGTAATAATTTTGCATGGTCCTGGATAGAAGGGTCTGGGCATTCAAGACATCCGTTGTGGTAGCTATTTGGGCGCTATACTGCTCTTTGGTGATCCGGAAGTTTTCCCTTGCCTGGTCAATCCCTTTTTTTACTGCTTCGATGTTTTCAAGCGATTCCTCGGTCTTTAAAAAAGCCTCTTTGACTTCCAGGCGGATCTGGTCCAAAATCCCTTCCTTCTTGAGCCTGGTCTGTGATAGGCGGCTCATCTTTTCTTTGGCATCGTAATAGGTTCTTCCCCACTCCCAGAAGTCCCATGATGCGATTGCTTTAATATCCCAACTGCTCGAATCGCTGAAAGTGCCGGCCCCGCCGGTAGCATCCCAGTCTTTCCCCTGTTGGAGGTAGGTCCAGCTGAGATTGACCGAAGGATAGTATCCTTTTTTGCTGATTAAAATATCGGTTTCGGCAATTTTTAATTCGACATCGCTACGGTTGACCTCATCGCGCTTTTTCTGGGCTGTTTCAAGACAAAAGGTGAAGTCATAGGGAAAAGGAGAGTATTCGAGCATATCTTGAATATGAGCCGCTGCCGCAATGGGTCGTCTCAACAGGGTATTAAACCGGGCTTCCGCGATCCCCAGAATGCTTTTCGCATTGATCAGGCGTTGTTTTGCATTCGCCAGCTCTGCCTGGGCCTCCAGCAGGTCGTTGAGCGGGGTCATGCCTACTTGATAAAAACTCTTTGCAACCTGCTCCTGGGCTTCAAACTGAGCGACCGTCTCCCGGCTGATGGCGACCAGCTTCTGGGCCTTGAGAAGGGAAAAATAGGTTCTTTGAGCTTCAAAAATGACATCTTGCCGCGTGAGCTTTTCACCTGTTTTTGCTGCTTCCAGTTTCAATTTTGCAATCTCATGTCGGTTAATGATGGAAAACCCCGCAAAAAGGGGTTGCTTGATGCTTGTGGAGAAAGCGTATATCTCTTCAGGCTCGAGGATTCCAAAGCCCGAAATGACATTTTCTTCATCATTTCGTTGGTATTGATAGGTCATATTGAAGGTGGGTAAAAAATACGATCTGGCGATGTTTTTGGAAAAAGCGGCTGCCTTTATTTCTTCCCTGGAGCTTGTTAATCCGAGATTGACCGCAAGAGCGGTTTCGATGGTCTTTTTAAGAGTCAACGTCTCCCCCGGAATGTCGGTTCCCATCGCAGGGTCGTTATTCAATAAAAGCTCAATGGTTAGAAGAGCGAATATGATGACGGCAATCCTTTTCGGTTTCATGTTTTTTGCAGTCCGATTTTAAAAAGAGTCAATGGTTGCTGGCGGATTCGGTCGCTTTATGTTTGACCGATCTGATGTTCATTGGTATCATAACGCTTGTTTAAGGAGTGCCGTCACCGGTTCTCCTTGAACCAAGCCTCCACTGAAACCCATTTCAATGGCTTCTTCCATTTCGGTGGAGGCTTTATTATATGATATTAATCATTAAATCAATATATAAACTGAGCGTTACAAACAATAACACCTGCAATAAACAGAATCGGTAATAATGTTGTTCTATGCCCGACGCTCGGGTTCAACGGGATCAGATGGGTTGTTTGAATATGGAAAACGATATTCGAATGATGAAGGAGGAGCTCATCCGGCTGCTTTGTGAAAAATCGTTTCAGTACAGCCGGGATCCCAAATTTAAGCTAGTCTCAGGTCGAATGAGCCGGTTTTATGTCAACTGCAAACCTGTTTCTCTGAGTCCGAGGGGAATGTTTCTCATTGGCCATCTTATTTTTGATGTAATAAAACACCTGCCGGCTGTCGCCATCGGGGGGATGACCTTCGGCGCCGATCCAATGGCGATTGCCACCGCTTTTGTTTCGGAGTTGAAAAAAAATCCGATCAAGGCGTTTTCCGTCAGGAAAAACCAAAAGGATCATGGGATCGTGCGATGGATCGAAGGAGATATCAACTCCGGAGATCGGGTGGTCATCATCGATGATGTGGCCACCACAGGCGGTTCCACGATTCAGGCCATCGAGCGTTCACGGTCGGAGGGGCTTCAGGTCGTCAAAGCGGTGGTGCTGGTTGACCGCCAGGAAGGAGGAATGGAAAACATTCGGCGGCATGTCCCGGATGCGTCTGCGATTATTCTTAGGGATGACCTAATGACCTGTTGGTCGTCACTTCGCTAAACGATCTGGCGCCGGTTATGCCGGAATCGGATTCGGGATAATGTAGGTGGCACAGGAGTCATCCGATTCCCAGACCGTCACCCGGGAAACTCGGATTGAGGGATGATTCATGATGTTCTGCATCTGCCTGGCGATCCAGATCGCAATATTTTCCGAAGATGGCGGATTCT
>MGQD01000102.1 GCA_001797695.1 Deltaproteobacteria bacterium RBG_13_49_15 | reverse complement strand
GCCTCGATATGGTCCAAAGGGTACCCCCGATGAAGCGAACAGGACGGCATAAAAATATAGGCGCCGCATGCGGCAGCTTGGGCAAGACACTTGCGGACTTCGTCCCTGATCCTCTCCAATGGCCCGGGGATCAGAACCGTGGGAATATCAATCCCTCCTAAAAGCGTTGTTTTGGCGCCCCACAATTTTTTCGCCAGACCCAGATCGCAATTCTCAGGGAACTGAAATCCTGCGATCTTCAATTCCAATGCACTTTCCACCAGAGGTCGGAATTTATCATCGGTGAACCGGCCATGGGGATGGAAGACAAGCGGCAGTCCGACTCCGTTTGCGGTTT
The DNA here is from genome assembly GCA_001797695.1 of Deltaproteobacteria bacterium RBG_13_49_15. GTDB lineage: Bacteria > Desulfobacterota > Desulfobacteria > Desulfobacterales > UBA2156 > RBG-13-49-15. The sequence goes on along the minus strand of MGQD01000102.1, from coordinate 5,391 downwards.
GTACCATTCGTTTCAAATTCGGAATGGTGTAATCCATGTAAATCGAGGGAGTGACGATTACAGGGCCGTCAGCGGCGGCGGCCACAAACACGAAATCCGCACCGGCATGGGCCAGGAATTGAATGTGACTGATGGAAATATCAGTTGAAAAGGTCACCAGGTCGGCCGCAAATCCGGGGTCGCGAAAAAAATCCTGCATCAGCTTTTGCGTTCCCCGGAGATTGGCCGCCTTTGTCAACGGCCCTTCCACATTGGCGCAAATCGCCACTTCGGACCCGATGCGTTGTTTGACCAGCTCATGAGCTTTCAATATACCCGGCAAGCGTCCATCGACGTCCATCCGCGGAACGCGTGCCTTGACCAGTCTGATTTTGTCTGCAAAAGGCTCCTTGACGATGCGAGGAACGCCGAATTCAGGAAAATCGGTCCGGCCACCCAAGGCTTCGACATCGGCGCCCAAATCGTGGATGCTCCCTACCACGGCGTCCGGCCTGAATTTTTCCCAGCAGGCGACAACCGCATGGGCAGATTTGCCGGCGTGGTATCCCCCATTCGGACCACCCGCACACACCTCCGGAGTGGTGAACCCGGCCACGTCCAATCCCAAGGTTAAATCCCGCAGGAAAACAGGAACCTGGTCAGGCCGGCCTCCGGCCAAGGAGATCATCATCCTTTCCCGCGAATTCATGAAAACCTTTCACCGACTCATCTCAGGAAGCGGTCGTCAAAAAATTTGTCCAGATCGGGTTTGGTGGGAATTTTTTTGATATCGAATAGAAAATCCCGGGTCTGTGCCAAGCTGTCGCGGACTTCCCGATCAAGGCGGATACGCCACTCAAGGGCCTGCATGACTTTCAACTCGAACTGAGGGGTGGCCCCGGTCGCGCCGGCGATAATCCCGGCGGCACGTTTGGGATCTTGGTTCATCAGATCGACGGCCGCAGCATGTGCCCGCACCAGCGCCGAAACCGCCTTGGGGTCGTCGGCGGCAAGTTCAGCTGAAACCAGCAGTACCAAGGGGTAGCTGTTGCCCAATCCGGAAAGCGTGGCCAGTTCATAGCTTCCCGGCACTCCCATTTCTACGGTGCTGGGGACCGGTTCACTCCCCGCCACAGCGTCTATCTGGCCCGTGGCCAGAGCCTCAGGCATGTCGCTTGAATTGAGATTCATGATCTTCACCAGGCGCAAATCAAGTCCGTTTTTTTTCAGAAAAAGCATCAGCGCCCCATGGGTGCTGGATCCGAAATTAACGGCGACGGTTTTGCCGGTTAAGCCTTTAGCTTCCCGGATGCCCGAATTTTTGCCGGCGATGATCCGGTGCATTTTTTCCCCTCCGCCGTAGCAAGCGACTATTTTAACCGGCTTCCCGGAGGCGGCGGCGTAAATGGCCGGCGCATCGCCCATCACCGCAGCGTCGGCCGAACCAGATATGAGGGCCTCTGCGGCTACGATACCTGATCCCGCAGCCAGAATGACCGGCTTGACCTTGATCCCCTCGGCTTGAAAGTACCCTTGCTTGACGGCAATGATGGTTGGCGCATAGTGGATCTTTTGAACATACGCCATCCGGATGGCTGTCTGGTCGTCGCCCTCCACCCCGGATGCCGACAGCAGCACGATGATTATCAGCGTCATGGCTGCCGAATAACCCCGCAATAACGAACCCGTTCTATGTTTGGTTGTTTTCATTACCATGACTCCTTTTTTGTACGGGAATGCAGCAGGGCTGACGACCCAATTCCATCCTTAACCGGTCGGTGATATTTTGGATCTCAAAGGCAGATCTCCGGCGGGGTCGTTGTAAGGGAACCCTCACCTCAGTCACCAGGCTCATGGGCGCCGGCCCCATTACCAGCACACGGTCTGCCAGATAGGCCGCTTCATCAACGTTGTGGGTAACAAAAAGGATCGTCTTGCGGTCCGCCAGCCAGATCCGAAGCAGTTCATCCTGCAAACGCTCCCGCGTGTTTTCGTCCAAGGCGCTGAAAGGTTCATCCATTAGCAGCAAAGCCGGCTCCAGCACGAGCACCCTTGCCAGGGACACCCTCTGGCGCATGCCGCCTGAAAGGGCGTGGGGCCTGACATCAGCGCAGTTTTCCAATCCCACCCGCTGCAGGCTTTGCAGCGCTTTTAAATGACGTTCGTTTTTGGATACGCCGGCATTTTGAAGGCCGAACTCCACGTTTTGGATTGCCGTGAGCCAGGGAAAAAGCGTCGGATCCTGAAAAATAACGGCCCGGTCCGGCCCCGGCGCATTAATTTCGCGACCCTGGAAGATTAATCGCCCCGCTGAAGGTTTGATAAAACCGGCAGCAAGATTCAGCAAGGTAGATTTTCCGCAGCCGCTTGGACCCAAAAGACACACGAATTCTCCTTCGTTAATCCGGAAGTTCAAGTCACACAGGACCTGGAACTCTTGCCCGGATTCGCGGTGATAAAAATTTTTTGAAACTTCAAGAATATCCAGCATCACAAGTCTCCGCGCGACAAACCCCAGCGTTCAACCGTCTTTTTTTCCAATGGAGAAAAAATCAGACGCTCGGTCGCCAGCCCCACCAGGCAAATGACGATAATACAAACAAAGGCTGAAGCGTAATCCAGGGTCCAGCGGGCTTGGATGATGGCGTATCCCAATCCGGTACCGGTGCCCACGATCATTTCTGCAGCTACCAGAACCCGCCAGCCGTTGCCCAGTCCGATGCGCAAGCCGCTGAGGATTTGGGGCAATGACCCTGGGAGCAGGACCCTCAGGAAAAGGGTTTTCCGGCCGGCGCCCAGCATTCTGGCCGCACGCACGTATATAACATCCACACGCTTGACCCCGCTGACCACATTGATGACCACCGGAGCAAACGCTGTAACCGCTATCATAAAAAACGTCGCTTTTTCGCCCACGCCGAACAGGAGTATGGCTACCGGTATCCAGGCCAGTCCCGGCACCAACTGCAGGATATGAACAATGGGCATAGCGATCTTTTCCAGCATGCGGAACCAGCCTGCAGCCAGCCCAAAAGCAACACCGCTTGCGGAAGCGGCCAGAAAGGCCGCTATCCAGCGGACCAGGCTGTCGAGGATGTGGCGGTACAGGGTTTGATCCACCAGGGTTTCGCCTCCAAGTGCACTCAACAAGCGCGAGGCGGTGGTCCAAGGCGTAGGGAATGGAACACTGCGCCAGGAAGTAATCACCACGGCTGTCAACTCCCAGGCGGATATCAGAAGAATAAAAGGAGAAATCGAAACCAGGGCTCTTGGGAAGACGGAAATGGGCTCTCGTTTCTTATTGGCCATTGCCGCCATAGAATTTATGGCCTCCGCGCTTTCTGGATGCCTGCCGATTTCAATTCGATTTCCGCTATCAATGGAAAGGAAGGGAAGACTTCTTTTGCTTTTTGAAAAAAGCGGGATATGACTTCCATCTGGATGTAGAGCGTCTGCATCCATCGCATGAGACACTCCCTCCCGCTTTCCGTCAGGAAATACCTGTGCTTTGCCGGACCGGTAGTTGAGGTATCCCATTCTGAAGCCAGCATCCCTCGATTTTCCAAGAATTTGAGGTGTCTATATAACCCGGTAATGTTCATGGGTATTCCAAGATCCTCCATGGATCTTTTCAACACCTTCTTTAGCTCGTAACCATGGATGGATTCATGCTTGGAAATGATCAATAATATCCATGGTGCACTGAAGTAACTCATATTTTTCCCTGAACAAGGACAGCTCTGAAAATCAATTGACATGGTATAATAGTCTCCTATTTCATCTATGATACATAATATATTATTGATCGATTCTGTCAAGCTCAATTTCATCCCCCATTTTTTATTCATATGCGGCAGTTTGGCCTAACATGACTCCATGCCGTATAATAATGATTTTCAACAACAAAGATCTTGACTTTCAATTTGCGTTTGATATTTACGCGGTAATCTTTATAGGTCAGCTTAAATTTGCAGGCCGATTTCTTTCCGAGGGTAGTTCATTTGTCATAAGTGGCGCCCAGTAGGTAGGAATCAAGAGAATTATTTAAGAAAGGAGGGCGGCACAATGGCAACTGGAACTGTAAAGTGGTTTAGCGAGAAAAAAGGCTACGGTTTCATTGAACAGGAAAATGGACCGGATGTATTTGTCCATCATACCGGAATCAATGCGACCGGATTTAAAACCCTTAATGAAGGCGATCGCGTTACCTTTGATATCGAGCAGGGCAAAAAAGGACCCTCTGCTGTTAACGTTACTGTCGCTTAATTAGTTCATACGATGAAGAAGGGCACCCCGCTTGCGGGATGCCCTTTCTGTTCTCATTTTGAAACCGCCGGCATTTCCAAATTCAGTTGTCCAAGCGAACGAAAAACCTGGTTTGCCGATATTACCCTTCATGAATCCGGTGTGATTCGATTTATTTTCGATGTCGTATATCGATCCCTTATATCCGTTATTTTTAGCCACCGGTTTCACGGTCGGCTTCGGTCATTGTATCGGAATGTGTGGCCCCATCGCGGTTTCATTCTCCCTGAATTTGAAGGGGGAAAAAATTTTTCTTCCCCATCTTCTTTATAACACCGGCCGTATCATAACCTATATGATTCTGGGCGGCTTCATGGGAGCAACCGGCGCCTTTACCATCGTGGCCGCATACATAGGGACATTGCAGAAAGGCGCCATGATATTTACCGGCGTACTGATCACCATCATGGGGCTTTCCATGATGGGCTGGATCCCATGGATGCGCCTGCTCACTAACTCCGGCAATCCCAACAATATCATCTCGATGGGGGTTAAGAGACTTTTCCGCGCCAAATCCCCGATTGCCTATTTTCCCATAGGGTTACTGCTCGGCCTGCTCCCCTGCGGCCCGGTTTATACGGCATTGTTGGCTGCCGCCGGTTCCGGAATGAAAACCTCTTCCATGACTCAAGGGATTGTAAGCGGAACAGCCATAATGATGTTTTTCGGCATCGGCACCGTTCCTGCTCTCTTTCTGGTTGCAAAGCTGGCCGATATGGGCTGGCTTAAAAAAAGAGAGTTGATCTATCGCGTCGGCGCCGGACTGATGATGATTGTCGGGCTGTATTTCGTTTTCAAAGGCATCCGGTATTAGGGCTTGGGAGCCAAACCCTGCCTGGCAACAAAACCCTGAGTTTGCAATCCGGTGGCGGACGGTGTCCCTGCGATTTGAGCCAGGTATGTCTCCCCAAGATCCGAGATGTGGTCGCTTACGTTATCAAAATAGTTGAAATGCACCTGTTCTTCATCAATGATCGATTCTAAAATCTTTACGCTGATGCTGTCGCCGTTTTCCCTGCATACCAGCAGGAATTGGTTATAGGCATCGATCGCACCGTCCTCGAGTTTTGCATCAAATGCGAAGATGATCTGAACTTTCTGGCCTTT
>MGQD01000101.1:19396-20563 GCA_001797695.1 Deltaproteobacteria bacterium RBG_13_49_15 | reverse complement strand
AAAAAGGGTGGGAATCTCGATCTTGGCCGCCTCGATATCCTTTCTGTTCTTGATACCGTAATGGTCTGCGTGAATGGCCACCGGAACGGTGATGTTCAGTTCATTGAGCAGCGCATCGACCATTCGTGCGATGTTCCAGTAATTGACCGCGCAATACGCTTCAACACCCCCTTCCGACTTGGCAATTTCTATGATGATGGCGGCATTGGCCTGCTGGGCGGCCAGTAAAGCACCACGGATAATGAAACTATTCCGGCCGTTTGCGGCCATGGCGACCGCCTTTCCTTTTTTCAGCATCCCCCTATCGATAAATTTTCCACTCACAATAAGGCCATGTGAATTCGGGAACAGGTGCTTTACGTTTGGGGGACGGCCGATTTCGAGGGCCTTTTGAAAATCAAATCGATGTCCTGACATGCCTGATCCTCCTTCTTTTGATTATTGGTCGAGAATTATTCAAGAACTGTTCAACCGGTTTTTAAATCGGATCGAATCGCGTCAATTATTTCAAGGATATCCCGCTCAAATTCAGCCGGACTTCTGATTTCTCCCCATCCCATTTGAACCTGAAACAGACCGTCATAAGCGGTGTCATGATAGGAGCGGATTTGATGTGGGATATCCTGCTCCATCAGAATTGAGGAGATCAGTTGCGCTTCAATTGCATTGTTTAAAATGGAAACCCGGACAAATTTCACGTAGTCGCACATAAAAAAGGTTATTTGGATGATTCTCCACCGGACGACGCCGTATTTTTTTCCAGTCGCTGCTTCAGGTCCTTTCTGATTATTTCGTTATGTGCTTCAACCTCTTTATCGAATGCCAGCCTTTTATTTTCGTAGGTCTGGATTTCTTCATTTAGTTTAGTTATGGTTTCATTATATTTAATGATTCCGACTCTTGTTTTTTTATCCATTTTAATAATTGTTTCTTTTTTTACCATTAGGGCTTTATATTCGGCGTCCAATTGGCGTCTTTTCTCTTCGAGCTCCCGTGTTTTTTTGCTAAAGCTTTCTGCTGACGGAAGGGTATCGCTTCCTTTGTTCTCTTCCGGTTGCGCGGATTCGGAAGGGGCCTCCTTGCTTTTGGATTCCTCGAAGGAGGTGGCTTTTAATCGCTGCTTTTCAGGAATTTTATCCAGGTCATCGGTAAAGCGAACCACTCCTT